>NZ_JABDWI010000012.1:0-244102 GCF_019685235.1 Rhizobium sp. NLR8a
CGGTGATGGTCGGCGATGCCGCCAAGTGCAAGTGGATCTCCGACCTGCTGCTCGACAATTGCGGCGTCTATGTCCAGCCGATCAACTATCCCACCGTGCCGAAGAAGACCGAGCGGCTGCGCATCACGCCGACACCGCTGCATTCCGACGCCGATATCGCCCATCTGGTCGACGCCCTGCATTCGCTTTGGTCGCGCTGCGCGCTGGCGCGGATGGTAGCCTGAGCACAGGGGAAAGATGCACGAGATTGACCGCGATCAAAGAGATAAGTCGCCGCTCGCGGGACAAAAAGTGAAGCAAGCACCGAGGAGACAACGGCGTTGATGATAGCCCCGCATGACTGGCAAGCCGCCATTTCACCAGAAATAGCCTCCGCCATCGGCAAGGACGGCGGGAAAGAACCCCCTTCGCGGAATCGGACATTCACTCCGCTCTTCAGCCTGCTTCCGCGTCTTCGCCCACATAGGTCGCTCTCGGTTTGCGCACTTCTGGCGCTCACATCCGCAGCTCTCATCTCGCTCGCCCTGCCGATGGCTGTGCGGCGCATGGTCGATCACGGCTTCAACCAGGCGGACGGAGCCTTCATCAATCGCTATTTTCTCATGCTGATCGCGCTCGCCGTCGCGCTGGCAATCGCAAGTGCGGCGCGCTACTACTTCGTCACCACATTGGGAGAGCGGCTGGTCACCGACCTTCGCCTCGAGGTCTTCCACCATATCATCCGGCTTCCTGCGGCATTCTTCGATCGAAACCGCTCAGGCGAAATTGCCTCGCGCCTCGTGGCAGATGCGACCCAGATCAAATCCGCCGTCAGTCTCACGGCATCGGTGGCTTTGAGAAATTCAATCCTCTGCCTCGGCGCCCTTGCCATGATGTTCGTGACCAGTCCCGGCCTGTCGGCCATCGCTCTCGGGGCCATTCCCCTGGTGGTGGCTCCTCTCGTCCTGTTCGGTCGCTCGGTGCGGAAGAAATCCCGTGTCGCACAGGATGCGCTTGCCGAGGCTTCGGCCTATGCAAGCGAGATCATTGCGGCAAGCCGCACCGTGCAGGCATTCAACGGCGAAGATGCTGCGGGGCAGAGATATGGGCGCGATGTCGACCTGTCCTTCGACCGGGTGGTTGCGGCCTCCCGGGCAAGAGCCTTGCTGACCGCCATTGCCATCACGCTGGTCTTCGTCAGCGTCGTCGGCGTGCTGTGGCTGGGGGCTCATAAGGTGCTGGCGGGAACGCTCTCGCCTGGCAGCCTGAGCCAATTTCTCATCTACGCGGTGATCGCAGCCGGTTCTCTCGGCTCACTGTCGGAGGTCTGGGGAGAACTTTCGCAGGCAGCCGGCGCCGCCGGACGGCTGTTCGAACTGCTGAACGAACAGACTGACGAGCGCGAACCGCACACCTGCACGTCGCTCCGGACCCCCGCCCAGGGGGGCATGGAACTGCATGACGTGCGCTTTTCCTATCCGGGCGCACCGGAAAAGGAGGTTCTGAGCGGACTTTCCTTCCGCGTTTCGCCAGGCGAAACCGTCGCCCTGGTCGGCCCTTCCGGATCCGGAAAGAGCACCGTTTTCTCCCTGCTCCTCGGCTTCTACGAAAACCAGGCGGGCAGCATTTCCATCGACGGCAGGGAGCTTGCCCTGATCTCCCCGCAGACCCTGCGCAAGGAAATCGCCATTGTCCCGCAGGAGGTGACGATGTTTGCCGCCTCCGTTTACGACAACATTGCGTTCGGAAGGCCGGACGCGCTGCGCGAAGATGTGATCGCCGCGTCGATCAAGGCGCAGGCGCATGGTTTCGTCACGAAGCTGCCGAACGGCTACGGTTCGGTTCTCGGCGAGCGTGGGCTGACGCTGTCGGGCGGACAGAGGCAGAGACTGGCCATCGCACGGGCCATGCTCAGGAACGCTCCGATCCTGCTCCTGGACGAGGCAACCGCATCGCTGGACGCGGAAAACGAGGCGCTCGTGCAGCGCGGCCTGGAGGAATTGATGGAGGCACGGACCACCATCGTGATCGCGCACAGGCTCGCCACCGTGCTCAAGGCGGACAGGATTCTGGTGATGGACAAGGGCAAGATCGTAGAAGAGGGGACTCACGCCTCGCTCATGCGCCAAGGCGGCCTTTATACGCGCCTGGCGGAGCTGCAGTTCAAGATTCCGGCCGGTCTTGAACCGGAACAGCACGCAGCGTGATGACATCATCCGGCGTCCGCGCAACGGGACTTTGATCTTCCGGAGCTATTCTTCCAGGAGGAGAGCCGTCGCGAGATAACCCATGCCGATTGTGCTCGCAAAGAGGTAGATGAACAGGCCCTGAGCGAGATAATTTTGCGGTCCGCCTGCCGCGGCAAAACCGTTCTGCCAGACGAAGAACCCCACGGCGCTTCCGATTGCAAAGCCCGTGGCCAATCGAGTGAGTATGAACCTGATCATGCCGGGCATGGCGCCCACCTCTGACATAACCGCAATAAACGTCGGGGGTGCCCGGAATGTTCCGTCCCGCAAATGATCTCTGTCAACGACCGGCAGGCGCGGCCGTGCAAGATGCGGAAGAAACCCGGAGACCGTAACAGTGCATCTTCTGCCTTTCGCAGCGGGCGTTTTCACGCTTCTCATCCTGCCCGGACCGACCAACGCCATTTTGGCGATGGCATCTCAGGGGCTGACCTTCGGACGCGCGATCGCCCTGCTCGCCACCGTCATGTCCGCATATCTTGCGATCGTCCTTCCGGCGGCCGGTCTGGCCAGTTCTTTTCTCCGCGACCACCCTCTGGTTTCGCAAGGCGTCAAACTTGTCTCGGCGACCTGGGTTTTGTACCTGGCGCTGCGGCTCTGGGGCATCGGATCGAGCCCTGTCGAGGCTGTGCGCGTGCGGCAGCTGGCCGTGACGACGCTGTTAAATCCCAAAGCGCTGATCATCGGATTGACGATGGTGCCTCCCGCGCAGGAGGTGCCTTTGACAGGATCCATCGCCATTCTCGCATCGGTGGTCCTGGCAGTCTCCTCGATCTGGCTGTCGATCGGCAGGCTCATCCTCGGACGTGAAAAACGGATACCGCCATTTGCCCGGCGGTGCGGATCCGCAACCCTCGTCGCATTCTCCGCCGTGCTGACGTTCAGCGCCCTTGGCGGATGAAACCCGCGCTGTTGCGCTGCGCGCGGCGGAGCGACTGCCTGCGCAAGCCCTTGGTGCGGCTGGCAAAGGCCGTTGTTCCATAATGTCGATTACGCCAGAAATCGCCTGTAGCGGGGGGCACATTCTATCTCGAACTGCAACAAAGGCGCTAAGCTGCCTGCTTTTCGGGAGCCATGGTTTGATCCGTACCTTTTCGCATTTGAGTTTTGACGAACGCCGATCGATTTCCAGGATGTTGGATCAGAAGTTTAGCCAGTCTGAGATCGCCAGACGCCTCGGCCGGGACCGCGCGACCATCTCCCGGGAGATCAAACGCAACTACTGGCACGATCAGGAATTCCCCGATGCCGAGGGCTACTGGGCGATGACCGCCAACGACATGGCGCGCGACAGGCGCCGGCGGATCGGCAAGCTCTTTCGTCGCGAGGATCTGCGGAACGAAGTGATCGGAAAGTTGGAATCCGGCTGGTCGCCGGAGCAGATTGCTGGACGACTGAAGATCGAACCAGCGGCCAAGGCAAGCGTCTGTCACGAGACGATCTACCGATATGTCTATTCACCGGAAGGACAACGGCAGCAACTGGCGCGGCTTCTTCCGGAACGGCGGAGAAAGCGCCGGCCGAGATATGCTCGCAAACCGCAGAACCCGGTCTTTCCAGATGAGCGTTCGATCAAACATCGGCCGGAAGCCATCAACGATCGCAAGGAATTCGGTCACTGGGAAGCCGATCTGATGATCTTCGAAAGGGTTCAGGGCAATGCCAATGTGGCAACGGTTGTCGAGCGGATGAGCCGGTTCACCATGCTGTTCAAGAACAACGACCGGCAGTCCAAGCCGATCATGGAGCGGCTCATCAACGTGCTCAGCCCCCTGCCCAGGCATGCCCGGCAAAGTTTGACGTTTGATCGCGGATTTGAATTCGTCTCCTGGCGGCGACTGAAGCAAGGAATGGGAACCGATGCATGGTTCTGCGATCCGTCTGCGCCCTGGCAAAAAGGTTCCGTTGAGAACATGAATCGGCGGATTCGGCGTTACCTGCCGAGGGATACTGCTGTCCTGTCCGTTCCTGATGAATCGATACGATCACTGATCGATCGGTTGAACAGTACGCCGAGAAAATGCCTTGGGTTCCGCACCCCAGCTGAAGTGTTCAGGCGTGAAGTGAACAAATGACGGCAAGCCGGGGCGGAGGACGGATTTCATGAATGATCCTGCGGTGATTGCGCCGACCAGCCCCGATCTGAGCGCTGGTCCGGGTTGCAAGATCAGATCGGGACGGGTTCGTGGCACCATCGGCTTTAGCTTTGAGACTATGCGCTGACGCTGGTTCGTGAACGTCATGCGGGCTTCGGCCCGACGCTGGCGGCCGAGAAGCTTGCCGAGCGCGATAGATTGCGTGTGTCGCGCGAGACGTTGCGCGGCTTGATGTCGGAGATTCTGGCTGTCGCGCAAGCCACGGCGGACGTTTCATCAGCCACGATTACGGCGCGAAGCCTGTGGCGAGCCGGTGCAGATCGACGGGGCCGAGCACCGCTGGTTTCAGATCGTCGAGATCCGTGCTCGCTGTTGGTGTTTGTCGATGATGCGACAGGCAAGTTGATGCAGTGTTGCGGTTCGTGCTCTTGGAGCGCCTTTCGCCGGGACTGCACGCTCGAGCGACCGACGATGACGGCCGGTTCGCCATACGATGGCGATCGAACAGTTACTGTCGTCTTCGATCGCGGTGCTCCATCTCGGCAGGCGCAAGGATAGCATGAGATTCTGCACGGTTCAGCATGTTGACCAATTCTTCGCCCTCATCGGCGGTAAGCATGTCCATAACGAAGCCATCGACGAGAGCTTTCCGGTCTGAAACCGTATCGATTACCGTCCAGTAGATGTTCAGGTTCTTCTGCAGGGCGTATCTCTGGTTTTGCATGGATCATACCTTTCCACGATCTTTCGGTTACTCGCGTTGCGTCAACATCGATGAGCGTCCGTCCAATGGTAGGGATGCGCCGACCCGACGCAGATTCTTGCACCGAGACGTGATAACGTCCGTCTTGTCTCTGCATGTTTTTTCAGCTGGTAAGAGGATAGAGCCGACGGCCTTCGGAACGTATTGCCGAATGAGATAAGCGACCAGCCGAATTGAAGCCCCGACTATCCACCCGTGGCAGGCGCCCGATACTTTGGTCTAGATATGTGAGCCTACCGGACCCACGCCGGCTTCGTCGTCAATCCGAGGCTGTCCGCCATCCGGACCAGGTCAACGAGAGATCTCGCCTGCATCTTCTGCATGACGTGGCCGCGATGAACCTTGACGGTTACCTCGCTCAAGCCCACTTGAGCAGCGATTTGCTTGTTGACGCTGCCCGCGACCACCAGGTTCATGATCTCGCGCTCGCGCGGCGTCAAGGAATCATAGCGGGACCGCAGCTCGGCAATGAGCGCGACTTCCTGCCTCCGAGCGCAGTCGCGCTCGATCCCGGCATAGGCGGCATCGAGCAATTCCTGCTCGCGCAGCGGCTTCGTCAGGAATTCGATAGCGCCGGCTTTCATCGCCCGCACAGAGATCGGAATGTCGCTGTGGGCACTGATAAAAATGACCGGAAGCTCAATTCCAAGGGAAGTGAGCATGCTCTGAAATTCCAGGCCGCTCCGCCCCGGCAGCCTTACATCGAGAATGATACAGCCCGGAACGTCAGGGCGCTTGCTGTCCAAAAACTCCTGGCTGGAAGCGAATGTCAGTACCTCAAGTCCAACCGAGCGCAGGAGATCGCCGAGGCCTTCGCGGACAGATGCGTCATCATCAATGATGTAGACAATCTCCTTCATCCATGTCCCCAAGTTTCGCGCCGGTCAGGCGCCGCCCCGGACATGGATCATTATTTCTCCTCGGTTGGTAATGTAAACTGAAAAATGGCACCGTGGGGCGCGTTTGGCGTGGCCCAGAGTTGGCCTTTGTGAGCCTCTATGATCGAACGACTGATCGTCAGGCCCATGCCCATACCCTTGGGTTTGGTACTAAAGAACGCCTCGAATATATCGCCGATCTTCGCAAGGTCGAGGATAGGGCCGCTATCGCGGACTGCCACTAAAACGGTTTTGGGTGCTGCCTTTTCAGTGCTTACGATGAGTTCGCGCGCTCCTTTTGGCATCGCCGCCATCGCGTCGCTGGCGTTCATGATAAGGTTCAGGATCACCTGCTGGATCTGCACTTGGTCCCCTACGATCGGGGGCAAGCCGTCGGTAAGGTTTGTACGAAGCGACACCGCACTGCGTTCGAGGTCCGTGGACACCAGCGCAATCGTCTCGGACACGATATCGTTGATGTTCAGCCGGTCCCGGCGTTCGGGTGATTTCTTCGCCATTGCCCGAATCCGGTCGATGACCTCGGATGCGCGAAAAGCGTCGCTGATCATGCGCTCGATGGCGCGACGGGCGGAGACGATGTCACGAGGATCAGCGTCGAGATAGCGAAGGCAGGCATTGCCGCTGCTGACCAGCCCGGTGAGCGGCTGTCTGACCTCGTGGGCGATGGAGGCTACAAGTTCTCCCATGGTGGTGAGCCTGCTTACATGGGCAAGTTCTGCTCGCGCAAGCTGAATAGCATCCTCGGCTTGCCTGCGGTCGGTGATGTCACGCGCCAGCGAAAGACGAAACCATTGCTCTTCCTGTCGGAATTTGCCGACGCGAACCTCGACCGGAAACGTTGTTCCGTTCTTGCGCCGGTGGAGCGTTTCGAAAGTCATTGGCTGTCCTGCGTCGACGCGATCCACCAATGTCGCAAGAGCCTTTTCGTCGATAGCTCCGTCAAAGTCGCGCGGGTGCATGCCAATCAATTCCTCCCGGGTGTAACCGAGGCTTTCACAGGCTTGGCGGTTGACGTCTATGACGATCAGATCATCCGTATGGAGGAAAAAGGCATCGGTGGCATGGTCGACGAAGGTCCGAAAACGAGTTTCGCTTGCTCGAAGCCTCTCCTCTGCTCGCTTGCTCTCGGACAGGTCGAGCACGAAGGCCACGGCCTGGCTCCCGGCCCCCTCGAAACTTGCCTCACCGATCATCACGGGTACGTGACCGCCATCCTTTCGCTGATACTCCTTTTCAAAGGGGCGGGCGCTGCCGGTCACTCTCAGCTCGGCCTCGGCTTCGGCGTCACGCTCGCGCCATTCCGGCGGCGTCAGCTCTTTATCGATGATCTGACCGGCCAAGAGTTCGTCACGGCTGTAGCCCACCATTTGCAGGAACGCCTCGTTGGCCTCGATAATCCGACCTTCGATATCCCGGATAAAAATTCCGATGATGTTCGCTTCGACAAGCCGGCCTATTCGCGCTTCACGTTCTGCCAGGTCTCGGTAAAGTCCGGTTATTTCGAGCGTGCTGGCGGCTTGCGAGGCGATCAGCTTCAACACCGGAATGCGCCCTGGCGCGAAGACACGGCCCGCCAGAGTGTTTTCCAGATAAAGCGCACCGATCAGCTTGGCGTGATTGATCAGCGGCAAACAGAGAATGGATCTGGCCGCGCGATAGCGAATATAGGGATCGCCCGCAAAGGCCTTTTCAGCCGAGGCATCGTCGAGGCTGACGATTTCCCGCATACGCAGGACGTAATTGAGAACTGACTCCGGCATCACGCCGGCGATGGCCTCATTACGCAACTCTATGAGGACCGCTTCGCCGCGGATCGTCGCCTCAGCGGCAATCCGCGGTTCGCCGCCACGCGACAGGATCAGAAGGCCACGTTCGGCTCCGGCCTGCTCGACGGCCAATCGCAGGACCGTATCGATCAGCTTCTCGACGACGATTTCGCTGGAGACGGCTTGCGACACCTTGATGACGGTGGCGAGGTCGAGATGCTCGATCGGCGCTTCGATCGTGCTTGTTGCAGCCGGTGCCGATTGTCCATCCCGCAGCTGGGGATAGGCTTCTTCGAGCTGCCGCACCTTGCCGTCGGCTCCCCAACTGAGATAACAGCGACGGGCGTTTTGAAGATAGAGGCGAGCAATCTGATCGAAGCCGCGCGCCCGGTAAAAGGCGGAAGCGCGCTCATACGCAATCGCTTCATCGTGTGGGAGCGCGTGCGCATGCGCCAACTGGATCGCCTGTTCATAGAGGCGCTCGGCATGCAACTCGCGGCCTCCCAGGCGGGCGATCTCTGCGCCAAGCAATTTTGCGCGGCTTGCGAAATTCTCCGGGCAGTGCGCGGCCCAAGTGTCGAGCTGGCGGCGGTGAGCGCGCATGGCCTTGCGATAATGAGCTGTTTCAGTCGTCGATCCTTGCAAAGCAGAGGCCAATGAAAGGCCTGTGTAGAAGTGATATTCCGCCCGCTCGAAAATAGCAGGAGTCATCCAGAGGAGGCTTTCTGCTTTCGCCGCTGCCGAAAGCGCCGTGAGGGTATCCCCGGCAAATACACAAGCCTGCAGCTTGCGGATCCAGTACAAGCAACTGCCCGGCTTGCCGTCGGTCTTAAGTTCGAATTGCTGCTCGTCGAACCCTTCATCGTTGAAGCATCCGAAGATTGGCGTCAGCCCGCGAAGCGTTCGGATGAGTTGGAGCTGCCCGCTGATGAAACCGACGGCGACTCCAAAGCCGGCCTGACGCGCGAAGTCCAGGCCGGCTTCCGCATCGCGCTGAACCTGCGAGAGGGGCTCGCCGGCGGCCAGAAGATAAGTCACAAGGTTATTCCGGCTTAAAACGGCGTAGGTGAGATCGCCGACCTGCTGTGCCGTTTCGAATACGCGCTGCGCAAGCGCACGGCCGGTGCGGACATGACGCGACGACGATTTCGCAAGGTTACCGAAGGCGAGGTAGACCCGTGCCTTCAGGCGTTCCATTCCAGGCTGTTCCGTCAGGTCAAGTCCGAGCAGTCCGAACCGAAAACCGGCTTCATAATTGCCAAAATACGGCCCGAGCACCGTGCCCACAGCAGTGAAGGCATAAGGCGATGTGTCGCTGTTGCCGTGCTTGAGGCTGATGTTGCCCATTCGCCCGATGATGAGGCAGCGCAGATTCTCGTTGGTAAACAGGGCCGGAGTAACAAGTGAAGTCAGAACGTCCATGGTCGCGAGCGCGACAGGCTCCGCCATAGGGGGCGATTCAAGCAGCGCTTCGATAGGGCGGCCCCCCAGTTGTCGCCAAAGCCGCGCGTATTCCTGGCGCACCTGGCTCCTGGTCGGGTGGGACGACCACGAAATGCCGACCCGGTGCAGGTAGTCGAGGCCGAATATGATGGCCTGATCGCTCCGACCCAGGCTCATGAAAAGGTCGACGCGCAGGCGCGTGACGCGGGCCAGATCGGCGAGGCTGGCGGCTCGGCTTGCCAATTCTGCAAGGCGGGCCTGCGCCTCCGCCGGTGCTCCGGTCAAGAATTCGCATTCGGCCCTGTGGAGTTCGAGGGCGAAAGCGAGTTCGTATCGGCGCTCCCAGGCATCGTCCGGCAGGTAAGCCGCACCCGTGCCGGCATAGGCCAGCGCCGATTCGTATGCAGCCGACGCCTTGGCGCGGCGAGTGGCAAGCAGGTTCAGGTCCGCGAGACGCTCGCGCTCTTCGCCGGGCGCGATGAGCGCGCCGCCGCAGTTGAGTTGGCCGACAATCTCGAAAATATTCTCCTCGAGTGCCTGCGGCGGCGTATGCATCAGCAGGAGGCGGCCAATGGAAAGATGCGCTGCCGCCCGCTCGTCTTCAGGGATCAGCCCATAGGCGGCCTCCTGCACACGATCGTGCAGGAAGCGGTATGATGACCCCTCTTCAAGCAGCACGAGTCCGGCCCGCGCCGCGGCCCAAAAGGCTGCATGAACCGCGTCGTGATTTTCGCTCCTGATCAAAGCCAGGGTATCAACCGCCGCGTGATTGCCGAGACACGCCAGCATGTTCAGGGCAGCCTGCGTGATATCGGGCAGGCGCCGCAGCTTGCTTAGCATCAGATCCGCGACGTTATCGGTATAGCCTTTGGCTCTTATGCGATCGAGATCCCAATCCCAGTGCGTCTGTTCGGGATTGAATTCCAGCAGGCCTTCGTCCGGCAGGGTGCTCAGGAACTGGAGCGCGAAGAAGGGATTGCCTCCGCTCTTCTTGTGCACTAGTCGAGCAAGCGGCTGGACACGGCTGCTTCCGCAATGAAGAGCGTCGGCCAGCATCCGGGTCAGATCTTCCAGCCTAAGGGGTGTCAGCACGATTTCATGCACCTGGGCACCGGCCTCCCGGATCGCTGCCAGCCGGCGGATCAGCGGATGGGTGGACGATACTTCGTTGTCGCGATAGGCGCCGATGAGCAGCAGGTGACGCATGTCCTGCTGGGTGCACAAATCTTCAAGCAAATCGAGCGTTGCTGCGTCCAACCATTGGAGATCGTCTAAAAACAGCGTGAGCGGATGTTCTGCTGTGGCAAACACGCGCAGTAGGCGCCTAATGTTCAATTGGAAGCGGCGTTTGGCGTCCTGAGGCGGCAGATCCGCAACCGCCGGAAGCCGGCCGATGAGAGATTCAAGTTCCGGAATAAGCGGTGCCAGCAGCCGACCGCTCGCGCCCAGTACTTTGGTTAAAGCAGCGCGCCAGGGCGCGAGTTCCGCTTCACTCTTGCCCAACAGCACTCGGACGAGGCCTTGCAGGGCCTGCGCTACGCTCGCATAAGGAATGTGGCGCTGGTTCTGGTCGAATTTGCCGGAGGCAAACAGCCCACGCAGCGGCACGAGCGCGCGGTGGAGCTCATTCACGACCATGGATTTGCCCACGCCGGCATGACCCGAAACCAGCACCAGCGTCGGCCCGGCGCCTGCGACGACCCGGTCGAATGCGGAGGTTAGGGCGGCGATTTCGCGTTCGCGACCGTAGGGCCGCTCGGGAATCACCAGTCTGTCCGGCACATCGCGTGTCCCGAGCGGAAATTCTGCAATCCGCCCATGCTTCTCGCTCTGGACGAGGGCACGTCGCAGATCCGCCTCTAGCCCTGCGGCCGTCTGGTAGCGTTCCTCTGCGTTCTTGGCGAGCAGCTTCATCACGATTGCCGAGATAACGCCTGGTAGCTCTCTGACACGCTCGGACGGCGGCACCGGTCGCTTGGCAACATGGCAGTGCACCCATTCCATCGGCTCCGAAGCGGTGAACGGCAACTGGCCGGTGATCATTTCGTAGAGCGTGATGCCGACGGCGTAGAGGTCACTACGCGAGTCCACCGACCGGTTCATGCGCCCGGTCTGTTCGGGCGCCATGTATGCGAGGCTGCCAGCAATGACCTCAGGGGGCTCGGCGGCCTGGCGCTCACGAGAAAGATGCGACGCCACTCCGAAGCCCGTGAGACGGACCCGCCCTTCCGTCTCGTCCGCCAATATATTCGCCGGCTTGATGTCCCTGTGAATGAGGCCGCATCCGTGAGCCTTGCCGACTGCCGCCGCAATGCCCTTGGCAAGACGCAAAAAGACGGTGAGTTCGGCGGCCATGCCATGGCTGTGCCGTCCCATCAACTGCGGGAGGGGCACGCCGCCGCAATCTTCGAGGACGAGCACGACACGACCGTTTTCCGTTGTGAAATCCAGCGGTTTGGCTGCCCACTCCCGGTCGAGTTCGTCTTTCAGGCGATATTCGTGGGCCAGTCTGTCGAGGCTGGTTCGGCTGGGATGTTCGGCTGCAAGCTGCACCCTCAGAACGGCTTTTGATGCGCCGTTGCCGCTCCGGATCAGCTCTCGTGTAAAGATGCGATCGCCGTCACTCCAGGATGATTGTGGCTCGTAGTGCCGAAGGTCAGTCGAAGTCTGCTGGCCGACGGAAGCGAGAGCGCGCTTCCGTCCGAACATGTTTTTCCTGGTCTTCTGCGCATCTTTGACCGTGTCGTCCATTGCACACCGCTCGCTTCGATGCTGCCCGCATACGATCGGAGGTGCAGGCATCGGAGACCCAATCAAGCTTCACCGACTTTCCTCTCATGTCAACGAGCCTATGCTTCGGATTATTGAGGGGGTCGCATCTCTGCTGATCTTCCCGACTCAGGTTCCAGTGCATGTTGTTAAGGCAGGTCCGCGAAGAGCAAAGCTGCGGCAATGCGGTTTCATGCTATAAGAGGCGCCGCGCCGGCAGGGGTGAAGGTCTTGCGGTCAAGCAAAACGCCGGCGCGGCAAGTCGGCCCGTGATGGGAGGGCGTTTTGCTTTAGGGCCGTTGCAACATTAACTCTGCCTGGAGCGCCCCCGCTATTATGCCGAAGTATATTTGTTTAGCCCTTTCGCCCGATTTCCTAAACGAGACCCATAATGCCGGATGTATCAGCTCGCCCTTCTTCGTGCTGATCACCCAGTCGCTAGACTAGCATTCGATGCCGGCGGATCCCGTTGGAAGCTATCGGCAGCGAGCGGCGCAACCTCTATAAGTCTGCAAGAAAGTCCGGCGATGACCTCAACATAATCGACGCCGGCTGCAATGGGAGACGGATCGCGCCACGGGCGATCCCGGAATGGTCTGCTTTTCGTGCAGTTGAGTTCGGACGAACGCCGAGTGATAGCGCAGATGCATGCCAAGAAGATCTGGCAGGCAGAGATTGCACGCACCCTCAGCCGTGATCGCTCGAACGATCCAGGAACGCCCCTTATGCCCCTTATGCCCCTTTCGCAACGACGGCGAATTGCTATGCTGTTTATCGCAGGTCGAACGAGAGAATTCCATGACACGATCACGGCAGAACGAGCTACGCGAACGGATCGCGATCCTTGGCGACGTCAGTTCCGCCTCATTCGTCCCGTGGATACGCCGCCATGCCGACAAGCTCGGCCTTTCCCAAGATTTTTTGCAGGCCGGCGCCGAGCGGATCGAACTCGAGGTCGCAGGGCCTGTCGAGCTGATCGACATGCTGGAAATGGCGTGTTCGTTGGGGCCAATCGATGTCTGGGTCGACGAGATTCAGCGCAGGATTGTAGATCCCATCTCTACACCGAAGTCGGAACGCCATCCGACTTGATGCCCTTAATTTGATCATTGTTGCCAATGCGAATTTTTTATGCAAGCGTCAGAAACCGGGGTTGCACCGACACCAGCTCGCAGGCGCCAGCCCACTGGTAAGATTGAGGAATTGACCGTTATGCCTTCCGATACGACCGGCTCCTGGACGCCTGTCGCCCTTTCTGCCGATCTGCCTCCGGCAAGCGTCATTCCGGCCTGGACGCCGGCAGGATCGATCGCTCTCTGGCGCAGCCGGTCCGGGCGCGCATCAGCTTCTTCGGATCGCTGTCCGCATCGCGGGATGCGACTGTCGCACGGCTTCGTGCGGGGCGAGGCGCTCTCCTGTATCTATCATGGCTGGAGCTATTCTCCGGCGGGAGGATGCATTCGCATCCCGGCTCATCCAGACCTTGTGCCGCCGGAAACGATCCGCGTGGCAGTTCAGCGGGTCGAGGAATCAGATGGAATCGTCTGGGTCGCAGTCGGCGAGCCGGCAATGCCGCCGCCAAGCCTGGATGGTTTGGCGCCAATACGCTCGCTGACGCTTGTTGCCGACATCGTGGCAATCGAAGCAGCAGCCGGCGGCAAGGCCGCGAGCGGGTTGATCCCAGTCGCGGACCATCCATGGGTTCGGCTGTTGCCCGCGGCGCAGATCGGATGCACTCTGATACATGTCCTGGTCGAACGGGAGCGCACTGTCGCAGATCGGACTGCGGCGTCCCGCATTGCCGAAGCCCTGCGCCGCCGCGCGGAAACACGCCAGAAGGATGTCGCATGAAAGGGGCCGGTGCGATGATCGACGAATGGTACCCGGTTGGCCTCTTCAGCCAGCTCACCGGTGCAGGAAGCAGGACTGCTCTGATGGGCGAGCCCATAGAGGTGATGCGCACGGCTGATGGCGCGGCGCGGGTCACATCGGGCGATGGGCGTGCCCTGCCCGTCCGCGTCCGTTATGGTCATGTCTGGTCTTCTCTTGGCACCCCCGCCAAGGAGCTCTTCGCCATTCCCGAAGCGGATCAGCCCGGCCGCCGCTTCGTCGATGTCGGTGTCGTGCGGGTACGCTGTTCCCCCTTGAGAGCAGTCGAGAACTTCCTCGATATTGCGCATTTTCCCTTCGTCCACACCGATATACTCGGCGCCGAGCCGCATACGGAGGTCGAAAATTATAAAGTCGAGATCCGCGAGAAGGAGGATGAAGTCTGGGCGACGCAGGTGAAATTCTACCAGCCGCAGGCTGCAAAGTCGGCGACCGGCGGAATAACCACCGAGTATATGTACCGCGTGCCTGCCCCGACCTGCTCGGTGCTTTACAAGACCTGCCCTCCCCGCCCGGAGGAATGGGACGTCATTACCCTATTCGTCCAGCCGCTTGCCGAAGATCTCTGTGACGTATGGCCGTGGATGGCCCTCTTCGACGACGTGACGCCAATGACGGACCTCATCCATTTTCAGCAAATGATTTTCCTGCAGGATCGATCGATCCTCGAAAACCAGATCCCGGCGCTTCTGCCGCTCGATCCGGGCATGGAAATCCCGACCAGGGCCGACCTGACCTCTATCGCTTACCGGCGCTGGCTGAAGCGCCACAATTATCTCTATGGCGCGCAGTTGGTCGCACAATGAAGCTCTACGACTACATCCTATCGCCGAGCTGTTACAAGATCCGCCTGATGGCTGCCATCCTCTGCGTCGAGCTGGATATCCGGCCGGTCGATTTCCATCCCGGCAAGGAACATCGTGGTCCTGAGCTTCTGGCCCTCAATCCGGCAGGCTCAATCCCGATCCTCGTGGATGGCGATCTGGTGCTGACAGAATCTTCGGCCATGCTCGCCTATCTCGCCGCCCGGAGCGGGCCTGACTGGCTGGGTATGAGCGCGCCTGAGGAGACCGCGCGGGTGCACCAATGGCTCTCGTTTTCGCATCGGCTGACGACAAATCTCGGCGGCGCACGGCTGCATCAGATGCTTCTGCGTCCCGGCAATATCGAAGTCCTGCAGGCACAAGGAGTCGCGGCGCTGCGCGAGCTCGAAGCCGGCCTCTTTGAGCAGCGGCTCCGCGACATGCGGTTCCTGGCTTGCGACCGTGCGACGATCGCCGACATCGCCTGTTTCCCTTATGTGGCACTGGCGCCCGACGGCGGAATCTCGCTCGATCCCTATCCGAACATTAGGCTTTGGCTGCGCGCCATCCGCAGCCTTGAAGGTTTTATCGAAATGCCCGGCATCCACCGGCTGCACGAGTTGAAACCCGACCCTCATCCCGTCAACGAGGAGACGTGAGATGGCGGGCTACCTGCTGAAGAACTGCGCAGCGATTATCGTCGACGAAGGCAACGGGCCGGCCGTGCGCCGGAACGCCGATCTGCTGACCAATGGTCCGGCGATCCAGGCGATCGGGACGAACCTGTCGCAAGAGCCCTTGCCTGCGGACACGGTCATTCAGGATGCATCAGGCTGGTTTGTCTATCCGGGTCTCGTCAACACCCATCACCACTTCTTCCAATGCTTCGTGCGCAATCGGGCCGATCTCGACTGGACGAAGCTTTCGGTTATCGAATGGCTCGACCGGGTTTATCCGATCTTCTCGCGACTGAACGAGGATTGCTTCTTTCATTCGTCGGTCACGGCCATGGCCGAGATGATCAAGCACGGCTGCACCACGGCCTTCGACCATCAATATTGCTTCCCCCGGCACGCAGGCAAACGCCTGATCGATCGTCAGTTCGAGGCGGCCGATCTTCTCGGCATGCGTTTCCACGCGGGACGCGGCGGCAACACGCTGCCGAAGTCCGAGGGCTCGACGATCCCGGACGCCATGCTGGAAACGACGGACGAGTTCATCGCCGATTGCGCCCGGCTGATCGACAGCTACCACGATGCCGGCGCCTTCAGCATGCGGCAGGTGGTCGTCGCGCCTTGCCAGCCCGTCAATTGCCACCGCGAAACCTTCGTCGAGTCGGTCGCGCTCGCCCGAGATCGCGGCGTCCGACTGCACACGCATGTCGGTGAAGGCGAAAGCCCGGTCATCCAGGCGCGGCATGGAATGCGGACGGTCGACTACTGCGCCGAACTCGGCTTTGCCGGGCCTGACAGCTTTTATGCCCACTGCTGGGAGCTGACACACGACGAATTACGCAAGATGGCGGCAAGCGGCACGGGTGTCTCCCATTGCCCCGAACCGGTCTATCTGGTCGGCGCCGAAGTGACGGACATTCCCGCTATGGCCGCTTTCGGCCTACGTATTGGCCTCGGTTGCGATGGCGCGGCCTCGAACGACAATTCCAACCTTATGCACTGCATCCACTCTGCCTATATGCTGCAATCCCTGACGGCCTCGACGCGCGCCCATCCGATTCCAGCGCCCGTCGATTTCCTGAGCTACGCGACCACGGGTGGCGCAAGCCTGCTTGGCCGCAGCGATATCGGCCGCCTTGCTCCCGGCATGGCCGCCGACCTCTTCGCCATCGATACCAGGCGCATGGATTATGTCGGAACCCGCCACGACCCGTTGAGCCTGATTGCCAAGGTGGGGATCGGCATGCCGACCGATTTGACCATGATCAACGGGCGCATCGTCTGGCAGGCCGGCGAATTTACCGGCCTCGACGAAGCTCAGCTTTTCGCCGCCGCGGAAGCGGCGCTCGAGACAGTCGAATTCTAAAACCAAAAGAGGGAACTGACATGACCAACGATTTCACCCGCAGAAAACTTATGAAGAGCGCGGCGGCTGCCGGTCTCGCGACGGCCTTTGCCGGCCGCTCAGCGCTTGCCGCCGACGAACCGCTCGGCATCGCGCTCGTCGTTCCCTCGCCTATCGGCGACGTCGGCTGGGGTCATGCGCTTGCCGCCGGCATCGATCCGATCAAGGCCGCCTATGGCGACAAGGTGAAGGTCACGGTCATCGAAAACATCGCCGAGGGCCCGGACGCCGACCGCATCATGAACAAGACCGTTGCCGACGGAAACCATTTCCTGATCGCCGGCTCCTTCGGCTATCAGAATGGCGCGCTGCAGATTGCCCGCCGCAATCCGAAGGTGACCGTCCTACATGCTTCAGGCTTCCAGGTCGCACCGAACTTCTCGCCCTTCGCCGCCAAATATTTTCAGGGAACCTACCTGTTCGGCATGGCGGCGGCGGCCCTTTCCAAGAGCGGCAAACTCGGCTCGGTGTCAGCCTTTGCCATTCCTGAGCTGATCACCTCCGTCAACGCCTTCACGCTCGGCGCCCAGGCCGTCAAGCCGGATATCGAAGTGTCTGTCGTCTGGGTCAATTCCTGGTTCGATCCGGCCAAGGAGCAGGAAGCCGCCAAGGCGCTGATCTCTCAGGGCTGCGACGTGATCTTCTCGAATGCGCAGGATACCCCTTCGGTGATCTCGGCCTGCGAGGAAGCCGGCGTCTATGCCTTCAACCTCAACTCGTCGATGAAGAAATATGCCGAGAAGACCTATCTGGGTTGCATCGCCACCGACTGGTCGCCCTTCTTTAAGGCGTCGGTCGACGCCCATCTTGCCGGCACCTTCAAGGGCGCCAACGCCTTCCTCGGCGTTGCCGACAAGGTTGTCCAGGTCGTCGATTGGAACCCGGCAATCCCGGCCGATATTATGACCAGGATCAAGGAAATCGAGGCCAAGATTGCCGATGGCAGCTTCTCGCCGTTTACCGGTCCGATCACCAAGGCTGATGGGAGCGAAGGTGTCGCTTCGGGGACCACGGCGACGGACGCCCAGATCGTCGCGATGGACTGGCACGTCAAGGGTGTCACGACGCCGCTGCCGAAGTAAGCCATGCCGAGCCCGCTCCTGTCGCTGCGCGGCATTACCAAGAGCTACGGCCCGGTCGATGCCAATCAGCAGATCGATCTCGACGTCGCTCCACGATCCATCCATGCCATCCTCGGAGAAAACGGGGCTGGCAAGTCGACGCTGATGAAGCTGATCTACGGCGTCGAGCAGCCGGACAGCGGCACCGTCGCATGGAACGGGAAAGCCCTTAGCCTTGCCTCTCCCGCAGAGGCAAGGCGAGCCGGTATCGGCATGGTGTTCCAGCATTTCTCGCTGTTCGAGAGCCTGACGGTCGTGGAGAATATCCGCCTGATCGTGTCCGGCAAGAAGAGCGAGCTTGCAGAGCGCGTTCGCAAGCTCGGGCATGAGTTCAGCCTCGAGGTCGATCCACACGCTCATATCCATTCGCTTTCCGTCGGCGAGAGGCAGCGGGTGGAAATCATCCGTTGCCTGATGACCGATCCGAAACTGCTCATCCTTGATGAGCCCACCTCGGTGCTGCCGCCGCAGGCGGTGGAAAAGCTCTTCGAAACATTGCGCCGGCTGCGGGACGGCGGCGTGTCCATCCTGTTCATCTCTCACAAGCTGGAAGAAATCCAGTCGCTCTGCGATCGCGCCACGATCTTGCGCGGCGGTCGGGTGACCGGCCACGTCGATCCCCGCGAACACGATGCCCACGAGCTTGCCCGCTTGATGATCGGCCGCGACATGCCGGAACCCATGCCTGCGCTGCCTTTGGGAGAAGGTGAAAAGCGGCTGGAACTTGTCGGGCTCGATTACCGGGCGGATCCTTTCGCCGTGCCGCTTTCGAATGTGAGCCTGGTCGTGCGCGCCGGCGAAATCCTCGGCATTGCAGGCATTTCGGGAAATGGTCAAAGCGAACTCGCAGCGCTGATTTCGGGTGAAACCCAATTGCCGCGGGATCAACGCGACCAGATTTTCATGATGGGCCAGGATGTCGGCACGCTCGACTCCGCCGCCCGCCGACGGCTCGGTCTCGCCTTCGTCCCGGAGGACCGGCTCGGCCGCGGCGCGGTCCCTGAGATGTCGCTCACCTATAATAGCCTGCTGACCGCCCACCCGCTGAACCTTGTAAAACATGGCCTGCTTGACAAGGTGAGGGCGAAGGCCTTCACAAGTGATTGTATCCGGGACTTCGACGTGCGCACGCGCGGTCCAGGGGCAGAGGCCGGTTCGCTCTCCGGCGGCAATCTGCAGAAATTCATCGTCGGACGCGAAATCATGCTGGCGCCGAAGCTTCTTTTCCTCGCCCAGCCGACCTGGGGCGTCGATATCGGCGCGGCGGCGGCGATCCGCAAGCGCCTCATGAGTCTTCGCAACAAGGGCATGGCCGTCCTGGTCATTTCCGAAGAGCTCGAGGAACTCTTCGAACTGAGCGACTTTATACAGGTCCTGCATCACGGCACGTTGAGCCCGCCGTTGCTCACGCGTGACACCAACCCGGAGGAGATCGGCCGATACATGATCGGAGCTCAGCCGCAGCGCGAGAAAGCCACCGCATGAGCAGACCCTTCCTCGCCGCTCCGCCCATTCTCGTCCGCCGGGAGCGGGCATCGCTTGCCGCCACCCTCCTGGCGCCGCCCATAGCCCTCATCGTCACCGTCATTCTCAATCTCGGACTTTACGTCATCATGGGGCGCGATCCGGCTGCGGTCGTCTACGCGATGCTGATCGAGCCCTTCTTTTCATGTGCGTCGTTTTCCGAAGTGCTGCTGAAGACCGGACCGCTGCTCCTCATCGCGCAGGGGCTTGCGGTCGGCTTTCGTGCCAAGGTCTTCAATATCGGTGCCGAAGGACAATTCGTCCTCGGCGCGATCTTCGCCTCCGCCATTCCGATCTGGTGGCCCGGCGCAACCGGCCAGTGGATCTGGCCGCTAATGCTGCTGTTCGGCGCGATGGGCGGCGCATTCTGGGCGTCGCTCACCGCCTTCTGGCGCGTCCGGCTCAATGCCAACGAAATTCTCGTTTCCCTGATGTTGAGTTTTGTCGCCGTGCAGCTCCTCAATTATCTGCTGCTCGGCCCCTGGAAGGACCCGAACGGCTTCAATTTCCCGCAGTCCGTCATGTTCCAATATGACGCGATGGTGCCGATCCTGATTGAGGGAACGCGCGTCAATGTCGCGCTCATCCTCGCCGTTCTCCTGTCGATTGCCGCTTGGGTCTTCATGCAGAAGAGCTTCATCGGCTATAAACTGCAGGTCGGCGGACTGGCGCCGCGCGCTGCGAGCTATGCCGGATTCCGGGAGAGCGGCGCAATCTGGCTTTCGCTGCTGATCGGTGGAGCCGCAGCCGGTCTTGCCGGTGCAGCCGAAGTCGCCGGTCCGCTTGGCCAGCTGCAACGCTCGATCTCGACCGGATACGGCTATGCGGCAATTATCGTCGCCTATCTCGGCGGCCTGCACCCGGTCGGCATCGTTGTCTCAGCGATCGTCATGGCCGCGCTCTATATCGGGGGCGACAATGCGATGGTCTCCGCCAATCTGCCGGTTGCGGCGGTCCGGGTTTTCCAGGGCAGCCTGCTCCTTGCCTATCTGGTGGCCATCGCCTTCGTGCGCTACCGTCTTGCCTGGCGGTCCACATCCACCAGGAGCCCCACATGAACGCCGTCGAGTTCGTTCTGGCCGGAATGCTGGCGGCTGCGACACCCTTTCTCCTGGCCGCTCTCGGAGAACTTGTCGTCGAGCGTGCCGGCGTGCTCAATCTTGGCGTCGAGGGGCTGATGGCATTCGGCGCCGTCATCGCCTTCATCATTGTCTATCACGGCGGCGGGCATTTTCTGGCTTTTCTCGCCGCCGGCCTCGGCGGCCTGCTTCTGTCCCTGATCTTTGCGGCGATTGTCCTCGGCTTCAACGCGAACCAGGTGGCGACCGGGCTGGCGATCGGGATTCTCGGCCAGGGCCTGTCAGCGTTGTTCGGCAAAACCTATGAGAGCCTGACGGTTAAAGCTGTGCCGAAAATCGCCCTTCCCGGCCTCTCCGATATCCCCGTCATCGGCGGCCTGTTTAGCCAGGATATCGTCGTCTGGCTTTCACTGCTCGTGACTGTCGCCATCTGGGCGATGTTTGCCTATGGCAAGCTCGGCCTGATCATCCGCGCCGTCGGTGAAAACCCGAAAGCGGCGCATGCCATCGGCTATCCGGTTATCGCCATCCGATTCGCCGCGGTCGCAGTCGGCGGCATGATGGCCGGCTTTGCGGGCGCCTATGCAGCGACGATCTACACGCCGCTCTGGGCCGATGGGATGATTGCCGGTCGCGGCTGGATTGCGATTGCGCTCGTCGTCTTCGGAACCTGGCTGACCGGCCGCATCTTTCTCGGGGCATGCCTGTTCGGCGCAGTATCGCTGATGGGGCTTGCCGCCCAGGCAACCGGTCTCAACGTCTCGTCGCAGCTGCTCGCCTGCCTGCCCTATCTGGTGACGATCATCGTGCTCGGTATTATTTCGGCGGATCGCCGCCTGCTCAAACTCAATGGCGTCGCCTCGCTCGGCGAGCCGTTCGAGCGATCATGATAACGCCCGTCGAAGCGATGGCAATTGAGAGTCAACTTGCCTTCCGAGCCCGCCACGAACGGTAATCAGAACGAGGAGCCCCGCAATCGTATCAGCCGTGGTCAGACTTCTTCTGACCCCGAGGTTCAAATTCGACGAGCAGCGACTTGAGTTCGACCTCTCGAACTCGTCGCGCCGCCTCGTCAGGGCTGACCCATTCGAGAATACGCTGGCCTTGCTCCTTGAAGTCGTTTCCGATCTCGGTGACTTCGATCTGAAACAGATCGACGATACATGGCGCCACATCGCCGTCGTCGAATTCCTTGAGATAGGTATAGCGGCCGACAGGTTTCCTTTTCACCGCCCCGCGCATGCCTGCTTCCTCCCAGGCTTCGATCGCCGCCGCTTCGAAAGGCTTCTTTCCTTTCATCGGCCAGCCCTTCGGTATGACCCAGCGCGCGCGCTCGCGCGATGTGATCACGAGAATTTCGATCTTCGGCCCGCCATCGCAATAGCGGAAGCAGATGGCGCCGTACTGTTGGCGGAAGGCGCCGGCAAACAGCTTCGCAGGAACCGCAGCGAGCTGCCGCAGCAATGGCTGAGACTTGTCTGGTCGGGACTTGCTGCGTTTTTTTGTAGGCTTCATGACGCTCCGTCTTCAGCGCATCGTGCGGCCGCGCATGGCCTTGTGGGCTCCCCGCCGGTTATTCGCCGGTGGTCCTGGCATTCAGGATTGTCCCGGCAATGTCGGCAAAACCAAGTCCTGCCGGCTGGGAGGAGATCCAACGCGGCACATGCTGAAGGTGCGGAAGAACAGGAAGAATATTGCCGACACCGAAAGAGTTGCGGATGAAGCCGAACATCGGCGCATCGTTTCGAGAATCGCCGACGAACGCCGTGACCGATGGCAATTCTATGGGATCCACCCCGAATTTGCTGGTCAGGAGGCGCTCGCTCATGGCGCGTTTGTCATAATCGCCAATCCAGGTGTTGATGTGGATGGAACTGATGGCGACGGTGCCGCCGATTGCCCTGATATCGCATGCAAAATCTTCGACGTCCTGGGTATCATGACGCTGAATGTCGATTGCCACGTCAGCCAGGCGGAACACCTGGTCGTGTGCGATCTTGAATGTGCCGCCTTTTTCCGCGATCAGTTTTTCGATGGCACCAAGATGCTGGCGTTGACGCTCGCCCTGCAATGCGCCGTTCTCCCAGTAATCGAAAACAACCTCACCGTTGCGGCGGGTGACGGCATAAGCACCGCTTTCGCCGATGACCGCGGCAACAGGCCAGGCACGCACGATGTGTTCGCACCAGCCGGCTGAACCACCCGTGACCGGCACGACGGCGATGCCGGCCCGGCTGAGTTCCCAAAGGGCATCATAGGTGCGCGGCAGAAGTTTACCTTCTGTCGTCAGCGTGTCGTCGATATCGGTGAAGAGATAACGCACATGCTGCAATTCATGCGCGGAGGGTGCCAGATCTACGAACGTCACGTCATGTCCTCGCAGGTCACCACCTCCATGCTGCTATCGGCCAGCACACTGGCGACGGACGGATCGGCCGGCAGCCGATCCGTGTAAAAGCGGGTTATCTTATTGAAAGGTGCAACGCGCACCGCCGCATGGCGGGTCCATTTGCTGACGTCTGCAGCCAAAAGACGCGTTTGCGAATTCTCCAGAAGCGCATTGGTGATCTGCGCCTCGCTATAGCTGAAGTCCATCATGCCGTTCACCGGACTGAGTGCACCGGCACCGACGACGGCATAAGTCGCATAGAATTTTTCCACGAATTTGATCACATCGCTGCCCACGACGTCGCGGTCGTCATGGCGCAGCAGGCCGCCGGTGAGATGGACCTCGACACTCGGCGATTCGCAAAGGGTCAGAGCGACATGAATGTTGTTGGTGATAACAGTCAGCCCCTGGTGATCGCGCAACGCCTCCGCGACGAATTGGACCGTGCTGCCGATTCCCAGGAATACCGTCGCATCCGGGCCGATGTCGGCGGCGACCCGCTTGGCGATCAGCCGCTTGGCCCGACGGTTCAGTTGGGCGCGGGCGTTCAGCGAAATATTGCTGCCTTCGACCGGCACATCGACACCGCCGTGAAAGCGGCGGGCATGCCCGAGATCACACAGCGCATTGATATCACGGCGGATCGTCTGGGTCGTCAGATCGTACCGGCGCGCCAGATCATCGATATATTGGACGCCCTCCGTTTCGATCAGCGCCAGTATTTCGCGTTGTCGGCTCGATATGACCCGCTGCCCCATCGCTTTTTCCTATGAGAGATAGACACTCGGGTCGTCTGTTATCACACCGGTCAAGCCGACAGGCCAAAAAGATGCGAGGAGCTTGGGGTCATTGCAGGTCCATGCCCGCACCTTGATCCCCTGGTGCGCCGCCTCCTCAAGGAAACCGATGCTGAGAGACTTGTAACCAAGATGGATCGTTCTTGCGGGAATTGATTGGAGAACATCACTCCAGTCATCCGGCAGTCTACTCCACAACATAGCGAGCTCGTAACTGGGATCGATTTCGTGCATGCGCCTGAGCGCCGCCGCGTCGAAGCTCGATATCATGATCTTGGTCTGCGGCGCGCGCGCCTTCAGATGCTCGTCAACGGTCTTTACCAGCTGGTCGAGAGATTTGTGATGCGGATGCTGCTTGATCTCGACGTTGGCGTTCAATCCCAGCTCTCCCAATGCGGACAGGACCTCGGCAAGGGTCGGCAAGGGTTCGCTCTTGAAACGGGGGGCGAACCACGCGCCGGCGTCGATCTCCCGCAGGTCGGATGCAGTGAGATCGCCGAGCCTGCCGGTCGATGAGGAGCAACGGTCGACGGACACGTCGTGGATGACGACTGCGGTCCCATCGCCAAGGAGCGCGACGTCCAGTTCGACCCATTCGGCGCCCCGGTCCGCAGCCGCCCGAAACGCGGCAATCGTGTTTTCGGGCGCGACAGCGGATGCGCCTCGATGTGCTTGAACCTCACTGCGGCCGGGTCCGGATCGCGGCTCTGACTTTGGCATGTCTTTCTCTTTTTCCTCACTTTTCGACGCTGCAGATGTCGGACAGCTCTATCCGGCCGTTTCAGTCCGTACGTCGTCCAGTTTTGCTGTTGAATGGATGCATCTGATCAATCCGCGCGAAGATCTCGATCTTTGCAGTCTCGGCGAAGTCCGGCCGGCCCTGAACCGTCAGGACGACCGTCTGTTGGCCTTCCCCCAGTCTTACATGCAAGTGGCTTTCGCCGCCGATCGGCTCGAGCAATTCGACGATGGCGTTCAGACGAACGGAAGGCTCGCTGGGCTTTGCGATGAGAAGAGCATCCGGCCTGAGACCGACGATGTCCGTCCCGTCAGGCAAGGCTAGGACGTTCCTGGCATCGGCCGTACCCAGCACCTCGATCGGCACGAGGTTCATCGGCGGAGAGCCGATGAAGCCGGCAACGAACAAACTTGCCGGACGGTCGTAGACTTCAACGGGCGTTCCCACTTGTTCGACCAGTCCGCCATTCATGACGACAAGCCGGTCGGCAAGCGTCATCGCTTCGAGCTGATCATGGGTGACGTAGATGCTGGTGGTCCTCAGGCGGCGTTGCAGCCGGCGTATTTCGACGCGCATCTGCACGCGCAGCTTGGCATCAAGATTGGACAGAGGCTCGTCGAAAAGAAACGCCGCCGGTTCGCGCACGATGGCCCGTCCCATCGCGACGCGCTGGCGCTGTCCTCCCGACAATTCGCGCGGCTTGCGATCCAGCATCGGCCCAATTTCGAGAATGTCGGCCGCTTCCTTGACGCGGCGATCGATTTCCGCCCGCGGCGTGCCGCGGTTCTTCAGGCCATATTCAAGATTTCCGCGCACCGTCATATGTGGATAAAGCGCATAATTCTGGAAGACCATGGCGATATCGCGCTCGGCCGGCTCCGCCTTGTTGACGTTACGGCCGCCGATTTCGACTTGGCCGCCGGTGATCGATTCCAATCCGGCGATCATGCGCAGCAAGGTTGACTTGCCGCAGCCGGAAGGGCCGACGAGCACGATGAATTCACCGTCTTCGACCGTCAGGTTGATGCCTTTGACAGCAGGAATCGAACCATAGTTTTTCTTGACGTCGACGATATTGATCGGGGCCATTTCATTTCTCCGTTTCGACCAGGCCTTTGACGAAAAGGCGTTGCATGGCGACGATGACGAGGACGGGCGGCAAGGCGGCCAGGATGACCGCTGCCATGACAAGATTCCAGCGCGGCTCGGCATCCGCGACCGCGGCCATGCGCTGAATGCCCATGACGACGGTGTAGAGGCTCTGGTCGGTCGTGACGATGAGCGGCCACAGGTACTGATTCCAGCCGAGCACGAACAGGATTATGAACAAGGCTGCGATGTTGGTCACCGACAAGGGCAGCAGGATATCGCGGAAGAATTTCATCGGCCCCGCCCCGTCGACACGCGCAGCCTCCATCAGCTCGTCGGGCACGGTGAGGAAAAACTGACGAAACAGGAAGGTGGCCGTCGCCGATGCAATCAACGGAATGATGAGTCCGCCATAATTGTTCAGCATTCCCAGGTCGGCGACCACCTTGTAGGTCGGCACGATGCGCACCTCGACCGGCAGCATCAGGGTGATGAAGATCATCCAGAAGGCGAGCGTGCGAAAGGGAAATCGGAAATAGACGATGGCGAAGGCGGAAAGGATGGAAATGGCAATCTTACCGACCGCGACACCGACGGCCATGATCAACGAGTTGAACAGCATCGGTCCGATCGGCGGTGCGCCGGAACTCGTCATACCCGAAGACAGCATGGTCGAATAATTCTCAATGAGGTGCGGTCCCGGCTTCAGCGGCACGACACCGGACAAAAAGTCGTTGGGGCCATGGCTCGAGGCGATGAAGGCGATATAGACCGGGAAGATCACGATCGTGACGCCGAGGATAAGGACGAGGTGAGCCAGAAAATTCAGGAAAGGACGATTTTCAACCACCTTTGACGCTCCTCAATATTGCACACGGCGTTCGACGAAGCGGAACTGGACCGCGGTCAGAGCAACAACGATGATCATCAGTATGACCGACTGCGCTGCCGAGGAGCCCAGGTTGAGGCCGATGAAACCGTCGAAATAAACCTTGTAGACGAGGATTTCCGTGGCGCGCGCCGGTCCGCCCTGCGTCGTCGCATGAACGATGCCGAAAGTGTCGAACATGGCGTAAACGATGTTGATGACGACCAGATAGAAGGTTGTCGGCGAGATCAGCGGAAAGACGATCGTCCAGAAGCGCTTCACCGGCCCGGCGCCATCGATGGCGCCGGCTTCCTGGAGCGAGCGCGGCACGCTTTGCAGCGCGGCCAGGAAAAACAGAAAATTGTAGGAAATTTGCTTCCAGGTGGCGGCGATCACGATCAGGACCATCGCGTTGTCCGGATTGATCAGATGGTTCCAGCTGATCCCCATGCTGCGAAGCATATAGGCGACGATGCCGATCGAGGGATTGAACATGAACCACCAGAGTATGCCGGCGATCGCAGGCGCAACGGCGTAAGGCCAGATCAGCAAGGTCGAATAGATGCGGGACGTCCGCAGCACACGCATGGCCGCGGCGGCCAGAGTGAGCGCAATCGTCGTCGACAGAACCGTCACCGAGACGGCGAAAACCAGGGTGTGACCAAAGGCGTCCATATAGAGCGGATCGGCAAACAGCCGGCGATAATTCTGGAACCAGACGAAGTTCGTTTTGAAACCGAACGCATCCTGGCGAAGGAACGATTGCCAGAAGGCGGTTGCGGCCGGCCAGAGAAAGAAGACGACGGTTATCAGAAGCTGGGGAGCAATAAGCAGATAAGGCAAAACCTTATTGGGAAAGACGGTTCGTTTCGTTTGCATGGGCCCTCACAGAATGACGGAGAGGCAGGGGCCGGTTTGGCCGGCCCCTGCCCCGAGCCCTTAATTGGCAGATTCGAAATCGCGAAGCTGTTCGTTGCCGCGTGCGACGACGGAATCAACCGCTTCCTTGGCGGTCTTCTTGCCGCCGAGCAATGCCGCGAATTCGTCATCGATGATGCCGCGGACCTGGACGTAATTGCCGAAGCGGATGCCCTTGGAATTTTCGGTCGGCGTCACCCGCGTCAGCTGCTTGATGCCAACATCTGCACCGGGGTTCTTTTCGTAATATCCCTGCTCCTGGCTCAGCTTGTAGGCAGCCTCGGTGATCGGCAGATACCCCGAGAACTGATGCCAGTCGGCCTGAACTTCCGGCTTCTGCAGATAGGTATAGAATTTTGCCACACCCTTATATTCTTCTTCCGGACGCCCCCTCAGCGTCCAGAGTGTGGCGCCGCCGATGATCGAGTTGAGCGGCTGCTTGATGACGTCGTCATAATAGGGAAGCGGCGCAAAACCGACCTTGAAGGCTTTGGCATTGTTGATGACGCCCGCCCGGCCGGCGGACGAGTTCATGTACATCGCGCATTCCTGCGAATAGAACATCGGAGGCGCGTTATCTCCGCCGACCGGCCCGCCGAACTTGAAGAGCCCTTCGTCCTGCCACTTCTTCAGGTTCCCCCAATGGCGGATCGTCAGATCATTGTTGAAGGTGAACTCCGCATCCAGGCCGCCGAACCCGTTGGCCTTGGTGGAATAAGGCTTGTCGTGCAGGGCGTTGAGATTTTCCGTCTGAATCCAGGAGATCCAGGCGCTGGTGAAGCCGCATTTGGCGGCGCCCGACTTGATGATCGTGCGCGAAAAGGCCTCCACCTCGGCCCATGTCTTTGGCGGCGTCTCCGGATCAAGCCCGGCTTTCTTGAAGACATCCTTATTGTAATACATGATCGGCGTCGACGAATTGAAGGGCAGCGACAACACGTTGCCGCTGGTGTCGGAGTAGTAGCCGACAACCGGCGCGATGAACTTGTTCTGGTCCCAGGGTTCGCCTTGGTCCTTCATCAACTGATACACCGGATAGACCGCGCCCTGTGCTGCCATCATGGTGCCGGTGCCGACTTCATAGACCTGCACGATGGCCGGCTGTTGCTTGGCGCGGAACGCAGCGATAGCGCCCGTCAGCGTCTCGTCGTAGGTGCCCTTGTAAACCGGCACGATTTCATAATCGGACTGAGATGCGTTGAAGCCCTTGGCGATTTGCTCCAGCTTCGCGCCGTTCTCGCCGCCCATCGCGTGCCACCACTGGATTTTCGTGGCGGCCATCGCCGGAACGGACAAGGACAGGCTGGTCAATCCTGCGGACAGGAAAAAAGCGATCTTGTTCATAATCTCTCCCACTTCTCTCGGTCCGCAGCCTCCCGCTCCAGACGCGCGGATGGTAGCAGCCGAGTTTCACTTTGCAACAACGGAATGTTCACATGAACATTTGAAGCGCTCGTAAACCGAAGGCCGCACGGGCCTCCTGCTTCCAAAGCATGATTGGCTGGCACGGATTTCGCCGTCAGCCACTCGGATGCTCGATACAGTGTTCAAATGAACGTCTTGTGTCAGTTGGCGCCGAAATATCATTTTTTGCGGGAACCCAGACTTTGCCGCAGCACCGTTCCATCTTCGACGTGAAGCTCAGCGAAAGAAGGCCGCACATGGCTGCGCAGGCGCGCAAGCTGCTCGATACCCCGCGAGTATCGTTTCATCGACCTGTTTTCGCACGACGAAATGGAATGCTGATGCTTGTTTCTTCCAAATGAACTAAACTCGTGCGCTAGCTTTCTCTAGCTGACATTCATCGGATCATCATCATGAATATCAGGCAGATGACCGAGATCGCCGAGCAGTGGCTAACGACATTCATTCTGAACGAATGGACGTTCTTTCAGCTTGCGATCATCGTGGCGGGCTTGGGTTTTGCGTCCTTACTTGCGTCACGCACAGAGCCTGCGATGGAGGCAAAGGCGCGCCTGATCAAGGGTAATCCAGACCTCCTTCGGGTCATCATTGCTCCTATGCGCCGGATGATGTGGCTTTTCCTTGTAGGTTGGTTATGGCTCGCCAACGTTGTGCTGAGCAAGAGCGCGTGGCCCTCACAACGCTGGCTTGTGTCAACGGCTCTGACGCTGGCAGCGGCATGGTTCGTCATCTCCGTTCTGACCAAAATCATCCGCAACCCAACCCTGTCACGCGCCGTCGCGATCGGCAGTTGGAGCTACATCGCTCTTTATGCAGTCGGTCTTGACGGCCCAGTTCTATCTGCTCTTGACGGTCTCGCGATTAATTTAGGCGCGGTGAGACTCTCGCTTCTGCTTGTGCTCAAAGCCCTCGTGCTGGCGATCGCCCTGATCTGGCTGGCCGTCCTCATTGGCAATATGCTTTCCCACTGGGTTCAGCGGTCGGCCGACTTGTCGCCTTCCATCAAGGTGTTGATCAGCAAATGCATCAAGATCAGCCTGATCATAATCGCTGGAGCCATCGCTTTGTCGGCGACCGGGGTCGACCTGACGGCCCTGACCATTTTCTCAGGCGCAGTCGGCGTCGGAATAGGCTTCGGCCTTCAAAAAGTCGTATCGAACTTCATATCCGGCATAATCATCTTGATCGACAAGTCGATAAAGCCGGGTGACACGATCACCCTTGGCGACACGTTCGGGTCGATCCGCGACCTGCGATCGCGGTTTGTTTCCGTCATCACCCGCGATGGCAAGGAGTACCTCATTCCAAATGAGGACTTCATATCGCAGCAGGTCGTCAACTGGTCGTTCTCCAGTGATTATGTGCGGATCGACGTTGACTTCGGGACGTCCTATAATAGTGATCCTCATCAAGTCGTTAAGATCGCCATTGCGACAGCATCGACCGTGCCCCGGGTCGCTACCGAATACAAGCCACCCGTCTGCTGGCTGACCGCCTTTGGCGCTTCGTCGCTCGACTTCCGGCTTCGCTTCTGGATCTCGGATCCAGCGAACGGGCTGACGAATGTTCGTGGGCAAGTCCTGATGGCGCTGTGGGACGCCTTCAAGAAAGCTGGCATCTCTATCCCATTTCCGCATCATGAAATCATCATGAAAAGCCCTATAGAGATCAAACAACAGGACTGATTTGCCAAGCCCGTCGATCCGCCGAGCGGATGCCGTTTTCGAACACGCTGCTGGAAGGCGACATCGATCTGTGCCGAACAGGAGCCGGCCTTGAAGAACAGGACGGCAGCGCCCGGACTGCTCACCGCCTCCCACCAGCCGATGCGGATCTTTCCACGGCCGCCGCCGGAGCCTTGTCGGAGCGGCTGATAGCGGCGAACATCTCGCCTCCCGCTATCCGAGGAGACGACGCGGTTCCTCCTGCGGTCGGTCGGCGTTCTCCGTCACGTCGGGTTTGCGTGCACACAGGTATTCGCCAACATGTTCGCGACCCATGGGTTTGCCGAACAAATAGCCCTGCAGCGTGGTGCAGCCCATTTCCAGCAAACACATCGCCTGCCGATGGCTCTCTACGCCTTCCGCCGTGACCTTCATATCGAGCTTCCGCGCCAGATTGAGCACCAGTTCGACGATTGCGAGGCTCGATTCATCCACGAGCATGGTGTCGATAAAGCTCTTGTCGATCTTGATGATGTCGACCGGCAGACTTCGCAGATGCGTCAGCGATGCATAACCTGTCCCGAAGTCATCAAGCGCCACTGTCAGGCCCTTCTTGCGCAAACGTTGCAGGGTTGTTGCAACGGTATCTTCCAAGCCCTGCAGGAAGACCGTTTCCGTCACCTCCAGCACGAGCTTATCCAGCGGGATGCCTCTCGACGCAAAGGCGGCAACGATCCGGGTTTCCAAGTCGCCCCTCATGAAATCGGAGGCGCTTATATTGAGACCCACCCGCCCGAATTCCAGCCCGCGGTCGATCCAGCTTCGAATGTCGGTCGCGACCTGCTCGAGCATGCGGGTCGTAATGTGGTGGGCAACGCTTGGATCTGTGAACGCCTCGTGAAATTGCGCCGCCGACACGATTGAACCATCCGAATGCTGCATTCGCACCAGCGCTTCAAACGCCCATACCCGACCGTCGGCACAACCGACGATCGGCTGATAGTGCGGCACCATCCGATAATCGGTAAGAGCCGACTCCACCTCCCGGATGATCTGAATGCGTCGCGCTATCCTCGAACGCAGGCTGGGCTCGTAGTGGACATAGCTGCCGCGCCGCGTTTCTTTGGCATGATAGAGGGCGAAATCCGCGTTTTGCGAAAGCGTTGCGGCATCCATCCTGCCCTCCGAAATCGCTCCACCCACAGTTATCGTCGGATTTATCGTCGACCCCCCAACATCCAGAGGGCGACCGATATATTCGATCAGGTGGCGGGCGAGCGAACCCATGCGGCGTACGCTTGCGGGCGCGTCCAGAATAACGGAGAACTCATCGCCGCCCAGGCGAAAGACCCTTCCTCGCTTTCCCAAGCGTTCATCCAGACGTGAGGCCACGCCTTTCAGCAGCAGGTCACCTGTCGCATGGCCAAGGATATCGTTCACTTGCTTGAGGCGATCGACGTCGATCAGCAGCAAACCGATGGAAGGAGCGTCGGCCGCTGTGAGCCGCTCCATATGAGCGTTGTAGGCTGCCCGGTTGCCAAGTCCGGTCAGCGGATCGGCGTTTGCCGCCTGGAGCAGACGTTGCTCGTACCGCACTTTTTCGGAAACATCCTGAACGATGCCAAACAGACGACTGGGCTTGTCGCTCAAGCGCTCGATATCGCTGACCACGCGAACCCAGCGCTCCTCCCCCTCTGGCGTCATGATGCGATATTCCCTGTCGATGCCGGCCGCAGAACCATCGAGGACATCGCGTATCCTGCGTCTGACGCTCTCGCGCTCTTCGGGAGCATAGCAGCCGATCACCTCCTCCGAGGTCATTCGTTTGCCGACCGGCAATCCAACGGTGCGGTAAATCTGGTCGGACCAAATGATCGTGCCGGTCTCGAGATCCATCTCGAAGCCGCCGACCTTGGCGGAGCGTTCAGTCTGCTCGAAGCGGGCCTGCTTCAATTCAAGTTCACGTTGCTGCTCTCTCAGCAGGCTTTGCTGACGATGTTCCCTGATGAGGCCGACGACGACGCTTGCCAAACTGCGAAGCTGTCCGAGATCCCGATCGCCGAAGCGGCGGTTCTTGGTGTCGAGGACGCAGAAACTGCCGTAGCAGGTCTCCCCTTCCGAAAGCGGCACTCCCGCATAGAACCGGACCGAACGCTCTCTGACGAAGACGTTTCCGGAAAAGCGAGAATCCTTGTCGGCGTTTTTAACGACGAGCGGTGACTTCGTTTGTACGATGTGGCTGCAGAAGGAATGCTCGCGAGGCGTCTCTTTCAAAAAGAGACCGTGCTCGGCCTTGAACCACTGCCGATCCCCGTCGACGAACGAAACCAACGCCATCGGCATGTCGAACACGCTGCAAGCCAGCCGCACGATTGCATCGAACTCTTCCGTCGGCGGCGTATCGAGAATACTGGCCTGGTGAAGGAGATTCAATCTCTCATCTTCTGAAAGGGACATGCGACCTTGGGCTCCTCGCAGCACTTGATGACGCGGAGTGAAACCCTTCATGGGTCATGGAAGCGGAAGAACTAACCGCTGACGATCTGTAGAATGGCACAATCTGGTTGCCAAATATTGAAGCGGCCCACATATAGTTTGATCGTAAGACATCCTGCCGAACGGGATATTCTCGCCTGGCCGCAAGATACTGAATATCTGAGTGACATGCCATCTCCGATCGGTCGATGGCCCAGCGACCTTCAAAAAACATAGGCCACGCGGTTCGCATCCGTGTAACGCGCTTAGCCAACTTCGCCTTTACGAGCGCGTAAGACGGCTGAGCCTTTAACGCCTCCGTCTTTTTCTTTGTAATTTCCGACATACATTAAATATTATGTACGTTTCGCCGATTGGCACGCGGGGATTGAGGTGTTGGCGATGGCAACCGCCAATCTTCACTTTGTTGTTTTTGCTGCTTTCAGCTTGGGGATTCGGCGTACCGTCGGCGTCTGACCGGGCGTCTGTCGTCCTCAAGGTGAATGGCGCCATTGGGCCTGCTATAGCTGACTACGTGGTACGAGGCATTCAGCGTGCTGGCGAACGTGCAGCGGTCTTGATCGTCCTGCAAATGGATACACCAGGCGGCCTTGACACCTCCATGCGGGAAATCATCCGCGCGATCCTTGCCTCGCCGGTGCCTGTCGCGAGTTTCGTCGCGCCAAGCGGGGCACGGGCTGCCAGCGCCGGCACCTATATTCTCTACGCAAGCCACATTGCGGTAATGGCCCCTGGGACCAATTTGGGTGCGGCGACACCAATCGCGCTCAGCGTAAAGCCTTTCGGCGGTGATGAGGAACCGGAAAAGAAGCCGAGCGAACCTAGTGGCAAGCAGCCGGAAGCTTCAGGCAATGCCCACGAAGCAAAAGCCGTTAACGACGCAGTCGCTTACATTCGTGGGCTTGCGGAATTGCGCAATCGCAACGCCGACTGGGCAGAGCGTGCTGTCCGCGAAGCTGCAAGCCTTTCATCCACAGCGGCAGTGCGCGAACATGCCATCGATTTCACGGCAACTGATGTCAACGATCTCCTTGCAAAGGCGCAGGGCCGCATGGTGCGGGTCGGTCAAACGGAGGTCCGGCTCGATACCGCCGGTTTGGCCGTGCAGGAATTCGAGCCTGACTGGCGCACGCGCCTGCTTTCCGTCATTACCGATCCGAACATCGCAATCATCCTGATGATGGTTGGTATCTATGGCCTGATCTTCGAATTTCTCGCACCTGGGACAATGCTTCCTGGAACGATCGGCGGCATCTGTCTCCTCCTTGGTCTCTATGCCCTGGCATTGCTGCCGGTAAGTTTTGCCGCCGTTGGGCTTATTTTACTCGGCGTGGGATTGACTGTGGCTGAGGCGCATTCGCCAAGCTTCGGCGCTCTGGGCATCGGCGGCGGGGTAGCCATGATCCTGGGAGCAACCATCCTGTTTGATGCCGATATACCCGGGCTGCAAGTATCGCGCCCCCTACTGGGCGCAATTGCATTTGCGACTCTTGCCTTTAGCCTTGTCGTTGCTCGCGTGGCATTCACCTCGCGATTGCGCCGGGTAGCCACCGGTGCAGAGGAGATGATTGGCATTTCCGGCAAAGTTGAGAGTTGGACGGGGCTCACGGGGTACGTCATCGCGCATGGCGAACGCTGGAAGGCCGTTTCCGCCGAACCCCTTGTTGCTGGTGACCCTGTCAGGGTGACGGGCCGCAACGGGCTGGCGCTCGAGGTCGCCAGCCGTCCTAAGAACACCTAGCGGCATTCAAGGACGCAGGAGGAGAAGTCATGGATATGTTTGCAGATCTTGCCTTCTACTTGGTGGCCATAGTCATTGCCGTCGCCATCCTCGCATCCGCGGTTAAGATCCTGAGGGAATATGAACGCGGCGTCGTGTTCACACTTGGCCGCTTTACCGGAGTCAAGGGACCCGGCTTGATTCTGCTCATTCCCTATGTCCAGCAGATGATCCGGGTCGACTTGCGCACGCGCGTACTCGATGTCCCTAGCCAGGACGTCATCTCACATGACAATGTCTCGGTTCGTGTCAGCGCGGTGATCTACTTCAGGGTCATTGACCCCGAGAAATCGACAATACAGGTCGAGGATTTCATGATGGCAACAAGCCAGCTTGCTCAGACGACTTTGCGCTCCGTGCTCGGCAAGCACGACCTCGATGAAATGCTGGCAGAACGCGACAGGCTCAACTCCGATATTCAGGAAATCCTCGACTCTCAGACGGACGCTTGGGGAATTAAAGTAGCCACTGTCGAGATCAAACATGTGGATATCAACGAGTCGATGATACGGGCGATCGCTCGCCAAGCGGAAGCCGAACGCGAACGCCGCGCAAAGGTCATCAATGCCGAGGGCGAACAGCAAGCTGCAGCGAAGCTACTGGAAGCGGCGGAAATTCTGGCCAAACAGCCGGAGGCGATGCAACTTCGTTACTTGAGCACTTTGAACGTCATCGCCAGCGAGAAGACTTCGACGATTTTATTCCCCTTCCCGATGGAATTGGGCAATCTAATTGCCATTAAGCCGAAGAGATCGAACGGCACTGGCGTTGATGTTTGATCCGGCTTCTGTGTCGCCCTCGGGCCAAAATGAGGCCACGCCCCAGAGAAATGATATGAATGTTGAATCAGCTTCGACTCGCCTCGTCACCTCACAATCGATTCATCGATCACAGGATCTGCTCTAGCGCATGGGAGGCGATTACGTGTTTGCCTCTCGGAGGGGCTGATCGCGGCGAACACCTCGTCCCCTGCTATCCGAGGAGACGACGCGGTTCCTCCAGCGGTCGGTCGGCGTTCTCTTAACAGGCTTTGCTGACGATATTCCCGGGGCCTATTGCCGCCATGCAACTGTGCTTGTTCATTCGCTCAGCCAGGCCTAAGCAGGATCGCTGGCCCAGTCTTCGTGTCCATGGCGTATTCGGATCACGAATATAGCTCCGTGCTCCTCGATCCGGTAGACAATGAGATGGGCTTTGAACGGATGAACTCTAACTGGCGGCGAAATCTCCTCTCGCTCACGCGCCATTCGCGGATTGGCCGCAATCAGATCAAGCACGGTAAACAACTCGTCATGATACTGCCTAGCCTGTGCGGCTCCGAACATGCGCACTCCTTGTTCGGCGATCGCAATGATGTCCTCTTCCGCTTCGACTGAAAGGTCAAAGCGCATTATCTACCGCCGCGCGTTGTTTCTGCACGTGCCACTGCCGCGGCAAAGAGTTCGTCCTTCGAGCGGCTGCCAATACCGCTTTTAAAACCGTCATCAACGAAACGCTGCATGGCGGCAACCTTGTCACTGCGAATTTGGTCCCTCCGGATCAGGTCGCGCACATAGTCACTCGCATTGGAATATCGCCCGCTCTTTGCTTGTGCCTCAACCCAATCTTTCATCGGGTCCGGAAGAGATACGTTCATCGTAGCCATTCGAGCCTCCATGGTGCGAGTAGGTTAGCTGGACTTGGCAAAGTTTGTCAATCGGCTCCACGAACGGCGATCTGTGTCATATCCGGGGATTGCCGCCTACGCGATGACGAAGTCAGCGCTTCAGGGGTAGTCGGCCTGTCGATCAACGTCCGTGTGACGCTGATCCTCGTACGACAGGTCGAGCTCTTGCCCTTGTGGGCAAAGCTTTTCGGCATCGGCACGGCCTTATTCCGGTCTCAGTTGATGGGATCCGAACCGGCAGACGTCAATGCGTGATCCGGGTCCAGTCGGCTCAGATGTGCAAAGCGTTTCCCAACGCTTTCAGCGCCGCTTCCATGAGCGCTTCGCTGCGGGTCGGATGGACGTGAATGGTGCCGGCGATGTCTTCCAGGCGTGCTCCCATCTCGATCGCTAGCGCAAAAGCTGCCGAAAGCTCGGAGACTCCGGCTCCCACCGCCTGCAAGCCGAGAACCAGATTGGTGTCGGCACGGGCGACGACGCGCACGAAACCTTCCTCAGAGACCATCGTCATCGCCCGCCCGTTGGCGCTGAACGGAAACTGGGCGGTGCGGATCTCATATCCTTGCGCGCGCGCCTCCGCCGGCGTCAGGCCGGCGCTGACGATCTCAGGATCGGTAAAGCAGATGGCGGGAATGCATCTTTTGTCCCAGCCCCGCTTCTTGCCCGCAACGATTTCTGCCACCATCTCCCCTTGCGCCATCGCCCGATGCGCCAGCATCGGTTCGCCGGTCACGTCGCCGATCGCATAGATGCCGCGCATCGAGGTGCGGCATTGATCGTCGATCCTCAGATATGGACCGGCGCGGTCGAGATCCAACTCCTCGAGACCGGACCCTGCCGTTCGCGGGCGGCGGCCGACAGTGACAAGGATGCGATCCGCCGGCAGTGTCTCATGCCGGCCATCCGACGTTTCAACGGTCAATGACTCGCCATTATCGGCAAGACCCATCGCCTTCGCACCCGTCAGCACCCGGATGCCGCTCTCGGTCAGCTTGCGCATCACGGGACGCACCAATTCCGCATCATAGAGCGGCAGCACCTGGGGAGTCGCCTCGACGACGCTCACCTCCGAGCCCATCTTCGAAAAGGCCATCCCGAGTTCCAGCCCGATATAACCGCCGCCGACCACGACGATCGTTTTCGGTAGTTCCGTCAGCGACAGCGCCTCGGTCGAGGAAATGACGCGGCCGCCGAAGGGCAGGTTGGCAAGCTCCACCGGATCGGAACCGGTGGCGATCACCACGGTCTCGGCGCGGATGACCTGCTGACCGGTTTCGGTCTCCACCTCCACCGTCTTGCCGTCACGGAAGTGCGCGCGGCCATGGACGATTTTCACCCGCGCCTTCTGCAACAGACCTGAAACACCTCCCGTCAGCCGGCCGACAATGCCGTCTTTCCAGGCGATCGTCCTTGCGAGATCGATCGAGGCGCCTTCGACGCGGATGCCCATCGGGTTCTTGCCTGCCAGCATTTTTTGCGTGGCGTCGAATTCCTCGGCCGCATGGATCAACGCCTTGGAAGGAATGCAGCCGACCGTCAGACAGGTGCCGCCCGGCTTGCCGGCTTCGACGATGACGGTATCGATGCCGAGCTGTCCGGCGCGGATGGCGCAGACATAGCCGCCCGGGCCGGCGCCGATGACGAGGAGCTTGCAGACCATTTCTTTCATGTGCTCAGCCTTCGATGAAAATGAGCGCCGGCGTTTCAAGGAGCGTGCGGATACGCTGGACAAAGGTCGCCGCATCCCAGCCGTCGATGATGCGATGATCGAAACTCGAAGAGAGGTTCATGATCTTGCGCGGCACGAATTGCGTGCCGTCCCAGACCGGGCGTGTGGCGATCTTGTTGACGCCGATGATCGCCACCTCGGGATGGTTGATGACAGGCGTCGAAACGATGCCGCCGAGCGCACCGAGCGAGCTGATGGTGATGGTGGAGCCGGAAAGCTCGTCGCGCGTCGCCGTGCCCGAACGCGCCGCATCCGCCAGCCGGCTCATTTCGGCGGCGCAATCCCAGAGGCCGCGCGCTTCCGCATGCCGCACGACAGGCACGGTCAGGCCGGCCGGCGTCTGCGTGGCGATGCCGATATGGACGGCGCTATGGCGCGTGATGATGCCGGCATCGTCGTCGAAGGTGGCGTTGACCTCCGGCTGCCCGGCAATGGCCTTGACCAGCGCCCGCATCAGAAAGGGCAGGACCGTCAGCTTCGGATGGCCCTCCCTGCGGTCGCCGTTCATGGTGGCGCGCAGCTCCTCCAGCGCCGTCATGTCCACTTCCTCCACATAGGTGATGTGGGGAATGCGCGAGGTGGAAAGCACCATTTTTTCGGCGATGCGCCGCCGCAGTCCGGTGAGCTTGATCTCCTCCGTCGCTGTCTTCTTGACGGATCCACCCTTTAGGAGGGCCGGAGCGGCGCCTTGCATCAGGAATTGCTCGACATCTTCGCGCAGGATACGTCCGGCCGGCCCGCTCCCCTGCACCTGCCTGAGATCGACGCCGCTTTCCCTGGCAAAGAGCCGAACGGAAGGGGCAGCAAGCGGTTTTTCGACGGGCGGGCAGGCAGTAGACGGGATTGCGGAGACCGGCGCTGCCGGGGCAGGCCTCGTGATTTCCGCTGTGACGACTTCGGCGGTCGGCGCCTGCGAAATCCGCATCGGCTGGGCCTCGCCGGCACCTTCCGCCGTTTCGATCCGCACCAGCGGCGCCTTGACCGCGATGCGGTCTCCGATATCGCCGGCGAGCCAGATGACCGTGCCATCGACGGGAGAGGGAATTTCCACTGTGGCCTTGTCGGTCATCACGGCGGCGATCACCATGTCCTCGCGGACGGGATCTCCCGGCTTCACATGCCATTCCACAAGTTCGGCCTCGGCGACCCCTTCCCCGACATCGGGCATCTTGATGATGAATTCGCCCATGGCTCAGGCCTCCATGACTTCGGCAAGCGCCCGCCCGACCCGGCCGGGACCGGGGAAATAGTCCCATTCCTGCGCATGCGGATAGGGCGTATCCCAGCCCGCGACGCGCACGACAGGCGCTTCGAGATGATAGAAGCAATGTTCCTGCACCAGCGCCACGACCTCGGCGCCGAAGCCCGACGTCAAGGTCGCCTCATGAACCACGACGCAGCGGCCCGTCTTCGAAACTGATTTGACGATCGTATCGAGATCGAGCGGCAGCAGGCTTCTCAAATCGATCACTTCGGCGTCGATGCCGGCATCCTCGGCCGCGGCCAGCGCCACATGCACCATCGTGCCATAGGCAACGACTGTTACCGCCGATCCCGTGCGCCGCACCTCGGCCTTGCCGATCGGGATCGTATAATGGCCATCGGGCACCTCGCCGAGAGCGTGTTTCGACCAGGGTGTGACCGGCCGCTCGTGGTGGCCGTCGAAGGGGCCGTTATAGAGCCGCTTCGGTTCGAGGAACATCACCGGATCCGGATCCTCAATCGCCGCGATCAGCAGGCCTTTGGCGTCATAGGGATTGGACGGCACGATCACCTTCAACCCGCAGACATGGGTGAAGAGCGCTTCCGGGCTCTGACTGTGCGTCTGGCCGCCGAAGATGCCGCCGCCAGTCGGCATGCGCACGACGATCGGGCAGGTGAAATCGCCGTTGGAACGGTAGCGGATACGCGCCGCCTCCTGCGTCAGCTGGTCATAGGCGGGATACATGTAATCGGCGAACTGGATCTCGACGCAGGGTTTGAGCCCGTAGGCCGCCATGCCGATTGCCGTGCCGACGATGCCGGATTCGCTGATCGGCGTATCGAAGCAGCGCGTCCTGCCGTATTTTGCCTGCAGGCCCTGGGTGCAGCGGAAGACGCCGCCGAAATAGCCGACATCCTCGCCGAAGACCACGACATTGTCATCCTTCGCCATCGACACGTCCATGGCGCTGCGCACGGCCTCGATCATCGTCATCCTGGCCATGTCAGTATCCTGCCTTCTGCCGCTGGCGGCGGATATGCGCCGGCATCTCGGCATAGACGCCCTCGAAAATGTCGCGCACCGAAGGTCTGCCGCCGGCATGCAGCGTGCCATGCGCCTCGGCCTGGCGCTGCGCCTCGATCACCTCATCGGCGATTTCGGCTTCCGCCTGCACATGCCGTGCCTCCGACCATACGCCCTTGCCGATCAGATGTTTCTTCAGCCGCAGCACGGGATCGCCGAGCGGCCAGGCCTCCGATTCCGTCTTCGGCCGATAGGCGCTCGGATCGTCGGAGGTCGAATGCGCGCCGACGCGGTAGGTGACATGTTCGATCAGCGTCGGCCCGAGATTGCGCCGGGCGCGTTCAGCTGCCCAGCGGGCGACGGCATGGACGGCGAGATAATCATTGCCGTCGACCCTGAGCGCCGGAATGCCGAAGCCGAGGCCTCGGGCGGCAAAGGTGCCGGAGCCGCCGCGAGCAATTCCCTGAAAAGTGGAGATCGCCCACTGATTGTTGACGATGTTGAGGATCACAGGGGCCTTGTAGGTCGAGGCGAAGACGAGCGCCGAATGGAAGTCCGATTCCGCCGTCGATCCGTCGCCGATCCAGGCCGCGGCAATGCGGCTGTCGTTCTTGATCGCCGAAGCCATCGCCCAGCCGACGGCCTGCACATATTGGGTGGCGAGATTGCCCGAAATGGTGAAGAAGCCATGCTCCTTGGAAGAATACATGATCGGCAGCTGCCGGCCGTGCAGCGGATCACTCTCGTTAGAGTAGATCTGGTTCATCATCTCGACCATCGGATAGTCGTCGGCGATCAAGAGGCCCGCCTGGCGATAGGTCGGGAAATTCATGTCGCCCTTAGCAAGCGCCTTGCGGAAGGCGCAGCTGACGGCCTCTTCGCCGAGATGCTGCATGTAGAAGGAGGTCTTGCCCTGGCGCTGCGCCATCAGCATGCGGGCATCGAAGGCGCGCAGCTTCATCATGTTACGAAGCCCGGTCAGCAGTTCCTCATCGGTGAGCGATCCGGCCCAGGGACCGACCGCCTCGCCGTCACGGTTCAAGACACGGATGATCGAATAGGCGAGATCGCGGATATCCTCGGACGCGACATCGACCTCCGGCCGCGGCACGGAACCGGCCTTGGCGATCTTGACGTTGGAAAAGTCGGGCTGGCCGCCCGGGCGGACGGCGGGTTCGGGGACGTGCAGGCTCAAATGAGCGGAATCCACCATGTTTTTGCGTTCCTCCCTTTGCCGACCCCGCCTCCCTCCCGGAAGCGGGCCGGATGTCATTCCTAAAGATTGCGGGCGATCACCATGCGCTGCACGTCGCTCGTTCCCTCGTAGATCTGGCAGATGCGCACATCGCGGTAGATGCGCTCGACCGGATAATCGGCCATGTAGCCGTAGCCGCCGTGGATCTGGATCGCATCGGAGCAGACGCGCTCGGCCATCTCAGAGGCGAAGAGCTTCGCCATCGAGGCTTCCGACAGGCAGGGCAACTCCGCCTCCCGAAGAGACGCGGCGTGAAAGACGAGCTGGCGCGCCGCCTCGATCTGCATCGCCATGTCGGAAAGGCGAAAGGCGACGGCCTGATGTTCGAAAATCGGCTTGCCGAAAGCCGTGCGCTCCTTGGCGTAATCACGCGCCGCCTCGAAGGCCGCCCGTGCCATGCCGACCGCCTGCGCGGCAATGCCGATCCGCCCCCCCTCGAGATTGGCGAGCGCGATGCGATAGCCTTCGCCTTCCCCACCCAGCCTCAGATCCACGGGAATGCGCATCGTGTTGAAGGCGATCTGACAGGTGTCGGTGGAATGCAGTCCGAGCTTTTCCTCGACGCGGATCACCTCATAGCCGGGTGTGTCCGTCGGCACGATAAAGGCGGTGATGCCCTTCTTGCCGGCATCGGGATCGGTGACGGCAAAGACGATGATGACATTGCCGTTTTTTCCCGAGGTGATGAACTGCTTGGCACCGTCGATCACATAGTGGTCGCCGTCACGCCGGGCCCTTGTCTTCAGGTTCGAGGCATCGGATCCGGCCTGCGGCTCGGTGAGGGCGAAGCCGCCAATCCATTCGCCGGTCGCAAGCTTCGGCAGGAAACGCTGCCGCTGCTCCTCGGTGCCGAATTTCAGGATCGGCACGCAGCCGACGGAGCTGTGCACGCTCATAATCGTCGAACAGGGTCCATCGCCGGCGGCAATCTCCTCGAGTGCCGCGGCATAGGCGACAACACCCGTGTCCGAGCCGCCATAGGCCTCCGGCACCAGCATGCCGAGCAGTCCTAGTTCGCCCATCTCCTTCAGTTCCTCGCGCGGGAAAAGATGTTCCCGGTCGCGTTTGGCGGCTCCCGGCGCCAACCGGTCGCGGGCAAAGTCGCGGGCGAGATCTGTGATCTGCTGCTGAAGGTCGGAAAGGATCATGTCGCTCCTCCTTCCCGCTAATGCCGCTCGATGGCGACGGCCGTCGCCTCGCCGCCGCCGATGCAAAGCGCCGCCATGCCGCGCTTCAGATCGTAGCGCTCCAATGCTGAAAGCAGCGTCACCAGGATGCGGGCGCCTGATGCGCCGATCGGATGGCCGAGCGCGCAGGCGCCGCCATGCACATTGACCTTTTCATGCGGCAGGTCGAGATCGCGCATCGCCGCCATGGCGACGACGGCAAAAGCCTCGTTGATTTCGAAGAGGTCGACGTCCGAAAGCGCCAGGCCGGTCCGATCTGAGAGCTTCTGCAACGCGCCGATCGGCGCGGTGGCGAAAAGATTGGGCGCCTGCGAATGGGTGGCATGACCGAGGATGGTGGCGAGCGGCGTCAGGCCGCGATGCTCTGCCTCGGAGCGGCGCATGAGCACGAGCGCTGCCGCGCCGTCGGAAATCGAACTTGAATTGGCGGCCGTCACCGTGCCATCCTCTCGGAAGGCGGGCTTCAGCATCGGGATTTTGTCGAGCTTCGCCCGACCCGGCTGCTCGTCGCGGCTCGCCCGCTGCTCTGATTTGCCCGACTTGACCGTCACCGGCACGATCTCGCTTTCAAACCAGCCTTCCGCGATCGCCTTCTGCGCCCGCGTCAGGGAGGCGATGGCGTAATTATCCTGCGCTTCGCGCGTGAACTGATAGGCTTGGGCGCAGTCCTCCGCGAAGCTGCCCATCAAGCGCCCCTTGTCATACGCATCCTCCAGCCCGTCGAGGAACATGTGGTCCACGACACGCCCATGGCCGAGCCTGTAGCCGCCGCGGGCCTTGTCAAGGAGATAGGGCGCGTTCGTCATGCTTTCCATGCCGCCGGCGACTGCCACAGAAGCACTGCCGGCGGTGATGAGGTCATGAGCCGTCATGACCGCCTTCATGCCCGAGCCGCACATCTTGTTGACGGTGCTTGCCCCCGTCGCGAAAGGCAGGCCGGCGCCGATCGCCGCCTGGCGCGCCGGCGCCTGGCCTTGGCCTGCAGGCAGCACGCAGCCGAAAACGACTTCTTCAACCGCCTCGGCCGAGACATGGCTACGCTCCATTGCCGCGCGGATCGCCGTGGCTCCGAGTTCCGGCGCTGTCGCCTCCTTCAGCTCTCCCTGGAAACTGCCGATCGGCGTGCGCGCCGCGCCGACGATGACGATAGGGTCCTGCAGTGCCATGTTTCCTCCCTGGGGCAAACGCTCAGCGCGCGCCCATCCGCAATGCGCCGTCGAGGCGGATGACCTCGCCGTTCAGCATGGTGTTTTCAAAGATATGGCGCACCAGCGCAGCAAATTCCGCCGGCCGGCCGAGCCGCGGTGGAAAGGGCACGCTCTGGCCGAGTGCCGCCTGAACCTCGGCCGGCATACCGGCCATCATCGGCGTCTCGAAAATGCCGGGCGCGATCGACACGACGCGGATGCCGTGACGGGCGAGCTCGCGGGCGATCGGCAAGGTCATCGCCGCCACCCCGCCCTTGGAGGCGGCATAGGCCGCCTGGCCGATCTGACCGTCAAAGGCGGCAACCGAGGCCGTATTGACGATCACGCCGCGCTCGCCTTCGGCATCCGGCTCCCCGGTCTGAATCGCAGCGGCGGCAAGCCGGATCATGTTGAACGTGCCGATGAGATTGATGCCGACGGTGCGCGCGAAACTCTCCAGCCGGTGTGGCCCGTCGCGGCCGATCACCTTTTCGGCCGGCGCCACGCCCGCGCAGTTCACCAGCCCGCGCAAACCGCCAAAGGCTTCGGCCGCCGCGGCAACCACAGCTGCTCCAGCCTCGCCATCGGTCACATCCGCCTTGACGTAGCGGGCATCGATGCCAAATTCCCGCGTGATCGCCTCGCCCAGGTCAACGTTGAGATCGGCGATCGTCACGCGCCCGCCGGCCTCGACGAGCATGCGCGCCGTCGCCGCTCCGAGCCCGGAGCCGCCGCCGGTGACGATGAAACTTGCCCCACGGATCAGCATGAATCTGTTCCTCCCTGTCGGCTGCGTCCTCCTCCGAGCGCCACCGACGGTCACGATTCTATTCGTTCCACCTATTGCAAGCGATGACAGAACTGCTCCATTATTTCGGCCAGTTTTGCCATAGCGGGGTTGAGATGGCCGAGATCGAGCGACGCATGATTGCACCGGGCTTCGTCGAAGAGGCGCTGGACAGCCTGCGGCGGCTCGGCAAGCCGACGGCGCCGATCCTTGCGCGGGTCGGCCTGCCGCCGATCGTCGATCAGCCGGTGTCTGCCGAAACTTATGGCGCCCTCTGGCTGATGATCGCCGCCGAACTCGACGACGAATTCTTCGGCATGGGCGGCCGACCGATGCGCAGCGGCAGCTTCACGCTGCTCTGCCATTGTGTGCTGCATGCGCCGACGCTCGGTCAGGCGCTGCGTCGGGCGCTACGTTTTCTCGATGTCGTGCTCGACGACCCTAGAGGCCGGCTCGTCATCCGCGACGGCTTGGCCGAGATTGAGCTCAGGGATGTGGGCGGCCCGCGATCGGCCTTCGCCTATCGCACCTACTGGATCATCCTGCACGGCATCATATGCTGGCTGGTCGGCCGCCGCATCCCCATCCGGCTTGTCGACTTCCGCTGCGCCGAACCGAAACAGGGCGCCGACTACCGGTTGTTCTTCGGCGCTCCGGTGCGCTTCTCGCAACCGATCAGCCGTCTCGGCTTCGACAGCACCCTGCTCGACCTGCCGATTTCCCGTAGCGAACAGGCGTTGAAACAGTTCCTGCGCGGCGCGCCCGCCAATATTCTGGTGCGCTACCGCTACGACGCGGGCATCGCCGCCGCCGTCCGTCGGCGATTGAGCCAGGCAACGCCGGCGACGTGGCGCAGCTTCGCCGAACTCGCCGCCGACATGCGCATGCCGCCCTCGACGCTGCGCCACCGCCTGCACGACGAAGGACAAAGCTATGCCGCCATCAAGGACGACATCCGCCGGGATCTCGCCGTCGAACTGCTGCTGAATACCTCGAAAACGATCGGCGAGATCGCCGTACAGCTCGGCTATTCCGAACCCAGCGCCTTTTTTCGCGCATTTCGCAAATGGATGGGCAAGAGCCCTGAGACTTTTCGACGGGAGGAAGCGGGGGAATAGCGCAGTGGGTAATAAGCCGAGACCTGCATCTAGACCCAGTCGCTATTTGGCGCTGGCGGTTCCACACCCTCCCTCATGCCTGTGCTTGTCACAGGCATCCAGCGCGCCCAAGTCCTTGGGCGCAAGAGACTTTCTTCGAGCGAGCAACGAGCCATTCTCCGCGCGGACGCGCGATGGTTGGATGCCGGTGACAAGCACAGGCATGAGGGAGGCATGGGGTGCCTCTTTGAACCTGCCGCAACCCGCGCTACATATTTCAGCGGGAGGAGTGCCATGTTTGATTTCTCGCTCGGCGAAACCGCGGACGCGATCCGCGAAACGACGGCGCGATTTGCCGCCGATCATATTGCTCCGCTCGCCGCGGAGATTGACGAAAGCAACACGTTTCCACGCCAGCTCTGGCCGCAGATGGGCGCACTCGGCCTGCATGGGATCACCGTCGAGGAAGAGTTCGGCGGCGCCGGTTTCGGCTATCTCGAGCACGTCGTCGCCATGGAGGAGGTCTCGCGCGCCTCGGCTTCCGTGGGCTTGAGCTACGGTGCTCATTCCAATCTCTGCGTCAACCAGATCCGCCGCTGGGCCTCAACGGAGCAGAAACGCCGCCATCTGCCGAAGCTGATCTCGGGCGACCATGTCGGCTCGCTTGCCATGTCCGAGGCCGGCTCCGGTTCCGATGTCGTCTCCATGGGGTTGCGAGCCGAGAAAAGAGGCGACCGCTATATTCTCAACGGCACGAAGTTCTGGATCACCAATGCCCCGCATGCCGACGTACTCGTCGTCTATGCCAAGACCGATCCGGCCGCCGGCCCGAAGGGCATTTCCGCCTTCATCATCGAAAAGGGCCTGACCGGCTTCAGCGTCTCCAAGAAGCTCTCGAAACTGGGCATGCGCGGCAGCGACACGGCCGAACTGGTCTTTCAGGATTGCGAGGTGCCAGCCGATGCGCTGATGGGCCGGGAGGGAGAAGGCGTGAAAATCCTGATGTCCGGCCTCGATTACGAACGCGCCGTGCTCGCCGCCGGCCCGCTCGGGATCATGCAGGCCTGCCTCGATGTCGTGCTGCCCTATGTGCGCGAGCGCAAGCAGTTCGGCAAGGCGATCGGCGATTTCCAGCTGATGCAGGGCAAGATCGCCGACATGTATGTCGCGCTGAATTCGGCGCGCGCCTATGTCTATTCCGTGGCCCGCGCCTGCGATGCCGGCCGGGCAACGCGCACCGATGCGGCCGCCGCGATCCTTTTTGCCAGCGAAAATGCCGTGAAAGTCTCACTGGAAGCGATCCAGGCGCTCGGCGGCGCCGGCTATACCAAGGAATGGCCGGTCGAGCGTTTCCTGCGCGACGCCAAGCTCTACGATATTGGCGCCGGCACCAACGAGATCCGCCGCTATCTGATCGGGCGGGAGCTCATCGCATCATGACGGTGATTTCGACTGCGATCGATCGCGACAGCGAAAGCTTCAAAGCCAATACCGCCAAGAATAAAGCCCTCGTCGACGAACTCTACGCGCATTCGGCGAGAGCGCGCGAGGGCGGATCGCAGACGGCGCGCGCGCGCCATACCGGCAAGGGCAAGCTCCTGCCGCGCGACCGCATCCAGCTCCTGCTCGATGCCGGCAGCCCTTTCCTGGAGATCGGCACGCTGGCAGCCAACGGCATGTATGGCGACGAGGCGCCGGGCGCCGGCATCATATCGGGCGTCGGCCGCGTTTGCGGCCGCGAGGCGATGATCGTCGCCAATGACGCGACGGTGAAGGGTGGCGCCTATTTCCCGATGACGGTGAAGAAACATCTTAGGGCGCAGGAGATCGCCCTGCAGAACCGGCTGCCCTGCCTCTATCTGGTCGATAGCGGCGGCGCCAATCTTCCGCATCAGGCCGAGGTCTTTCCCGACCGCGACCATTTCGGCGCCATCTTCTACAATCAGGCGCAGATGTCGGCCGAAGGCATTCCGCAGATCGCCTGCGTGATGGGAAGCTGCACGGCCGGCGGCGCCTATGTCCCCGCCATGTCTGATGAAACCGTCATCGTGCGCAATCAGGGCACGATCTTCCTCGCGGGTCCCCCGCTGGTCAAAGCCGCGACCGGCGAAATCATCTCGGCCGAAGAACTCGGCGGCGCCGAAACCCATGGCCGCCGCTCCGGCGTCGTCGATCATGTTGCCGAGAATGACGAACATGCGCTGCTTCTGGTGCGAGACATCGTCGCCAGCCTCAACAGCGTCAAATCGGTCGATATCGACATCCAGCCTCCGCGGCCGCCGAAACTCGATTTCCAGGATCTTCTTGGCCTCATTCCCGATGACGTGCGCTCGCCCTATGATGTGCGCGAGGTGATCGGACGGATCGTCGACGGCTCGGAACTGCACGAGTTCAAGCCGCTCTACGGCTCCACGCTCGTATGCGGCTTCGCCCGCATCTGGGGCATGCCGGTCGCCGTCATCGCCAATAACGGCGTGCTCTTTTCCGAAAGCGCGCTGAAGGGTGCGCATTTCATCCAGCTCGCCTGCCAGCGCCGCGTGCCGCTGCTGTTCCTGCAGAATATTTCCGGTTTCATGGTCGGCGGCCGCTATGAGGCCGGCGGCATCGCCAAGGACGGGGCAAAGCTGGTGACGGCGGTTGCGACGGCGACCGTGCCTAAGGTCACCGTCATCATCGGCGGCAGTTTCGGCGCCGGCAATTACGGCATGTGCGGCCGCGCCTATCGCCCCCGTTTTCTCTTCACCTGGCCGAACAGCCGCATCAGCGTCATGGGCGGCGAACAGGCGGCTTCCGTGCTCGCCACCATCCGCCGCGACGCACTGGAGGCGCGCGGAGAGAATTGGTCTGTCGAAGAAGAGGAGGCTTTCAAGGCGCCGATCCGCGCCGGCTACGAGGCGGAGGGCAATCCCTATTATGCCACTGCCCGCCTCTGGGACGACGGCATCATCGATCCCGGCCAGACGCGGGACGTGCTCGGCCTTGCCTTTTCCGCCTGCCTGAACGCGCCGATCCCAAAAGGGCCGCGCTTCGGACTGTTTCGGATGTGAGGCGGCTATGATGGAAAGCCTTCTCATCGCCAACAGAGGCGAAATCGCTCGCCGCATCATCCGCACGGCAAAGACTGCCGGCATCCGCACCATCGCCGTCTATTCCGAGGCCGATGCCGGCCTGCCCTTCGTCGGAGAAGCCGACGAGGCGATCGCCATCGGGCCGTCGCCGGCCCGCGAAAGCTACCTGTCTGAGGTACACATCCTCGAAGCCGCCCGCAAGACCGGGGCGGCCGCGATTCATCCGGGCTATGGTTTCCTGTCGGAAAATGCCGAATTTGCCGAAGCAGTCGAGAAGGCCGGTATCATCTGGGTCGGAGCGCCGGCGGCCGCTATCCGGGCGATGGGGCTGAAAGACGCGGCCAAAGAATTAATGCAGGCAGCCGGCGTGCCGGTCACTCCAGGTTATCTCGGACCAGACCAGAGCGAAGCAAGACTGGCGGCCGAGGCCGAGGCCATCGGTTATCCCGTACTCATCAAGGCGGTGGCCGGCGGCGGCGGCAAGGGCATGCGCCGCGTCGACCGCCCGCAGGATTTCACCGAGCTTCTCGCCTCCTGCCGCCGCGAAGCCGCCGCTTCGTTCGGCGATGATCGCGTTCTCATCGAACGCTATATCGCCAATCCGCGTCATATCGAGGTGCAGATCTTCGCTGACGAGCATGGCAACTGCGTCCACCTCTTCGAACGCGACTGCTCGCTGCAGCGCCGTCATCAGAAGGTCATCGAGGAGGCCCCCGCTCCCGGGCTCGATGCAACCACGCGGGCTGCGATCTGCGATGCGGCGGTGAAGGCCGCAAGAGCGGTGAACTATGTCGGCGCCGGCACGATCGAATTCATCGCCGATGCCTCGCAAGGCCTGCGTCCGGATCGAATTTGGTTCATGGAGATGAATACACGCCTGCAGGTGGAACATCCCGTCACTGAAGCCATAACAGGTGAGGATCTGGTGCTCTGGCAACTGAAGGTGGCTAACGGCGAGCCGCTGCCGAAAAGCCAGGATGAGATCGCCATGAAGGGCTGGGCCCTCGAGGCCCGGCTCTATGCCGAAAATCCCGCCGCCGGCTACCTGCCCTCGACCGGCCGGCTCGAACATCTCAAACTCCCCCGAACCGTCCGCGTCGAGAGCGGTGTCGAACAGGGCGATGAGATCACCGCCTTCTACGATCCAATGATCGCCAAGATCATTGCGCATGGGCCGAACCGCGAAGCCGCGCTGTCGAAGCTGGCCGCCGCTTGTGCCGGTATCGAGATCTGGCCGGTCAGATCCAATGCCGGCCTTCTCGCCCGCGTCGCCACCAACCCGGATTTTCGCGCCGCCCGGATCGATACCGGCTTCCTCGACCGGCATGGCGAGGGCCTTGTGGCGACGGAGCCAGATGAGACGACAATCGACAAAGCGGCAACGGCACTTTCGAAGGCCGCAAATGAGGATCCCTGGTCGGTGCTGACCGGTTTTCGCATCGCCGGGCCAAGTGACGGCCGCGTTCGGGTGCGCATCGACGGTCACCTCCACTGGGGGCGCGTGCGCCCCGACCTTGAGGCGAATGCCGTCGAGATCGACGCGAAGACCGTGCTTTTCGACGCCGGCAATGCCTGGCCGATCGGCCTGCCCCATGCGGGCGAAGTCGAGGCAAATCAGGGTGCGGGCGACGGCGCGATCCTTTCGCCCATGCCGGGCCTCGTCATCTCGGTCGATGTCGCCGAAGGCGACACTGTTGCCAAGGGGGATCGTCTGCTGACGGTCGAAGCGATGAAGATGGAACATACGTTACGCGCGCCCTTCGACGGCATCGTTGGGAAATTGCAGGTTTCCACCGGCGCCAGGGTCTCGGAAAACCAGCTGGTCGTCAGCGTCATCAAGGAGCAGGCGTGATGGCCGGCCGTTATTTCGACGAGTGGACAGTCGGCGACCGCATCGCCCACGAGATCCGCCGCACCGTCACCGAGACCGATAACCTGCTGTTCACGACGCTGTCCCACAATCCGCAGCCGCTGCATCTCGATGCCGATTATGCCGCCGGCACCGAGTTCGGCCGCATCGTTGTCAACGGCACCTTCACCTTTGCGCTCACCATCGGCCTTTCGGTCGGCGACACCACACTCGGCACGCTCGTCGCCAATCTCGGCTATGACACGGTGACGATGCCGAGGCCGGTCTTCATCGGCGATACGCTGCGGGTGGAAACCGAGGTGACGGAGCTGCGCCGCTCGAACTCCCGCCCCGATGCCGGCATCGTCACTTTCCGGCATGTCACGTTGAACCAACGTGACGAGATCGTCTGCCAGTGCCTGCGCACGGCGATGCTGAAGGTGAAACCGTCATGAGGCTGCGCTCGCTGCTCTTCGTACCCGGCGATCGGCCGGAGCGTTTCGAGAAAGCGCTCGCTTCCGGCGCCGATGCCGTCATTCTCGATCTGGAAGATTCGGTTGCGCCCGCGAACAAGCCAAAAGCACGCGAGACCGTGCACGAATTCGCCCACCGCTATGCCGGCGAGACCGTTCTCTTGATCCGCGTCAATCCCCTCACCTCCCCTGAATTCGAAGCCGACCTTGCCGCTCTGAACGGTCTTCATCCCTTCGCCATCATGTTGCCGAAGGCCGAGGGGGCCGTTTCCGTGGGCAAACTCGCAGCCTCGTTGACGCCGGCCGTTCCCATTTTGCCGATCGCGACGGAAACGCCGTCCGCGATCTTCGAGATTGGCAGCTACCGCGACGTCTCGGCGAAGCTTTGCGGCCTGACCTGGGGCGCCGAGGATCTGCCGGCCGCGATAGGGGCTGCGACAGCGCGGAGGACGGATGGCCGTTATACGCCGCCCTACGAGCTTGCCCGCTCGCTCACCCTATTCGCAGCCCATGCCGCCGCCGTTCCGGCAATCGAAACCGTCTATCCCGATTTGCGCGATCTCAACGGTCTCAGGGCCTATGCCAGCCGCGGCCGGCGCGACGGCTTTTCCGGCATGATGGCCATCCATCCGAGCCAGGTCGAAACGATCAACCACGCCTTCACACCTGACGCCGCCGAGCTCGCCTGGGCAGAGAAGGTCGCCGCCGCCTTCGCCGCCAGGCCTGACGCCGGCGTCATCCAGCTTGACGGACGCATGCTTGACCTGCCGCACCTCAAGCTTGCGCTGCGCATTCTGGAAAGCGCCGGACGATAAGCCCACCCATCCAGCGGATCAGCCCGGTTTTGCGATTTGCCTGGAGGCGGCCTGCTCCGGCTCGAGGTAACCGGCGCCGATGGCGACATAGAGATCCACATAATCCTTCGCGACCTGCTGCATGGTGGCAGCAAGGCTTTCCTGAGCATCCGAGACGGACCGCTGCGCGTCCAGAACGTCGAGCAGCGAAGAGGCGCCATCCTTGTAGCTCGTGGTCGAAAGCGCCAGCGATTCCTGCGCCGTCTGTACCTGCCTGCGCAACGGTCCCAGCGTCTGCGTGTCGTGGCGAACGGCCGCAAGCGCGTTTTCGACCTCTTCGACGCCGTTCAGCACCGCCGCTTTCCACGCCAGATATTGCGTTTTGGCATCGGATTTCTCGATATCGACATTGGCCCGCAATTTGCCGCCATCGAAGATCGGCAGGTTGAGCGTCGGTCCGAAAGACCAGCTCGTCAGGCTTGCGCCGGTGGCGCCCGATGATTTGACCCAGCTCGGCGAAATCGAACCGGAAAGCGAGATCGACGGGTAAAGCTGGGCTTCGGCAGCACCGATATCGGCGACAGCTGCCGCCAGCTCGCGTTCGGCCTTTCTTATATCGGGACGGTTGCGGATGAGATCGGCCGGGATGCCGGCACCAATGTCGCCGCGGAACACCGGCTGGCCAGTATTCCTGCGCAGCTCTTCCGTCAGCGAAGCCGCCGGCATCCCGAGCAGTGTGGCAATGTGATGGGCCGATTCGGTAAAACTCTGTTCGAGGCCGGGAATGTCGGACTTCGTCGACTGTACAAGACCCTCGGCCCGGACGACGTCGAGGCGGGAGGCCGCACCAGCTTTCAACTGCAGCTCAGTGAGTTCGTAAGTCTGCTGGCGGGATTTCAAATTCGCCTGAGAAAGGGCGATGCGCTCCTGGTAGTAGCGGGCGTCGATATAAGTCTCGACCAGGTCTTTCAGAAAGGTGAGCCTGGCATTGTCGGCCGTCGCGTAAGCGGCTCCAAGCGAGGCGAGGGCGCTCTCTTTCGAGCGACGGTACTGGCCGAAGACGTCGAGCAGCCAGGAAAGGCTGGCATCGCCTCCCGTCGTGTTCGTGGTGCCGACCGTCGTCCGCAGCCGCCCCTTCTCCCCGGAGAGAGTATGCGATCCGTCGACCGTCAGGCTCGGCAGGGCGCCGGCGCCGGCTACCGTGACGTTGGCGGAAGCCGAATTGATGCTCTCGAGTGCCTGCAACACATCTAGGTTCTCGCTGAGACCCTGCGTGACCAGCCCGTTGAGCTTCTTGTCGCGATAGGCCGTCCACCACCTTGCCGTCACGACATCGCCGTTGCTCTTATTACCCCCGTCTTCGAACTTGGCGGGAAGCGGCATCTCGGGGGCAACGTGATCCGGGCCGCTGACGCAGCCTGCCAGCAGCAGTGTGAATGCGGCTGCGGTGTAGCGGAGGGATGATAATCTAGTGCTAAGCGACGTACTCACGGGGGAGCCTTCTGAACCGGGATCGTGGGTTCAGGCTTAGCGGCGCTAGCGTTAATGGCGGTTAAGAAACGGTAAAGTTAGGTAAAAGCAGCGTCCCGCCGCACATCTCGGTTCAGCAGAGCTGCGCGGCCTCGTCCTCGATGAGGGAGAGATGCATCGAGTCCGGATGGAAGGAAGGCACCGCAATTCCCTCATTGATGCCGCGAGCGGGTGGGAAGATAGCGAGGGGCACCCAGCTTATTCGCGATCTTCTCGTCGGTCAGATCGTCGAGAGGCTTGGGGGCTATGCCCGCCTTCGCGCCAGCGAACTCTTGCCTCAAATCGACAATGCAAATGCTGCTCAACATGACGGGATCAAGCCGTGCCGCCCCTGCCACTCGCTGCTTTTTGTCCTGCCGCTGCTGTTGGTCCGGCCGGCCGCTGCGCTGGCGGATGATGGAGCCCGACCGACCAGCTTCCGGTGCTAGTCCGTCGGCTCAAGCAAATCGTCCAGTTTTTCGACGACGGCCCGAACCACGTCAGCGCGGCTGACGATGCCAACCAACACGCCGTCACGCAGGATAGGGACGCGCTTGATCCGATGTTTCAGCATCAGATCGGCCAACTCCGCAAGCGAGGCTTCCTCATCCGCGGCGATGATGGTCTCGTTCATAATCTCGCGGACATGCTGCTGGTTGAGGCGGATTTCGGCGAGAAACTCCGGGGCGAGCTTCTCGCCTTCGGCCAGCATGCGCAGCCATTGCGCTCGCTTGCTTTGAAACTGCGAGCCAAAGTGGCGCATCACATCGCCTTCGCTGACCAATCCAAGCGGCCGGTTATCGGCGTCCACCACCGGTACGGCGGTGATATGATGGATAAGCATGCACCGGGCGGCCTCGGCCACCGTGGTCTCAGGCGATACCGTAATTAAATCCGTTGTCATCACCGACTTGGCAGGGATCGTCATGTGTAAAGGCTCCAGCTAAAGGAGCATGCACGATACCGGATCGGCTTGGCGGCCGCCTTGACTTACCGCAATGTGCGATGGCGCGGTTCGCGACCATCGCGCCCGTCGCTTTTACTTCGGGATGAGCAACCACGATACCAAGCTTCGTCGATTGGTGCTCAGGCCTGTTCGTCCGCCAAACCATAGGGTATCGGCTTCCTGGGAAGCTCCAGGGTGATCGCCAGCCCCCCCGCCTCCGGCAATGACGCATGCACGCGCCCGCCATGCCGTTCGACGGCCTGCCGGGTGATTGCAAGACCGAGACCGTATCCGCCTCTCGGCACCGCCTCTCTCCCGCGAGAGAACGGCTGGAAAATGCGTTCGAGTTCGTCCCGTTGGACGCCCTGCCCCTGATCCGTGACGCAGATTTTTAGCCGGTCGGCTGTCGCCTCTGAGGAGACCGAGATGTGCGAATGGTCGGCCGTATATTTGACGGCATTTCGAACGACGTTTTCGAGCGCCCGATAGATAAGCTCGCCTTCGACTTCGGCCCGAAAGGTGCCATCGACGCTCGTCGTGATCGAGATCTCCCGCGCCTGGGCTTCGAATGCCGCATCGCTGAGGATCTCGTTGAGGAGTTCGATGACATCGATGGTCTGCGTCTTCAGCGGCAGGCTGGATCCTGCCGTCAGCCTGGCGAGCGTCAGAACCTCGCCCACCAGCATATCGAGCCGTTCGACCTCGCGGTCCATTCGATCCAGCATGGCGCCGAGTTTGGCGGGGCTTTGCCGCAACACACCGACGGCGGCCTGCAGCCGGGACAGAGGCGAGCGCAGCTCATGGGAGACGTCATGGAACAGCCTCTGCTGCGCATCCTGTAGCTCCTGAAGGCGGGCGGCAGTGGAATCGAAATCATGCGCAAGTGCTGTGACCTCGTCCCTGCGTCCCGCCATCTTGTCGCCGATACGGACGTCGAAACGGCCGTGGGCAAGCGCGCTCAGGCCATCGCGAAGGTGGACGACGGGACGAATGAGGTATCGCGCCAGCGCGCCGGCCGCGGTCGTGCTGGCGACCAGGATGGTGAGCCACGGCAGGAATGGTCCAAGGCTGTCGAAAGTGGAACCGGCCGGGGCCGACACGGAAAGCCGATAGCAGACTCCATCCTTCAGCATGGATCGGGCGGTGCCCGTGTCCTTCTCGGCGCAGGCGTCGGCGTCGTCGGGCTTGGACAAGGTCAGGCCAAGCGGTAGCGTCTTCTGGCTTGTGGTCACGAAACGCGCGGCGGCGGCTTCGCCGTCCTCAGCCAGAATATTTGCAGTCAGGTTGAGCACAAGCGTCCGCCGCTCATGTTCCAGCTCGCTTGCGAAGGGAACCGCCTGAAGGAGTTTGACGATAAGGATAACGGCAGCAAGGCTTGCCGCCAGAGTCAGCCAGATAATCCTGAAGAACTTCCAGAAAAGCCGGGGCATGGTCAGTCCACGAGAAGTTGATAGCCCTGGCCGCGAACGGACTGGATCCAGGATTGCCCGTCCTCCCGCAGCCCGAGCTTCTGGCGAACGCTGCTGATGTGGACGTCGATGCGGCGATCGAACGGGGTGAGCGGCTTGCCGAAGGCCCGCTTGGAAATATCCTGTTTCGACACGAGCTGGCCGGCGCTGCGGGCGAGAACCTCGAGCAGGCTGAACTCCGTGCCGGTGAGGTCAAGGCTTTCCCCCCGCCATTCGGCGATCCGGCTGCCCGGATGGATCACCAGCCGCCCTGCCCTGACCGTGTCTGTGGACATGCCGGCCGCCGGCTGACCTGCCCGGCGCAGGATGGCGCGCAGCCTCGCGGCCAGTTCGCCCGGCGAACATGGCTTCGGCACATAGTCGTCGGCGCCGAGATTGAGACCGGATATCCTGTCCACGTCGTCGCCTCTGGCCGTCAGCATCAGCACCGGAACCTGGCTCAGCTTCCTGATCCGCTGCAGCACTTCGATGCCGTTCATCCGGGGCATCATGATGTCGAGCACGATGATGTCGACCGTATTGCCGGCCGCCGCGGCAATGGCGGCGCGGCCATCCGTGTCCGTTACGACGTCATATCCTTCTTCGACCAGATATTCCTGCAGAAGTGTCGTCAGCTCCGCATCATCGTCGATCAGGAGAACCTTGTTCATTCGCGTCATCCATTATCAAGCCGGGCAAGCCATACAGCACAAACACGCTCAGGCGACCAAGTTTTACCCAACTTAACACTAACTTGACCGCACTTAACGTTCGCCCCGTTACATAGCGGTCATGACATCGACCCGCGCCGAGACCCGGTTGCCATGCATGAACGGTAATTCTTGGTCGAATTGGCGCCGATCGGGAAAAGGCGCCGATGCCTTGACGACAAGGAATGCATCGTTGAGAAAAACCTCCAGACTATTCGCCTCCGCCTTCGTTGCGATGGCGCTGTTTGCTCCCCTCCGCAACGCCATGGCGGAACAGGCCGCGGCAACCGCCCTCACTGTCTCTTTGACGGCGCCGGCTCAGCGGGACTGGCCTGAGACCGTTCCCGCGAGCGGATGGCTGAAACCGTGGCAGGAAGCGGTCATCGCCTCCGAGACGAGCGGGCTGCGCATAACCGATGTTCTGGTCGATGTCGGTTCGGTCGTCACCAAGGGCCAGACGCTCGTGCGGCTTTCGCAGGAGAGCGTGCTTGCCGATCTTCGCAAGCAGGAGGCCGCCGTCGCGACCGCCAAGGCAAGCCTTTCAATGGCCAAAGCCAATGCCGACCGGGCGCGGCAGCTCCAGCCTTCAGGGGCGCTCTCCGACGAGAAGATCGTCGAATATCTCGCCGACGAGCAGACGGCGACGGCAAGTCTTGCATCCGAAGAGGCCGCGCTCGACAGCGAAAAGATCAAGCTTGCGCAGACGACCATAACGGCCGTCGATGACGGCCTCATCACGTCGCGTTCCGCCGATCTCGGCGCCGTCGTCTCCGCCGGCACCGAACTGTTCCGCATGGTTCGCCAGCAGCGGATCGAATGGCAGGCCGAGGTTTCCGCTCGCTACCTCCCACGCATTTCACAAGGCCTGAGCGTCCAAGTCAACGGGCCTGAAGGCCACGCCATCGAGGGCAAGGTGAGGCTTGTCGGGCCGTCGGTCAGCACTGATACCAGCCGGGCAATCGTCTATGTCACGCTGCCGGCCGACACCCGTCCACGCACGGGCCTTTACGTCACGGGCAACATCGAGCTGCAGACCTCCCCGGCGCTGACCGTGCCCGAGACCGCAATCGTGTTCCGGGACGGGATCAGTTACGTCTTCACTGCGAGCGAGGATCAACGGGTGCAAAGGGTCCGGGTGGAAACCGGCCGCCGCAACAATGGCGAGGTGGAAATCGTCTCCGGCATAGATCGGACGTCGAAGGTGGTGACCTCGGGCGGCGCGTTCCTCTCGGACAATGACCTCGTGAAGATCGCGGAGAAAAACTGATGAACTTCTCGGCATGGTCGATCCGCAACCCCGTCCCGGCAATCTTGCTGTTCGTGATGCTGACGGTTGGGGGACTCTTGGCCTTCAAGACCCTGGCGGTCCAGAACTTCCCCGATATGGATCTTCCGACGATCAGCGTCACGGCGACGCTCGACGGCGCGGCGCCGGCACAGCTCGAAACCGAGGTCGCCCGCACCATCGAAGACAGTTTGGCTTCGCTCAGCTATCTCGACCACATCACCACGACCATCACCGACGGCACCGTCTCGATCAAGGTTTCCTTCAAGCTGGAGAAAAACAGCGAAGCGGCGCTCAACGAAGTCCGCAACGCCGTCGACAGCGTCAAGAGTGATCTTCCCTCGCAGATGGAGACACCAAGCGTCACCAAGGTCACAGTCCAAAGCTCCGCGCTGGTCACCTATGCCGTCCGCTCGACTGCTCTCAACGAAACCGAGCTTTCCTGGTTTGTCGACAATGATCTGACCAAGACGCTGCTTTCGGTGCCCGGCGTCGGACAAGTCAACCGCATCGGCGGCATCGACCGCGAGATTCACGTCGATCTCGATCCCGCGACGATGGCGTCGCTCGGGGTCACTGCGGCGACCGTATCGTCGCAGCTGAAGGCGGTGCAGGCGGATACGTCGGGCGGCCTCGGCGAAATCGGCGGCACTCGTCAAACCCTGCGCACGCTCGGCGCTCTGCCGTCGGTCGAGGCACTGAAAGGGCTGAGAATTCCCTTGGCCAACGGCCAGCAGGTTCGTCTCGACGAAGTCGCATCGGTCACGGACAGTTTCGCGGAGCGGTCCTCGATGGCTTATCTCGACGGCAAGCCGGTGATCGCGGTCGAGATCAAGCGCTCGAACGGCTTTTCCGACAGCGGCGTCGCCGGCGACGTCGACAAGGCGATCAAACAGTTCGCCGCCAAACATTCCAATGTGCAGATCGACGAAGCCTACAGCACGATCGGCCCGATCATCGACAATTATGACGGTTCGATGCACATGCTGTTCGAAGGGGCGATCCTGGCGATCATCGTCGTCTGGCTCTTCCTGCGGGACTGGCGCGCGACGATCCTGTCGGCCGTGGCACTGCCCTTGTCCGTGATCCCGACCTTCCTGGTCATGTACCTCTACGGCTTCAGCCTGAATATCATCACGCTGCTGGCGCTGTCGCTGGTGGTCGGTATCCTGGTCGACGACGCCATCGTCGAGATCGAAAACATCGCCCGCCACCTGCAGATGGGTAAACGGCCGATCGATGCCGCCCTCGAAGCGGCCAACGAGATCGGGCTCGCCGTCATCGCAACCACCTTCACGCTGGTCGCGGTCTTCCTGCCGACGGCCTTCATGAGCGGCATTCCGGGGCTTCTGTTCCGCCAGTTCGGGGTCACCGCCGCCGTCGCCGTTCTCGCCTCGCTCGTCGTTGCCCGCCTGCTGACGCCGATGATGGCAGCCTATTTCATGAAAGCGGTCCCGCCGACGGAGGAAAATGATGGCCGCATCATGCGCGCCTATCTGGCAATCGTGAAAGCTGCCATGAACCGCCGGAAGACCACCGTGGCCGTAACCGCCATTGTCGTCGCGCTTTCTCTCTCCGCTATTCCGCTGCTGAAATCCGGCTTCCTGCCGGCTTCGGACGACGCGCGCACCCAGATCACATTGACCATGCAGCCGGGCGCCACCATAGAGCAGACCGATGCGGCGACCAGAAAAGCCGCCGATCTCGTCGGCAAGCTCACGGATGTCACCCGTGTCTTCTCTTCGGTCGGCTCCGCATCTTCGGGTGGCGGCGCCGACGCCAGCACCACGAGCAGCGTCAATTCCGCCACGATCGTCGCCGTGCTGACCCCGATCGGCGAGCGTGACCGCAAGCAGTCGGAAATCGAAAACGACATCCGGCAGGCGCTCTCCCTGCTGCCCGGTGTGCGCGTGGAGGTCGGCAGCGGCGGCAACGGCACGAAGCTCGAAATCACGCTGGCGAGCGACGATGCGAATGTCCTGGAAAGTGCAAGCACGGCTCTTGAGGAACAGCTCCGCACGCTGCAGGGTATAGGCGCGGTGACGTCGACTGCCGCGAGGCAGGCGCCCGAAATCCAGATCAAGCCGGATTTTGACCGCGCAGCAGCGCTCGGCGTGACGTCGAGTTCCATCGCCGAGGCCGTCCGCGTGGCGACGAATGGCGAATATTCCGCCAGTTTGCCAAAACTCAACCTGCCGCAGCGCCAGGTTCCGATCGTCGTCCGCTTCAGCCCGGAGTCGCGCACCAGCCTGGACGATATCAAGAACATGCGGGTGGCGGGCACGAACGGCAATGTCGATCTCGGATCGATTGCCGATATTGGGATCGGCGGCAGCCCCTCCGAAATCGATCGCATCGACCGGATGCGCAATGTCACCGTATCGGTCGAGCTCAACGGCCGCATCCTCGGCGACGTCAACCGCGAGGCGCAGGCGCTGCCGGCGCTCCAGCATCTGCCGTCCGGCGTCACGCTTGTCGAACAGGGTGAACTTCAGCGCAGCTCGGAGCTGTTCCAGAGCTTCGGCCTTGCCATGGCGATCGGCGTGTTCTGCATCTATGCGGTCCTCGTCCTGCTCTTCCACGACTTCCTGCAGCCGCTCACCCTGCTGATGGCTCTGCCGCTCTCGCTCGGCGGCGCGCTCCTGCCGCTGGTGCTGACCGGGACCAGCTTTTCGATGGCGGCCGTCATCGGGCTGCTCATGCTGATGGGCGTGGTGACGAAGAACTCGATCCTGCTGATCGAATACGCGATCATGTCGCGCCGCCAGGGCATGGCCCGCTTCGATGCCCTCGTCGATGCCTGCCACAAGCGCGCCCGGCCGATCGTCATGACCACCATCGCCATGGCATGCGGCATGCTTCCGGTCGCCCTCAGCCTGACCGGCGGCGATTCGAGCTTCCGGCAGCCGATGGCGATCGTGGTGATCGGCGGCGTGATGATGTCGACGCTGCTCAGCCTCATCGTCATCCCCGTCATCTTCACCTTCGTCGACGATCTGGACGAGGCGCTCAAGCGTCTTTTCCGTCGAGCCGAACCGAAAGCTCCCGACCGCGAACCGCAGGCTTCCAACGATCACGCGGCAATCACCTTCAAGCCCGGGCAATCGAGGCGAGGGCAAGGTCAGCGATGATCGCCTTCCGGCGAGCGATCAGCCGGATCGTCCCACGCCCGCTGCGGGCGAGGCTCGGTGAATCTTGATGGCAACCTCTTCGGTCGCGTTCCCCCCGGAACAAGACCGCGGGACGTGTTCCCCCGCAGGCGGCGTCAGCCGCCTGCGCGTCCTGTCCATCCGATAAGCCAGGGCGCTGCAGGAGAGCATAATGAGGCGCACCTTCAAATGCATATAATCCCTGAACTCCGCATGCTTCCAGTCGGAAAATGTCAGCGGCCGTGCTTGGCGCGCCAGGCGGCGAATTCTTCGAGAATGTGCGGCTGCGTCGCCGGATAGAGACCGATAATCGACTGGCCGGCCAGCACGCGCTCGGTCACGAAGTCCTCATAAGCGGTCATTTCCACGGCCTCCTCGGCAATCTCGTCGGCCAGTTCCGCCGGAATGACGATCACCGCTTCGTCGTCGCCGACCATGATATCGCCGGGCCAGACCGCCACGTCGCCGCAACCGATCGGCACGTTGATGTCGAGCGCCTGGTGCAGCGTCAGGTTCGTCGGCGCCGAGGGGCGGTTGTGATAGGCAGGGATCGCCAATCTCGCTATTTCGGGGCTGTCGCGGAAACCGCCATCGGTGACGACACCCGCCACGCCGCGCACCATCAGCCGCGTGACGAGGATCGAGCCGGCGGAGGCGGCGCGTGGATTCTTGCGGCTGTCCATCACCAGCACGGCGCCGGGGGGGCAGCTTTCCACGCAGGCGCGCTGCGGGTGTTCGGGATTGCGGAAAACCTCGAGCTTGTTCAGGTCCTCGCGCGCCGGAATGTAGCGCAGCGTATAGGCCGGGCCGACCATATTGCGGCCTTTGCCGGCGACCGGCTGCACATCCTGGATCGTCTGGTTGCGCAGGCCGCGCTTGAAGAGCGCAGTGCTGATGGTGGCGACGCTCACCCGCATGAGTTTTTCGCGCGTGCTGTCTGAAAGTGTGATCATGCATGTCCTCCTAGAAAATGTCCGGTTCTCCGGCTGCCGCTCCAAATTCGGGCAGCAGATAATCGAAATCGCAACCCTTGTTGGCCTGGCTGACATGGGAGGCGTACATCCAGCCGTAGCCGCGGCCGAAACGATCCGCCGGCTGCATCCAGGCGGCGCGGCGCCGGATCAGCTCCGCCTCGTCGACCAGCATATCCAGCCGGCGGTTGGGGATGTCGATCCTGATGATGTCGCCGTTCCGCAACAGAGCGAGCGGGCCGCCGACATGGGCTTCGGGCGCCGCGTGCAGCACGCAGGCGCCATAGCTGGTGCCGCTCATGCGCGCATCCGACAGCCGCAGCATGTCGCGATATCCTTGCTTCAGCAGCGCCTTGGGCATCGGCAGCATGCCCCATTCCGGCATGCCGGGGCCGCCGAGCGGTCCGGCATTGCGCAACACCATCACATGATCCGGCGTCACATCGAGCGTCTCGTCCTCCACCGCCGCCTTCATGTCGGGGTAACTGTCGAAGACCAGGGCCGGGCCTTGGTGGACATGGAAGCGCGGGTCGCAGGCGACGGGTTTGATCACCGCGCCGTCGGGCGCCAGATTGCCCTTGAGTACGGCAAGCGAGCCCTCCGGATAGATCGGATTGGAAAGCGGGCGGATCACATCGTCATTATAGATCTTTGCATCGGCCAGAGCCGCGCCCAGCGTTTCCCCCGAAACCGTCAATGCGTCGAGATCGAGCCGCTCGCGGATCTGCGACATCAGCGCCAGAAGACCGCCGGCATAGTAGAAATCCTCCATCAGATAGGTCTTTCCGGACGGACGGACATTGGCGACTACCGGAGTGACGCGGCCAAGCGCGTCGAGATCGTCGAGCGTCAGCGCGACCCCGCCCCTGCGCGCCATGGCCAGGAGATGGATGACGGCATTGGTCGAACAGCCGGTCGCCATGGCGACCGTCGCCGCATTGCGAATGGCCGCCGGAGTGACGATTCGGTCCGGCGTCAGATCTTCCCAGACCATCTCGACGATCCGCCGGCCTGAATGAGCCGACATGCGAATATGATTGGCATCAGCCGCGGGAATCGAAGAGACCCCCGTCAGCGTCAGCCCCATCGCATCGGCAATTGCCGTCATCGTCGAAGCGGTGCCCATCGTCATGCAATGGCCGTAGGAGCGCGCAATGCCGGCTTCAATGCCGGCCCATTGCTTGTCCGATATCGTTCCGGCGCGCCGCTCGTCCCAGTATTTCCAGGCATCCGAGCCGGAACCGAGCTGCTGGCCCGCATAGTTGCCCCGCAGCATCGGCCCCGCCGGCAGGTAGATCATCGGCACGCCGGCGCTGAGCGCGCCCATGATGAGGCCAGGTGTGGTCTTGTCGCATCCTCCCATCAACACCACGCCATCGATGGGGTGGGCGCGGATCTGCTCTTCGGTCTCCATCGCCAGAAGGTTGCGGTAGAGCATGGTCGTGGGCTTCATGAAGTTTTCCGACAGCGCCAGCGCCGGCATCTCCACCGGAAAGCCGCCCGCCTGTAGCACGCCGCGCTTCACGTCTTCGACGCGATGCTTGAAATGGGCGTGGCAGGGATTGAGGTCCGACCAGGTGGACAGGATGCCGATCAGCGGCTTGCCGCCCCAGTCACCGGCGTCATAACCCATCTGCATCAGGCGCGAGCGATGGCCGAAGCCGCGCAGGTCTTCGGATGCGAACCAGCGCGCCGACCGCAATTCCCCCGGCGCCTTACTGATTTTCAAGGACATGCCCACATGCCTCCGTCTTCGTAAAGTCTGTGACCATTGATGTACCTCGAAGCCTCCGAGGCCAGAAAGATACAGGCGCCCGTCAATTCCTCAAGCCTGCCCCGGCGGCCTGGATGCGCTGGCCGGCAAGATCGAATATGCGCAATTCCTACATGACGCCAGCGATGTCACCTGGCTGCGCCCGGCCGCCGATACCTTATGAGCAAATACCAGTTCCCGGTCGCCGAGGATGAACTGACCTTCATCCTGCGGTGCGCCGACCTAAGCTCGTGGTCCCGGTCATAGAGGTCAAGCTCAAGTCCGGAAGCGCTGCCGGCGTTCAAAATTGAGGTGCAGTTGCCTGAGCGGGCGGACGGCGCCCGCTCAGGAGAACGGCTCGGTCGGTCCGGCCGCCGGATCGGTGAACCAGCGCGGACCGTCCGCGGTCATGCAGATATGGTCCTCCAGCCGGATCCCGAATTTATCGGGGAAGGCGATCATCGGTTCGTTGGAAAAACACATGCCGGCGGCAAGCGGCGTGTCGTTGCCGCGAACGATGTAAGGCTCTTCATGGATCTCGAGCCCAAGGCCATGTCCGGCGCGATGCGGCAAGCCCGGCAGGCGGTAGTCGGGGCCGAGCGAATGTTTGGCGAGCACCTTGCGGGCCGCATCGTCGAGGCTCGAGCAGGCGGCGCCGATCCGGGCGGCATCGAAGACGGCCTGCTGCGCCTCGCGTTCGATCCACCAGGCGCGTTCGAAGTCGCCGTTACCGCCGCCGAGCATATAGGTCCTGGTAATATCGGAATGGTAGCCGTCGATCCGGCAGCCCGTGTCGACGAGAACGACCTCGTCGTCGCCCAGGATCTGATCGCCGTCGGCGCCATGAGGAAGCGAAGTCGCCGCACCGAAGGAAACGATTGCGAATGTCGAGCCGTCGTCGGCACCCGCCTGGCGATGCTGCCGATCGATGAAATCGACCACCTCGGATGAGGTGATGCCCGGCTTCAACAGCGCGTGCACCTGTCTGTGGACGTCGAGCGTCAGGTTCATCGCATGTTGAATGAGCGCGATCTCGGCCGCCGACTTGATGCGGCGCGGGCCATGGATCAGCCGCCCGCCGTCGGCGAGCCTGTCGGCGCCCATCGCCGCTGCCAAGGCGTGATAGAAGAACAGCGGCAAACCATCGTCGAGGGCGAGCGTGCCGCCCTGGCCGACAAGCCGGGCGATGAGCGCTGCACTGCTTTCCTCCTCTTCCCAGACCAGGATTTCCCCCGGCAGATGCGGCAGCGTTTCGACGCGGCTGCGCTCGAAACCCGGAACGATGTAGGAAACGGCCGTGGGTGTGATCAGCGCGCCGAGGAACCTTTCGCTCGGATGCCAGACGAGCCCGGTGAAATAACGCAGGCTTTCGGTCGGGCCGAGAAGCAGGCCGGCAAGCCCTTCGGCTTCAATCGCTTCGCGAAGCCTGGAAAGGCGGATCTGACGCTCGTCTTCAGTGATCCGGGGTACGGGGTGCTGCCATGACATGTCGTTTTCCTGTTCTTACCGTTTATGCCTGGTCCAGCGTAGCGCTTCACGACAGACCGATCGCCACCGGCCGATCGAGGTTGCGGGCGAGATAATCCTGAATCTGCCGGACGATCTGGCCGGCGTGGGCAATCGCCAGCCGATCGGCGCGTTCGGCGTCTCCGGCGTCGATGGCGGCGATGATTTCCTCATGCTCGTCGACGTATTGGCGGGGCAGCCGGTCGTCGAAGGTCGAATAATACAAGCGAAGGATGCGCCGGCCTTCGTCGAGCAGTTTGGCGAAGAAGGCCGTGTAATAGGCGTTGCCGGCAAGCTCGGCGATCGCCACGTGGAATTCGCGGTTCGCCTCGATCATCGCATAGGCGTCGCGCGCGGCAACCGCGCCGGCGAAGTCCTTCTGGTGGCGGCGGATGGTCTCCATGATCGCGTCGTTCCGCCGACCGGCGGCCCCGCGCGTCGTCACCCGGTACATCAGCGTCAGCGCTTCGAAATAGGTAGGCAGGTTGGCGAAATCGATCGGCGCAACGATCGTGTTCCGGTTCGGCAGGGTCGTGACCAGCCCATCGGCGGCAAGCCGTAACAGCGCCTCGCGGATGGGTGTCCTCGACATGCCGAAACGCTCCGACAGCCGCACCTCGTCGAGCGGACTGGCTGGCTCCAGCGCCATCGACAGGATCTCCCGGCGCAGCGCGGCATAGATGCTCTGCGTGCCGGAACCGCGCACCCGCACATTTTCCGCGTCGTTCTGCATGCGTCCCTCCCCTTGATGAGAGCCTTGTAGTGCGTTTTGGCCGATTTCGGCAACGCCCCACGAATTTACAAATAACCGCGATTGAGTCTTGTCGACAGTTTGTATATAACGAACCGACTTTAACGGAGTTTCGATAGATGACAACAGGATGGAAGGGCGTATTTCCCGCCGTAACGACGCAGTTCAACGAAGATCTTTCCGTGGATCTTTCCGCAACCCAGCGTGTTCAGGACGCGCTCGTCAACGACGGCGTCAACGGCCTGATCGTCATGGGCACATGCGGTGAGAACAACTCGCTCGATCCCGATGAGAAGCGCACGATCCTCAAAGCCGCCGTCGAGGTCGTCAACGGCCGCGTTCCTGTCGTGACGGGCGTCTCCGAATTCGACACGCGCCGCGCCGTCGCCTATGCCCGCGACGCCGAAAAACTCGGCGCCGACGGGCTGATGCTGCTGCCGGCCATGGTCTATGTCCCGAAGCCGGAGGAGCTGATCGCGCATTTCCGCACCGTCGCCGAGGCGACCTCGCTGCCGATCATGCTCTACAACAATCCGCCCGCCTACCGCGTCAACATCGGCGTCGACGTGCTGAAGGTGCTTGCCGACGTGCCGAACATCAAAGCGGTCAAGGAAAGCGCCCCGGATCCACGCCGCTTCACCGATCTCATCAATGCCTTCGGCGATCGTTTCGATATCTTTGCCGGCCTCGATGACGTCGCGCTTGAGGGCCTGATGCTCGGCGCCAAGGGTTGGGTCTCCGGCCTGACCAGCGCCTTCCCTGAGGAGTCCGTGCAGCTCGTTGCAGCGGCCGAACGCGGCGACTGGGAAGAGGCCCGCAGGATCTACCGCTGGTTCATGCCGCTGCTGCATCTCGATGCCGAGCATGACCTCGTGCAGTCGATCAAGCTCGCCGAGCAGATCATGGGCCGCGGCTCCGAGCGCGTCCGCATGCCGCGCCTGCCGCTTTCGGGTGCACGGCGCACCGAAGTCACCGCCATGGTCGAGAAGGCTGCTGCGACGCGCCCCTCGAAACTCGGCAAGGCAGCCTGAGATCACGAGGCCGGCGAGCGCGCAGCCGCAGCCGGCCTTACCATCTCTGGCGCTATGTGCCTGGAGCGTTAACGGAGCGAGTCAGGCTGTTGCGGCTGACCAGCGACGGTATCTGGAAAATGTGCTCGGCGCCGGTGCGGCCCTCTATTCTGGAAATCAACGTTCGGGTGGCGACCTGGCCGAGTTCCCTGCCCGACTGATCGATGCTTGCGAGATTGACGAGGCCGAGCGCTGCGGTCGACGAATTGTCATATCCGACGACGGCAAGATCCTCGGGCACGCGCACACCCGTTTCCATCGCCAGGCTCAGAAGGGTGATGGCGTCGAGGTCGCTCCAGCAGAACACCGCGCGCGGCCTGTTCTTTCTCGACAGGAACTTTCGCATCGTTTCCTCCCGCTTTGGCGGGGCGATCGGAATTTTGGTGATCGGCGCAGACGATCCCAGTCCGGCGCGCTGTATCGCCCGGCGAAAGCCGATCTCACGCTGACGCACGACGGAGACCTGGTGCCCTTCACGCTCGCCGAGGCTCAGCATCTCGATGTCGCGATAGCCGCAGGCAAGCAGCGCTTCGACTGCGATTTCCGCCCCGCGCTGGTCGTCGGCATTGACCGTATCGAAGGCCGTGGCGCCGGCATCGTGATAACCGACCGCAACGATCGGTATCTGAGCCGCAAACTTTGCGATGATGTCCGAGGGCAGGCGCGGCGCAACCAGGATCAGGCCGTCCATCTTGTAATCGATCATCGACTCGATCAACGACGTCTCCAGCTGCACGCGCGCGTCGCTGACGCCGATCATCGCCTGGTAGTGCGAAGGCGCGAGCACGCCGTTGACGCCGGCAATCACCTCCGGAAGGAAGGGGTTGCGGATGTCGATCAAAAGCACGCCGATGGTGAAACTCCGGCCGCGCAACCCGCGCGCCGCCCGTGAGGGGCGATATCCGAGAACTTCGATAGCCTCGATCACCTTTGCCCGTAATGCTTCACTAACGCCATAAGCGTTTCGCATCACCTTGGAAACTGCGGCGACCGACACGCCCGCATGCGCTGCCACTGTCCGGATCGTCACGCGATCATTTCGTTGCAGTCTTTTTTGCTCTTCGATCGACATGAAATCTCTGGACTACTCTGCGGGCCGTCACAATCGCTCGCAGAACCACCATGGCAGACTGGCGACGAAATTTCTATTGCGCTTCCGAAAAAAATGTAGAACGTTATATGGAGAACGTTCTACAACTCTCCGGGAGGACTTGATGAACTTTCAGCCGGCAGCCATCGACGGCAATCTCGTTTCGCGCGCCTGGGCCGGAGAGATGATCGCACCACTATCGGACCGCGGCCAGGGAACGGCCGCAAGCTTCGTCTCCAAGACCTTTGATCATGACGGCACCGGCCTTCCGATAGAACTCTTCATCTCGGCGCTCGGCCTCTATCGCTGCTTCATCAACGGCGCCCGCGTCGGGAACGATGTGCTGACGCCCGGCTGGACAAATTACGACGCCCGCATTGCCTATCAGCGATACGACATCTCGAGATTGCTGAAGTCAGGCTTCAACAGGATAGAAATCTGGCTCGCCGACGGATGGTACCGCTCGCCGATCATGTGGGGCGCCCAGGCTATTCCCAATTGCTGGGGCGACAGGATCGGGGCCATTGCGGATCTGGTCGGCCCCAGCGGCACCCTTCTTTCTACCGACACGACATGGCAAAGCGGCCTTCTGCCGATCCAGAAGTCGGGGATTTATTTCGGCGAGATTTACGACGCACGCCTGGAAAACGTCGCCGAAACCCACGGGACCGCGCGATTGCCGTTCGACACGGGGCTGCTCGTCGCGCATGAGACTGCGGCGGTGCGGGAGCTGCAGCCGCTCGCCCCTATCGAAAGCTGGACCGATCACGAAGGCAGAACGATCTATGATTTCGGCCAGAATGTCGGCGGTTACGTCAGATATGCGGTCCGTGGCGTCGGCGGCACCGAAGTGCGGGTCGAGCACTCGGAAGTCCTTGGGCCGGAACGCCATTTCGACAATCGCAACTATCGCGCGGCGGCCGCGCATACCCTCTATACGCTCAGCGGAGATGGCGACGAGACCTATGCGCCCCATTTCACCTTCCACGGCTTCCGTTATGCCAGGGTGACGATCAAAGGCGAAGCGGAGATTCTTGCGATCCAGTCGATCCCGATCTCCTCGGTGCCGGAACCGGCCGGCGGCTTTACCTCGGGCAATCCTCTCGTCAATCGACTGGTTGAGAATACCATCTGGTCGCAGCGCGCCAATTTCATCGAAGTGCCCACGGATTGCCCGCAGCGCGACGAACGGCTTGGCTGGACGGGTGATGCCCAAGTCTTTGCCGCGACGGCCTGCTGGCTGAGCGACAGCCAGTCCTTCCTCAGGAAATATCTGCGGGATGTGATGGCCGACCAGCGCGAAGACGGCGCCGTTTCGCATTTCTCGCCTGACCCGACACGTCTGCACCCGGGCAATTTCCCGGGCTATGCCGGCTCGACCGGCTGGGGTGACGCGATTGTCGTGATCCCCTGGGTCCTCTACACCCATTACGGCGACCGGTCGGTTCTTTCGGAGTGCCTGGGCTCGATGGTGCGCTGGGTCGATTTCGTCTGGTCCATCTCGGATGGCCCGATCGTCCGTCCGCCCTCGCATTGGGGCGCCCGCGGCTTCACCTTCGGCGACTGGCTGCAGCCGGTCGGCGATAACAGAAAGCCGCGCCCGACAATTGCCGACGATTGTGCAGCCACCCTCTACCACTTCATCTCGACGGATCTTCTGGCGAAGATCGCAGGCGTGCTCGGCGAGCAAATGCTTGAAGAACAGATGAAAGGCCGCGCCGACAATATCCGGATGGCCTTTGCTAATGAGTTCATCACGCCGGCAGGGCGGCTCGCCCATAATGACCAGACATCCTACGCACTCGCTTTCCTCTACGATCTGATACCGGCGGTGCATGAGGAAACCGCTCGGAAGCATTTCCGGAAGGTGATCGTCGACGCCGACTACAAGATCGGCACCGGTTTCATCGGCACGCCTGCCCTTTTGCCGGCCCTGACGAAGCTCGGAATGGACGATCTCGCTGAAAAGGTCTTCCTGCAGGACGACGTGCCGGGCTGGCTTTACCAGGTGTCGAAGGGAGCGACGACGATCTGGGAGCGGTGGGATTCCATGGCGCCCGACGGCACCATCTACGAACCCGACATGAACAGCTATAACCACTATGCCTATGGCGCGGTCTGCCAATGGCTGTTCGAATGTGTTGCCGGCATTTCGCCGAGCCCGGCCGCACCCGGCTTTGCCGAAGTGATCGTCGACCCGGCACCGATCCGGTCGCTTTCGTCGGTTTCGGCCTATCACGATATCAGCCAAGGGCGCATCGAGGCCGGCTGGCACTGCACCGGCAGCGAGGTCACCTATGTGCTGACGCTTCCGGAGGGTTGCGTCGGCCGCTTCCGGCCCGGCCGGCGGCACCGGAATGCGTCACTCAATGGCGAGCCTGTCATTGAGGAGGCGGTTCTCCCCCCGGGTACGCACCAGCTGGTCTTTTCCCTACCCGATTACTGAGGAGCATATAGGTCACACCGTTCAGAGGAGGAACGTCATGACACATCGGATAAAGCTCATTCTTGCCGGCGCATCCGCGCTTCTGGCCTTGGCTGCGGCCAGCCCGTCGCATGCGGAAACCACGCTGTCTTTCCTGATCGACAACAACCCCGACACGGTCGCGGCAGCCGAAGCACTGGTTGCCGCCTACCAGGCCAAAGCGCCCGACGTGACGATCGAAATCGAGCCGCGGGCAGGCGGCGGCGAGGGTGACAACATCATCAAGACGCGCCTGGCGACGGGGGAGATGTCCGATGTGTTCCTCTATAATTCCGGATCCCTCTTACAGGCGCTGAAGCCGGCGCAGACACTTGTCGATCTGAGCGGTCTCGCCTCACAGGCGAAGGTGGTTGAAGGCTTCAAATCGGTCGTCCGTGCCGATGGCAAGCTCTACGGCGTTCCCTTCGGCACGGCGATGGCGGGTGGCATCCTCTACAACAGGAAGGTCTATCAGGACCTCGGCCTCACCGTTCCGAAGACATGGGCGGATTTCATGGCCAACAATGCCAAGGTCAAGGCTTCGGGCAAGGTCGCCGTGGCCCAGACCTATCGCGATACCTGGACCTCGCAGCTGTTCGTTCTGGCCGACTATTACAATCTGCATGCCGCCGTGCCGAACTTCGCCGGCGACTATACCGCCAACAAGGCGAAATATGCGGAGACGCCCGCCGCCACAAAAGGCTTCGAACGGCTGAAGGATGTTCACGACGCCGGCCTGATGAACGAGGATTTCGGCGCGGCAAGCTATGACGATGGCCTCAGAATGGTGGCGACGGGCGAAGCGGCGCATTATCCGATGCTGAGCTTCGCCATCGGCGCCATCAAGCAGAATTATCCCGAAAATTTTGCAGATGTCGGTTTCTTCGCGCAGCCGAGCGACGATGCGGCGACGAATGGTCTGACCGTCTGGATGCCGCCCGCCCTCTATATTCCCCTGACCAGCCAGCACACAGAGGAAGCGAAGAAATTCGTGGATTTCGCCGGAAGTGTCGAAGGCTGCAAGATCATGGTGGAAACCAACACCGTGCAGGGGCCTCCGCTGATCAACGGCTGCGATCTGCCTGCCAACGTACCGCCTGCCGTAAAGGACATGCTCCCCTATTTCGACGCCAAGGAAAAGACGACCCCCGCATTGGAATTCGTATCGCCGGTGAAGGGCCCGGCTCTCGAGCAGATCACCGTCGAATTCGGTTCCGGCATTCGCCAGCCGGCCGAGGCAGCGAAGCTCTATGACGAGGATGTGCGCAAACAGGCCAAGCAGCTCGGCCTGCCCAACTGGTAGCGGTCACTCGGGCCAGCTAACCTCGCTCCTGACGGGGCGAGGTTTCCCCGATCGAAGAGGTAGTCATGACCGAGACACCCCCGCACTCGCGCAAATCGCCCTACCCGCTGTGGTTTTTCATTCCCGCCGCCATCATCTACGGCGTGCTGTTCCTTTTTCCGACCATATCGTCTCTCTGGTACAGCCTGACGCGCTGGGATCTCTCGACGGCCCAATTCATCGGGCTCGAAAATTTCCAGCAGTTCTTTTCCGAGCCGTTCTTGGTCAAGGGGCTGGTCAACACCCTGCTCTATGCCGTGACGACATCTGGCCTGAAAACGGTCTGCGGCCTGCTGCTCGCCGTGCTGCTCACCAGCAATATCTTCGCCCGCGGCTTCCTGCGCACGCTGGTCTTCTTTCCCGTGTTGGTCTCGACCATCGGCATCGGCATCACCTTCACGGTGATGATGCATCCGACGAAGGGCATCATCAATGTTACGCTCGAGACGCTCGGCATTCCTGGGCCGGGATGGCTGACCAATCCGGCGCTCGCGCTTTTTTCGGTGGCCCTCGTCGACGTCTGGAAGGGCGTCGGCCTCGCCACCCTGATTTTCATCGCTGGTCTTGCTGCGATCAGCCCCGATTATTACGAGGCGGCGAGGATCGATGGCGCCACGCGGCTCCAGCAATTCTTTCGGATCACCCTACCGCTCGTGCGTCCCGCCACCGTCATCGTGGTGACCTTGTCGCTGATCGGCGGGCTTCGTTCCTTCGATCTCATATGGGCCATGACCCGCGGCGGACCCGGTTTCTCCTCCGATGTGATCGCCTCGGTTATCTACAAGCAGTACCAGGCTGGTTTCTATGGACTGTCGACGGCTGGAAACGTCATCCTGTTCGCGCTGATCGCCGTGATCATCCTGCCCTTCACCCTATGGTTCAACCGGCGCGAGGTCGAGGAATGAGAAGCGTCCGCCCCTATCTGACGGGTGCGATAGCCCTTGCCGTCGCGGCCGTCATCTTCGTTATGCCTTTCGTTTTCGTCGCCCTGCAGGCGGTCAAATCCAAATCCGAGGCCTCCCGGCTCGATTTCGAACTTCCTGAGCATTGGCTGTTCCGGGACAATCTCGTCGCCGTCTTCAAGGCGCGCGACTATCAGCTCGTGCTCGCCTATTTCAATTCGACGCTGATCACGGTCGTTTCCGTCACGATCCTGATCCTGCTGTCGGCGATGGTCGGATATGTGATGCAGCGCCGCAAGACGGCGTGGAACCGCGTGGCTTTCGCTGCGCTGTTCATGGGCCTGATGATGCCGCCGGCCGTTGTTCCCACCATCGGCCTTCTGCAGGACATCGGCCTCTTCAAGACCATGACGGGAATGATCCTGATCCAGGTTGCCTATAATCTCTCCTTTTCGGTCCTGCTCTATCGGTCGTTCATTTCGACCATCCCGCGCGATCTCGACGAGGCGGCGCTGATCGACGGCGCCAAGCCTCGGCAGATCTTCTTCAGGGTGGTCCTGCCGCTGCTGAAGCCGGTGACCGTGACCAATATCGTCGTCCAGTCGATCGCGATCTTCAACGATTTCACCAATCCGCTCTATTACCTGCCGGGCAAGGAGAACGTGACGGTGCAGCTGACGCTCTATAATTTCCAGAGCATGTATTCGAGCCAGTATAATCTGCTCTTCATGAACATCCTCCTCGTGACGATCCCGCCGCTGATCGTCTTCATCTTCTTCAACCGCCAGATCGTCGCAGGCATGACGGCAGGCGGGGTCAAGGGATAGCAGAATGGCTGAGCTCACTCTCAAACAGGTTCGCAAGAGCTTTGGCGCCCTTGAGGTCATCAAGGGCGTCGATCTGGAGGTTGCCTCCGGCGAGTTCGTCGTTTTCGTCGGCCCGTCGGGATGCGGGAAGTCGACGCTGCTGCGCATCATCGCCGGCCTGGAAGAGACGACCTCGGGCAGGCTGACCATCGGCGGCAAGGACGTGACCTATGCGGAACCTTCCGAGCGAGGCATCGCCATGGTGTTCCAGAGCTATGCGCTCTACCCGCATATGACGGTTGCCGAGAATATCGGCTTCGGACTTTCGCTCGCCCGCCGCCCTAAGGCTGAAATCGCCGAGAAGGTTGCGGCGGCGGCCGAAACGCTGCAGCTCACCCATCTCTTGCAGAGAAAGCCGAAAGCGCTTTCCGGCGGCCAGAGGCAGCGTGTCGCCATCGGCCGGGCCATCGTGCGCGATCCCAAGGTTTTCCTCTTCGACGAGCCGCTCTCCAATCTCGATGCTTCCCTGCGGGCACAGATGCGCCTGGAGATCTCGGAACTCCACGCCCGTCTGAAGTCGACGATGATCTATGTCACCCATGACCAGGTCGAGGCCATGACGATGGCCGACAAGATCGTCGTCCTCAACGGTGGCGCGGTCGAGCAGATCGGCAGCCCAATGGAGCTCTACCGCAATCCCGCGACACCCTTCGTCGCCGGCTTCATCGGCAGCCCGAAAATGAACCTCTATGGCGGCGAGACGGCACGGCGAATGAATTGCGCGACCTACGGCATCCGCCCGGAACATGTCAGGCTTTCGGAAGGCACCGGCCAGTGGCAAGGCAGAATCCGCCATGTGGAACGGCTCGGCGCCGACGCGATCCTTTATCTCGACGTCCCCGAACTCGGTGAAATGATCGTGCGCGCCGAAGGCGAAACGCCTTTCGGGCCTGGCATGACGGTCTGGGCAAACCCGCTGGAGGGAGCGGAACACCGGTTCTGAGTCCGGGTTAAAGCGCACATCGAGGATCAATCCTACCGACCGAAGATTCCGCGCCCTCACGGCAGTTTGTTTGAGAGAGCCGCCAGATCCTCTTTGAGCCGGACCGGCAGATTCATCCGTTCGTGAAGAATGCTCATGACACCAAGATCGCCGTTCTTAAGCTCGCGAAAGAACACGTAATGTTGTTCATAACGACCGAAATAGGCCAACCGCTTGATGTCTGTCGGAACTGCCAGACGTTGCGGAAGCTGTCGCCAGATCGACCGATCCTCGCACAAACGCTGCAAATAGGCGTGCAGCCCGAAAATGTAGGCATCCGCCTGCTTCTCTCCCCACGCCTCAATCGTGTCGCGCCAAATCTTGTCCTGCGCGTCGTCAGGGCGCGGATAAAATCGATAGGCTGCCATCAGGCTTATTGACGCTTGTTGCGGCGGATGACGTCTTCGGCCGAAACCGCGATGAATTCGCTGTCTTCAGCCCGCACCGCCGGCGCAAGCTCTCTTTGCAGCATGTCCCAGGCCTCATTACGGGACTGCAAGTCGCGGCGAATGAGCGCACGAATATACTCGCTGGCGTTTTCATAAAGGCCGTCATCGCCGATCTGCTGCTGGATATGATCCTGCAACTGCCCACTGACCTTCACATGAATGCTACCCGATGCCATCGGCATACCCTTCGTTTTGTCTATGATGGGTAGCGTGGCACATATTGTCAATATTCATCACGCACGCCTTCGTAGCTTTAATAACTGGTCGGGTTCAGCAGCGCTAAGGTCGAGCAGTAACCCTCACGTCGGGGCCGGATGCTTGACGGAAGACCGTTAGTTGCAAGCCCGTGACACTCGTTAACAACCATCCGGAGGGATGCCGGGCAACTTGCCTTTGTATCATTTAGTCTTTAAGGACGCCCCAATTTCGAAGGCGTAGAGGCTGAACCAGCATGTCACACAACCAGACCATACCCTCGGACCTCGCCGTGACGGCCGGCGATCTCGATCGCTATTTTACATTTCTCCGCCATGTTCTCGTGAATGCAGCCGCGTCGCGGCGGGGTGACGAAAGCCTCGATTATGCAACTGCGATGAGTGAGGCCATGCGGCTGGCCCGTGCTACCCATGATGCCGGCCGGAAGATCATCTTCATCGGTAACGGCGGCAGCGCCGCGATTGCCAGCCATATGGCGACGGACTATTCCAAAAATGGCGGACTCCGCGCCATGGCAATGAACGATGGCGCGACGCTGACATGCCTCTCGAACGACCTCGGCTATGAGAACGTATTCGCAAAGCAGATCGAAATGCATGCAAATGAAGGGGATCTGCTGGTCGCGATCAGCAGTTCAGGCAGATCGGAAAGCATCACCAAGGCCGTCCGCACCGCCCGCGAAAAAGGCGGCGCCGTTATCACCCTGAGCGGCTTCGCTCCAGGCAACCCGTTGCGTGCGCTCGGCGATTTGAACTTCTACGTCGCCTCCGATCAATATGGCTATGTGGAGATTGCCCATCTGGCGATCTGCCACGCCATATTGGATTTTTCCTGCGGCCTCGTCCCGCCCAGCCTTTCCTAAGAGCCTTATCACGCCCATGAATTTCCCCCACATCCACGATCCGGAACTGTCGCTCCTTACGCCGGACGACGACGTCACCGACCCGGAAGTCACCATTCTCGTCCCCTCGCTCAACGAGGAATTGACGATCGGAACCTTCGTCGACTGGTGCCGTCAAGGCATCGCGGCAAGTGGTGCGGCGGTCGAAATCCTGATCGTCGACAGTTCGACCGATCGCACGCCGGAAATCGCACGTGAGCGGGGCGCGCGCGTGTTGCGGACGCCGAAGCGCGGCTTGGGCAGAGCTTACATCGATGCCATTCCCTTCGTCCGCGGCAAGTTCATCATCATGGGCGATGCGGACTGCACCTATGATTTTCGCCAGATAGCGCCCTTCATCGAGGCATTCCGGAAGGGATCCGAATTTGTCATGGGCTCGCGGTTCAAAGGCTCGATCGAGGACAATGCGATGCCGCTGCTGCATCGCTATTTCGGAACGCCGCTGACGACGTGGATTCTCAATCGGATGTTCGGCAGCCGCTTTTCCGACATCCATTGCGGCATGCGGGGCATCAGTGTCGATGCGCTGCTTCGTATGGATCTCCGCTCGCAAGGGTGGGAATACGCCTCGGAAATGGTGCTGAAATCAGTCCATATGGAGCTTGCGACGACCGAGGTGCCGATTCACTTCCTGAAGGATCCGGAAGGACGGCTGAGTCACATGAAGCGCCGAGGCTGGATGGAGCCCTGGCGCGCCGGCTGGCGCAATCTGCAAGCGATGTTTGTCTACGGGTTCGATTTCTTTTTGATCTGGCCGGGCTTCCTGCTGCTGGCCCTCGGCTTGATCACCATGTTGCCGCTGCTCGCGGGACCTATGTCGATAGCAGGCGTGCGGTTCTCCTCGAATGCCATGCTGTTTGCGATGGCTCTGGCCGTCCTTGGTCAATCAATGCTGATTTCGGCAGCGATCGGTCGGGTGATCTTTGACTATTCGGGACATGTGCAGCCTCGCCTCGAGCGGCGCCTTCCCTACAATGCAACGATATGGGGATCGGTTATCGCCGTTCTGGCAGGCGTCTTGCTGGCGGTTCCGCTCTTCGATTCCTATGTCGGGAACGGCTACGTGCTGCCCGAGATCGGCATCGAGACCAACTGGGCCGTCTTCGGGCTGTGGCTTATCATCACGGCGTTCCAGATCTTTATATCAGGGCTCATGATACGAGCGCTCGGGGTCATGCTGCCCGTCAAGAAGCCTGCGCCGCCTCTCGCGGGATAAGAGCCACGAAAGGGCGATCATGATCCTAGGCTGGTGCACGGTTCTTTCCATAATATTATGGGGCCTCGTGATCGACAGAGGCATTGTTGCCCGGCTCAACCGACGTTGCGATCAGCCCTTTCGAGACAGCATCGATTTTCTGTTCAGCGGTATTCTGCCGGCTCTGGCGATCGCCGGCGGCGCGGCCACCATTCTTGGCGCGTTTCATGGATTGAGATGGGAAATCGTTCTTCCCATAGTGGCAGTCTCGATGATCTGGCGGCGGCGCGATCTCGTCGCTGTTCTTTGCGATCTGGCTTTGCTGTTTCGTAGAATCGCAACTGAATCGAAAAACGGAAATCCAATTCCGGCGCTTGCGGCCTTCACATGCATCATACTCTGCTATGTGTGGAGCGTGCTGTCCCTCTTCCCGTCAGCCGTTGCCGACGTGTGGGTTTTCCATATCCCGCTCGCCAACAGTATCATCGATCATGCCGGCTTTGTGTCGCCGCAGATCGATCATCCCTTCTACGGCAATATTCCCCTCTTCTTCAATCTGCTGTTTGCGCTCGTCATGATGGTCAGCGGTCACTGGACCGGCGCGGCCGCCATGAACATCGCAATTTTCTTCGGATTTCTGTTCCTGCTTTCAAGTTGCGCCAGTCGTTGGCGAGCATGCGGTTTTTTCCTGGTGGCAGCGCTGATCCTCAGCATCCCCTTCTTCAGGGGGAGTATCGGCGAACCGATGACGGACTTGGCCCGGTCGTGTTTCTCCGTCGCAGCCGTGCTTTTCCTGTGGCGTTATCTGGAGACCCGGCGGCCGGCGGAGCTCTTTCATTGTGCGCTCGTATTGGGAGGCGCAGTCGGAGGAAAATATACGGAACTGCAAATGGTCGGCCTCGTAGGGCTGGTATTGATACCGATGCTTCTCAAGGGAAGGATATCCCTGCCGCTCCTTCTGTCATGCCTTTGCGCATTCCTCGCGGTCGCCGGCTACTGGTATGCGAAAAACCTGATCGCCCTCGGCAATCCGATCTATCCCTTCATGTTCGGCCATCAGGGCCTCAGCGATGCCTGGATGGCGGATTACATGCTCGAATTGGGCAGGGCCTTCGATCCCGCCAACCGGCACTTTGTTACGAACCTCGCTACTTTGCAGGGTTGGCACGACTTCCTCTATATCCTTTACGACTGGTTTCTCGAAAATAAGCCAAATGCTTTCGTCGCTCTCGCTTTGATTCTGGCCGGTCTGGCAGTGGCTTTCCGGCGCATCGCCTTTCTCGCAGCGATGGTCCTTGCCATGTTCGTGATATGGTACACCGTTATGTTCAATCACATACGGTGGGCGACGCCAGCCTATCTGCTTTTCTTTTCGACCGGGTTTATCGGCGCCTCCCTGGTTCGGGAAAGATTGGATGCATGGCTCGACCGACGGGTCATGCCGCAGATGGCTCCACTGACAAAAATGGCCTCTTCGCCAGCAGGCATGGTCGCCAGCCCGATGATAATAGTCTTGCTGGCCGGCGGGCTCTGGATTGCCCACTGGCACCGAATGGGCGGTCGCGACATCGACCCCGTCAAGGCGAAAGACTTCGATGTGGTGCTCGGGATGATAAGCGTCGATAAATACTTGGAGAGCCATCGCGAAGCTTATTTCATGTACCGCTATATCGCAGATCACGACCTGCGAACCGTCTTTCAACCTTTCGATACGGCCAATATGTTATTGTCCACGGCTTATAACGACGGTCGTGACGGCGGCTGGCAATTGCCGCGCTACGTGCTGCCAGCGCCGGGTTCGGATATCGATGCTTTCATCAAAGACAATAAGATAGCTTACTTCATCGTTCCACCCGATGCCGATAGCGCGTTTCTCGCCGAACGCATCGGAGAAAACAAGATCGTGATGGCCAACAGCATCATAGCCCATATGATGCCTCGCTCCTCGCTGATATTGACGGATCGGTTCGGCTGGAAGCTCTATCGCTTTGAAGCGGATCGGGCATCGTGACTATACCATCCCTCCGCGCATTGCTTCGCATCGCCATCCCGGTTCTGAAAGTGGCCGTCGCGCTTGGCCTCGTCATATGGATCGCGCGTAAGGTCGATTTCGCAGAAGGGTGGGCTGCGATCCGGACCCTGTCGGTAACGATCATCTGGGCCAGCGTCTTCCTGCTTCTCTTGCAGGCCGTGCTTTCGGCATGGCGATGGTGCCTCCTGTCGGAAATGATAGGGCAAAGACTGAAACTGACCGGCGCCACGAAGCTCTTCATGCAGAGCCTCTTTTATAATCAAGCTCTTCCAAGTCCCATTCCAGGCGATGCCGCCCGCATATTCGGCGCCATCAAATATGGCCTGACGATAACGGAAGCGACACTGGGTGTGGTAATCGACCGTATCCTCACGCTTTTCGGGCTGGCGGTGGTTGCGCTGATCGGACTGATCATCATGCGCGGCTTTTACGGGCACGACTTCCCAATCCCCTATTTGGTCGAACTCACGGCCCTTGGCGTGGCGGGAACGATCGCATCGGCCCTGGTCTTCAGCTGGCGCCGGCATTTCTTCGTGCGGTTTCTTCCGGCAAAGCTGCACGCGCTGACCGAGGCGCTAGCAGCGTTTCTCGCCCACCGAAGAATGCTCGGGGTATTCCTGTTGACCCTCGTCATTCACGGATTGAGTGTCGTCTCGCTTGAAATCCTCGTTCTCGGTCTCGGTCTTCCGCTCGATTGGGGTCAGGCCGCAGCCGCTTTCCCGCCAGTCCTGTTGATCGCCATGGTTCCGATTTCCGTCGGAGGATGGGGGCTGCGCGAAGGCGGCATGATCGTTTCCCTTGCAGTGTTCGGCATCGGCACGACAGATGCCGCGACGCTGTCGGTGGTTTTCGGCCTGTTGCAGCTTGTGGTCGGCTTGGCCGGTGGTGTATTCGTCCTATCGCGTCCTCATTCGGGAAAGATCAAAGCGCTCTGAAGAGCCTTAACAGATCATATGGAGCTGCCGACATGCATGCCTTGGTAACAGGAGGGGCCGGTTTTATCGGCAGCCATCTCTGCGATCGTCTGTTGGATTCGGGTTATCGGGTAACCGCAATCGACAATCTTCATCTTGGCCGCATGCGCAACATCGATCATCTGCTGCAGCGATCGGATTTCCGCTTCCATGAGCTGGATATGCTCGATCGGGAAGGCATGGATCGGCTCATTGGCGCGGATCGTCCCGACGCCGTTTTCCATCTCGCCGCCAACTCCGATATTGCCGCCGGCAATGCCAATGTCGAACTCGACCTCCAGCTGAACCAACTGACGACGACGACGCTGCTCGCCATCATGCGCAAGCATGAGATCGGCAAGCTTTTTTTCGCCAGCACCTCCGCCGTATTCGGTGAAGCCGAAGGCAACATTCACGAAAATCATGGCCCGCTGCGGCCGATTTCGCTCTATGGCGCCAGCAAGCTTGCCGCCGAAGCCTATTTGTCCGTCTACGCGCTGTCATTCGGCATCAAGACGCTCGTGCTGCGCTTTCCCAATGTCGTCGGGGAACGCTCCACCCACGGAGCCATCTATGACTTCATCAACAGACTGAAGGCTGATCCTGCGCGGCTCCAGGTGCTCGGCAACGGCATGCAGACAAAACCCTATCTCTATGTCGGCGACCTGGTGGATGCCATTCTGCTTGCCTGGGAAAAGGCGCCCGGTGCCTATGAGGTATTTCATGCCAGCGGCATCGGTGAAACGTCTGTCCGGGATATCGCCGAGATCGTAGTCTCCAAGGTCGCATCCGGAGCCGCTATCGAATACGGCAGCGAAGACCGTGGTTGGCTGGGCGACGTGCCGCGCTTCAGCTACGACATAAGCCGACTTGTCGCGCTCGGCTGGACGCCGAAGCGGAAGTCCACCGAGGCTGTTGAACTCGCCGTCGAGCGGATCCTGGCGAATGGGTTCTGAGAACGCTATCTGCGAGGCTATCATTATCGCCGGAGGCCTCGGAACGCGCGCGCGCAGCATGACGGGCGATGTCATTCCGAAGGCTCTTCTGCCGCTTGCCGGCGTGCCGATCATTGTCAGGCAGATTCGCGTGCTCGCCCGCGAAGGCGTTCAGCATGTGCGTGTGCTTGGCGGCCACCTTGGCAGCCAGCTCAAGCCTGCCCTTGGACCGGAAGCCGAAAAGCTTGGCATTGCGATCGACGTCTTCGTTGAGAAGTCTCCGCTCGGTACGGCCGGTTGCTTGACGACTTTGGACACGATCGCCGATGACGTCCTTATCGTCTACGGTGACATGCTTTTCGATATCGATCTGTCGGCCCTTGCGCGTCATCGGCGGCAATTTCCCGCCGCGCTGACGATAATCGCCCATCCCAACGATCATCCTCGCACATCCGATATCGTCGTTCAGAAGAACGGCTATCTCCAGCGCCTGTTGCCCCGCAAGGCGCCACGTGACGCCGATTGGCGCAATCTGGTGCCGGCCGGTTTGTACGTGGCTTGCGGCCAGTTCTTCGACACTCTCCAGTCGGGGCAGCCGGCCGATATGATCCATGATGTGATCCCCGGCCTCCTCGAGCGATCCATACCGGTCGCAATTTATGATACGCCCGAATATATAAAGGATACCGGCTCTCCGAGCCGACATGCCGCCGCGGCTGAGGATATTCGCCATGATCGGGTTCATGCCGTCCATCTCTCGGTTCGAAGACCCGCTGTGTTTTTCGATTGCGACGGCGTGCTCAACGAAGATGTCGGCGGCCACGGAGTCATACGTCCAGACCAGGTGAAGCTGGTGAGCGGAGCCGGCGAAGCGGTGCGGCTCGCGCGCGAGGCCGGCTTCCTTGCGGTTGCCGTGACCAACCGGCCGCAGGTCGCCAAAGGCTTGCTGGACGAGACCGGCCTGGATCATGTTCTTGGTCGCCTGGAGGCCGAGCTTGCCGAAGACGGCGGCGTCCTGGACCGAATCTATTTTTGTCCGCACCATCCGGACAAGGGATTCCCTGACGAGGTCCCCGAACTCAAGATCGAATGCGCTTGCCGCAAACCGGGCGATCTGATGATCCGCCGGGCCATGTCGGAACTGCCGATCGAAAAATCGAAATCCGTCATTATCGGCGACAGCCTGCGCGACATAGGTGCGGGCCGCAAGGCGGGCATCTGGGCCTATGGTGTGCGGACCGGTTATGGACTGCGGGATGTGAAGAGCTATCCTGCCGCCGAAACCGAAATCCCGCGAGCCGACCTTGTCTTCGATACGGTCTATGACGCCGTTCGCTTTCAGTGCGGCTACCAGCATATCGGGAAAGCCCCAGCCAGAGCGATTGAGGAACGGCTTTCAGGTATGGCAGGGCCTCTGCTCGTCAGCATATGCGGTCGTTCCCGCTCCGGGAAAAGTACGTTTGCGCATGCCGTTCAACGCATCCTCTCGGAAGCAGGGCGCAGGGTGCTGAGGCTGGAACTCGACCGCTGGATACTGCCGCTCGAACATCGCAGCCCGGATATGAGCGCGGAAGAGCGCAGCAGGGTAGAGCTCTATCCCGAAATCGTCAGCGTGCTGCGCCGAGCGGGACGGGTCGAAGCACCCGGCTACGACGCGGCCAGCCGTGCCCAGCTGAGGGGTCCTGCCATCTATGATGCGCGAGATGCCGAGGTCATCCTGCTGGACGGCATCTTTGCCGGCCATGCGTCGATCCGCGAAGAGGTCGATATAGCCGTCTTCGTCGAAGCGTCGCAGCAGACTCTGCTGAACCGCTTTCACACATTCTATGCCTGGAAAGGCCTCACGCCGCTTGCCGCCGAAGGGCTCTGGCAGTCGCGAATTCAAGAAGAGTGGCCGAGGATCGATCTGCAGCGCACATCGGCCGATATCGTCATCAATCTCGAGGAGACAACCCTTTGATCGTTTCATCCGCACCTTTTCGGGTCAGCTTCGCCGGCGGCGGCTCGGACATCGCGTCCTATTACCGTCGGCAAGCCGGAGCGGTCTTGTCCTGCGCGATAGCCAAGTACAGCTTCGTCATCGTGCATAACTATTTCAACGAAAACAAATACCATTTGAAATACACGCGCACCGAACTGGCTGACACCCTTGAAGAGGTCGCGCATCCGCTGCTGCGCGAAGCCCTGCGTATGCATCAGGTCGAGCCGGGCATCGAAGTCGCTTCCGTCGCCGACATTCCCTCCGGGACTGGGCTGGGGTCATCCAGCTCCTTTTCCGTGGCGCTGATCAACGCGCTTTATGCCCACAGGTCGCGTTTTGCTTCCAAGGATCAGTTGGCGGAAGAAGCCTGCAGACTCGAAATCGACATCCTGAAGGAGCCGATCGGCAAACAGGACCAGTACGCAGCCGCCCATGGCGGCTTGAATTTCATCGAATTCAATTCCAACGGCAGCGTCAACGTGCAGCCCGTCGTGCTCAGCGCCAACAAGATGGCGGAGCTCGAGAGCAATATCCTCCTGTTTTTCACCGGAAGCCAGCGCGACACGCGCTCTGTGCTGTCGACGCAGGTGCAGGCCATGGAGACGAACGAAGAAAAGTTCCGGACGGTCGAGAGCATGGTGCAGCTGGCTTACGAAATGCGCGACATCCTGATGGCTGGCGACCTCGGCGCCTTTGGCGAAGCGCTGCATCGCGGATGGATGATGAAGCGATCGCTGACGTCACAGATCACCAATAGCGCCATTGACGAGTTTTACGAGGCGGCACGCGCTGCCGGCGCGATCGGCGGCAAGCTCGCAGGCGCCGGCGGAGGCGGCTTCCTCGTTCTCTATTGCCCCAGAGATCGCCAGGCAAAAGTCCGGCAAGCGCTGTCGCAGCTCAAGGAAATCGAGTTTCGTTTTGACTGGAGCGGCGCGCGTATCGCCTTCGCACAATAGAGGACGTGAATGGCACCGCGTCTCATCATCACCGGATCAACCGGCTATATCGGTGCAAGACTTGCCGCGCTGGCGCGTGAGCGCGGCTTCGAGGTGGTCGAGCTCGGCCGGCGCTCCGAAGCAAAGTGGCGCATCGGCGATGAGCCCGCCGCGTCCGATCTGAAGGGGGGGGCTGCCGTCGTTCATCTCGCGCATTCCTGGGCCACCGGGCCGGAGACGGCCGAGGAAAACAACATCAATATCTCGGGCACCGTAAAATTGGCGGAAGCGGCAAAGGCAGCCGGAGTGCTACGCTTCGTCTTTGCCTCCTCCACCTCGTCCAGGCAGGAAGCGCTGAACGTCTACGGCCGCACCAAGTACAGAATTGAACGGCATTTGGCGGCCAGCTTCGCGGCACCGATCGTTCGGATCGCGCGAATAGGGCTTGTTTACGGCGGCCCGCGCGCGGCGATGTACGGTCTCATGGCGAAATTATCGGCCTTAAGTCCGCTTCTGCCGATGATTGGGCTTAGCCGGAAGGTTCAGCCCATTCATCTCGACGAAGTCGCAGCGGGCTTGTTGACGCTGGCGACAGACGAAAGCCAGCTGCCGCAAACATTCGTGCTCGCTCAGGAGAAGCCGATAAGCTTTGCCGCCTGGCTGCGCATTCTTCGCCGCAGCCAAGGCAAAGGGAATCTGCATTTCATCCCGATCCCCCTCACTGCGGCCCTGTTTGCCTGTCGCATGACGAAGCTTCTGCCGCTGATCCCGACGGTCGATCCGGAGCGCGTCCTGGGGCTCGCGGGGGCCGCTCCTATGGAAAGCGGCGAGAGCCTCAGGCTGCTGAAGTTGAACTTGGCTGATCCATTGGTGGTGCTTTCCGCGGAGTTCGGCCAGAAGAGTGGAGAACCGTCGCGAAACGAGGCCGAGGCGCTGCTGCACTATCTCGGCGCCGCACCCACCGAAGCGCAGGTGCAGCGCCTCTCTGAAGGGCTTCGGCGCGAGGGACTGGCGCCGCTCGGTCTCTCCCCGACGCTGATCAGGCATCCGCGTCTGCTGTCGCTCTTTGAACCACCCGCCAATCAGACGCAGCATCGCCTCGCAAGAGCGCTTTACCTCGCCGATCTCGCGAGCGAGCCGGAACGGCAGCGGCGCAAAAAGGCCGGCTTCTTCAAGGCAATCCTGACCATATCAAGCGATGTCCTGCTGCTTCCGCTCCGCGCTCTTTTCGCCGGGAGATATCGATGAAAGGGGCCGATGCCGACTTCATCATCATCGGCAGCGGCCCTGCTGGTGTTTCCGCCGCGTTTCCGCTTATAGCGGCCGGCCGCCGTGTTCTGATGCTGGATGCGGGCAATGATCTCGGATCGCAGGAGGAAAGCCGCAGTGTGCGCATCCTCGGAAGCGATCTCGAATCCCTGCGCGTGGACGATGGCAGCTCGCCAAAACTGCAGACGCCGGTGTCGCGTGGAATTGTCGAACGGTTTCGACGCGATTCCGGCATAGCGGGCGCCGGCTTCATGCCCATCGGCAGCCTCGCCCGCGGCGGCCTCTCCAATATCTGGGGCGCGCAGATCAGCTATCTCGACGCCGAGGACATTGCCGATTGGCCGATAGACATTGCTTCCCTTCAAAGATCCTACGAGCGCATATCCCAACGCATCGGGATCAGCAGGAATGCCGATTTTACGGAAAGCGCCAACGAGCAGCCCGTCCTGCCGCTCGGGGCGACGGCCGCCCATATTCTTCAGAGACACAAGGTCGCGAAGCCGGTGGACGGATCGTTTCGGCTTTTTCCTGCCGTCAATGCCATGCTTTCGCAGGCGAGACCCGGGCGGGCGGCATGCGACCTGCGCGGCGACTGTCTCTATGGTTGCCCGAGCGGGGCGATATATAACAGCAGGCAAGATCTCCTTCTGTTGCGGAAATCCCCGCATTTTCGTTTGCTCGACAACATGCGGGCCGTCTCGTTGGCCCGCAGCGCGGGCTGGACGGTCGGAACGGCCGACGGCTTGTCGTTTTCCGCTCCGAGGATCATTCTTGCCGCAGGGGTGCTTGGAACGGCCGCCCTGCTGGCCGACCGTCTTCCGCTTGAGGAACAGGGACTGCGCCTCTTGAACAGTCCCACGCTGGCCATTCCCCTGCTCTCCCCCGCGAGATTGCTGCGCTCGTCAACGCCGACGCACAGCCTGGCGCAGCTCGGATTATCGCTGCGCTACGGCGGGGGCACATCCGATTATGTGACGGGAGCGATCTATGAGGTGGGCTCCCTGCCGGCACAAAGCTTCATCAACAGGATGCCGCTCGGCCGGAAGGCCGGACGTGCAGCGTTCGAGACGATCGCCGGAAGCCTGCTCGTCGCCACGATTTATTATCCTGGCGATCAAAGCCGCAGCTATATCCACCGAGATGCAACGACGGGAAGGAGTTTGATCATCCGGGGCGGCTTCGCGGACGGCTTTGAGATTCGTGCCGAAGCTTTGAAAAAGGCGCTTCGTCGCGAATGGAAACGATTGGGATTGATTCAGCTGCCGGGCGCATCGCTGGCAGAGCCGGGTGTCGACGCGCATTTCGCCGGCACCTTACCGATGGGTGCCTCCGGTCCGTCCGGCACCTCTGCCGACGGCGAGTTGAACCTCCATCCCGGTCTTCACATCGTCGACGGCTCGATTATTCCGGATCTGTCATCGAAATATATCACGATGACGATCATGGCCAATGCCGATCGCATCGCCCACCGTCTTGCCGAAACAGAAGCAAAGCCGGCACTCTGAATCCATTCGGCTCATCAAGCTCTCAGCTGCGGCAACGCATCTCCGGCCATTGACAGAAGCGGCTCGTAATCGGCTTCGGAAAGCACCGAGATATCAATGAGACCCAGAGCCGCACGCATGGCGGCCAGCGACGGATCCTTGATGGCGGCACGCAGTGCATTACGCAGGAGCTCGACCCTCTCCTCCGGTGCATCGCCCGAGGTGATGAACGGCAGGCCGGGGCCCTTGGGTGTTTCGGCGATGATGCGAACCTGCCTCAGATCGTCGGGATCGAACCGGCCTATATTGGCATAGGTGATGCAATCGATGGCCGCGCTGTCTGCCCGGCCTTCAGCCACGGCGGCAATGCTGCCGCCGTGGCTGCCGGTTTCGATGATCCGACCAAAGAAGCGGCCGCCCCGGGCAAGCGGAGCGATTGCGGCGCGAAACAGATTGCTGCCGGAATTGCTGTCGAGACTGTTGATCGCGGCGGTGGTGCCGCGCAAATCCTCCAGCGACCGAAGCGGAGAATCCTTTCGGACGATGATGAAGCTGCGCATCAGCGCGCCGTCGCAGCCGGGATGTCCGTAGACAGGTGTCGCCACCAGGCGGACCCTGCCACGCAGGCGCCTGGCAAAAGGATAACCGCATGTCTGGGACAGGAGCAGATCCGGCCGTAGCCAGGCCTCGTCATAGCCGACCGTCCGGTCAAGCTTTTCCGGCACATCCTGAAGGCCGGCGTTCGAGAGGTAGTCTCGGAGGAACGACCACAGCTCGGCCGTCGCATGCGCGAGCGGCTCTGATGTGACATACATGGCGATGCTGACGAGCCCCGTTCCGGTGCTTTCCGCGGGAAGCGCAAGCATCGGCCCGCTCAGGCGATGCCGCCCAGGCACACATATTTGAGTTCGGTATATTCGTCCAAACCGTGGCTTGACCCCTCGCGGCCGAGACCCGACATCTTGACGCCGCCGAATGGCGCTTCCGCCGTCGAGACGAGACCGGTATTGACGCCGACCATCCCATATTCCAACGCTTCGGCGACGCGAAATACTCGCGACAGGTCGCGGGCGTAAAAATAGGAAGCAAGGCCGAACTCGGTATCGTTTGCCTGTTCGATGACATCCTCTTCGTCGCGGAAACGGAAAAGCGGGGCAAGCGGCCCGAAGGTTTCCTCGCGTGCGACCTGCATGCCGGCATCGACGTCACGCAGGATCGTCGGTTGGAAGAAGTGACCACCAAGCGCGTGGCGCTTGCCGCCCGAAACGATGCCGGCGCCCTTTGCAACGGCGTCCTGAATATGGCTTTCGACCTTGGCGACGGCGTTGTCGTCGATGAGCGGGCCAAGCACGACGTCACGTTCCAGACCGTTGCCGACCTTCAATGCCGAAACGGCCGCGGCGAGCTTTACGGCAAATGCCTCGTAGACGCCGTCCTGGACGTAAAGCCGGTTGGCGCAGACGCAGGTCTGGCCGTTGTTGCGGAACTTGGCGATGATTGCGCCTTCGACCGCAGCGTCGAGATCGGCGTCGTCGAAGACGATGAAGGGCGCATTGCCGCCGAGCTCGAGACCGAGTTTCTTGATCGTCGGCGCGCATTGCCGGTAAAGCAGTTCGCCCGTCCGGGTGGAACCGGTGAATGTCAGGACCCGGACGTCGCGGCTTGCGGTCATCGCCCCGCCGATTGCGGCGGCGTCACCCGTGACGATATTGAGAAGCCCCGCCGGCAAGCCGGCGCGCTCTGCGAGAACGGCAATCGCGATTGCGGAGAACGGCGTCTGCAGCGCCGGCTTGAGAACGACGGCGCAGCCGGCGGCAAGGGCGGGGCCGATCTTGCGGGTGATCATCGCGTTCGGGAAATTCCAGGGCGTGATCGCCGCGACCACGCCGGCCGGCTGACGCAGGACGAGGAGGCGTTTGTCGGGCTGGTGTCCCGGTATGGTCTCACCGTTGATGCGTCTTGCCTCTTCGGCAAACCATTCGATGAAACTCGCGCCATAGGTGATCTCCCCCTTGGCCTCAGCGAGCGGCTTTCCCTGCTCCAGCGTCAGGATCATCGCCAGATCATCGCGGTTTTCGATCATCAGGCGGTGCCATGCTTTGAGAACGGCGGCGCGTTCGCCGGCGGTCTTCTTGGCCCAAAGCTTCTGGGCGACGACGGCTGCCCGGATAGCGTCTTCCGTTTCCGCCGCACCCAAGTCAGGGACCGCGCCCAGCACCTCACCTGTCGCCGGATTGCGGACCATGGCCGCCCGGCGCCCCTCCGCTTCGATCCAGCGATCGGCGATGGGGCAGGCCTGACGGAACAGCGAGGGATCATTGAGCTTCATGGGACAACTTTCAGCAGAATACGTGAGCGGCGCCGGGATCGAAATCCAGATGGACTATATCTCCACGATTGAGCCCGGCAATAGCCTCATGACCGAACGGCAAGCGAACCGAAAGCGCCTCGCCTGTCGTCGTCTCTGTGGAGACGTGGATATTGTTGCCAAGGAAGGTAATGTCGCTGACAGTTGCGGCAAGGCCTGCGCCGGCGGCTCTTGCGCGCGACAGCCGAATGCGCTCCGGTCTCAGCATCAGCGCCGCCCTTGCGCCGGAGGTGCCTTTGCCATGCACCGGGATTTGATTGAAGATGGTTCCGCCTCCGAGCGCAATGGTGGCCTGTCCATCGGAGGAGGATACCAGGTCGCATGAAATGAAGTCGCTATCGCCGATGAATTCGGCGACGAAGCGGGTCTTGGGATTGGCGTAAAGTTCGGGGCCAGTCCCGATCTGGTCGATGACGCCCTTCGAAAAGACAGCGATGCGATCGGAGAGCCGCAGCGCTTCCTCCTGGTCGTGCGTGACATAAAGGATCGTCACTTCCGTCTGCTGGTGGATGCGGCGGATCTCGTGCTGGATCTCCTCGCGCAGCTTCTTGTCGAGCGCCGACAGCGGCTCGTCCATCAGCAGCACCGGCGGATCATAGGCAAGCGCCCTGGCAAGGGCGACACGCTGCTGCTGGCCGCCGGACATCTGCGCGGGCTTGCGATCCTCGAAGCCTTCGAGTCGGACGAGGCGCAGCATTTCCTTCACCTTCAAGTCGATCTCGGCCTTCGAGTTGCGCCGGACTTTCAGCGGAAAGGCGATGTTCTCGCCCACTGTCAAATGTGGAAACAGCGTGTAGCGCTGGAACACCATGCCGATATTGCGCTTGTGCGACGGTGTGGCGAGCAAGGTCTTGCCCTCGAGCGTAATGTCGCCCTTGGTCGGGTTTTCGAAGCCTGCCAGGATGTAGAGCGTCGTGCTCTTGCCGGAGCCGGACGGTCCGAGAAAGGTCAGGAACTCCCCGCGCCGGACGTCGAGATTGACGTCGTGGACGGCGACGACAGGGCCGTATTCCTTGCGTATGCCGCGGATCTGAAGGAATGGTTCGTTCATTGTTTCAGTACCTTACGCACGACGGCAACCAGCGCCATCAAGATGATCGTCAACAGGATGAGAAGGGTCGAGGCTGCTGCGACGACGGGTGTCAGATCCTGTCGCAGCGTCGCCCAGACCTTCACGGGCAGTGTCTGCAGAGTCGGACTGGACATGAAGATCGCCACCACCACCTCATCCCAGGATGTCAGGAACGAGAAGACGGCGGCCGAAAACAGCCCATGGCTGATCGCGGGAAGCGTGACCCTGATCTTTGCTTCGAGCGGCGCGGCACCGCAGAGCACCGCCGCATCCTCGATCGATTTGTCAAAACCCTCCAGCGCACTCGATATGGACAGGATCGAGAAGGGCAGCGCGAGCACGAGGTGCGAAATGACAAAGCCCGTCAAGGTGCCGCCAAGGCCGATCCTCAAGAAGAAGGCGTAGAGAGCAACCGCGAGAACCACGACCGGAAGGATCATCGGCGTAAGGAACAGCGCCTTCAGCGCATCGCGGAACAGGAACGAACCGCGCACCAGTCCGAAGGACGTTACAAGCCCGAGCAGCACCGACAAAACCGTCACAATGACCGCGATCTTGAAGCTCGTCAAAGCCGATTCCAGCCACCGCGGGTCGGCGAACAGCTCGCTATACCACTGAAATGTCCAGCCCGGCGGCGGAAAGATCAACCATTGCGACGAGCCGAAGGACAGCGCCGCGATAAAGACGATCGGCAGCAGCAGGAAAGCCGCGGTCAGAAGCGTGATCGTCAGGAGGAGATATTTCCACCAGCCAAGACGGTCGAAATTGAGCAACATATCAACGCCCTCCCGGGTTCTGGCTGCCGAAGAACCGCAGCTGCACGGCATAGAGCGACAGTGTCACCACGAGCAGCACCAGCGCCGCCGCACCGCCCATTCCCCAGTTGACCAGCGACTGCACGAACTGCGCGATCAGCTCCGCGAGCATCATGTTGGCGGTACCGCCGAGAAGCGAAGGCGTAACGAAATAGCCGAGCGACATCACGAAGACCATGAGGGCGCCGGCCGCCATGCCGGGCATCGCCAAGGGCAGCAGAACGCGGGTCAGGCACTGCCAGCGGTTGGCGCCGCAAAGGGCTGCCGCCTGCAGGATCGACGGGTCGATTTTCTTGATCACACCGTAGAGCGGAAGGATGATGAAAGGCAGCATGATATAGGTCATGCCGATCGTCACGCCTGTGAGATTGTTGACGAGTGCGAGCGGCTGGTCGACCAGGCCCATTCCCATCAGCATCTTGTTGATCAGGCCGGTCCGCTGCAACAGCACCATCCAGGCATAGGTGCGAGCCAGCAGATTGGTCCACATCGACAAGAGCAGGATCGCAAAGATCACCGACGTCAGGCGACCGGGCATGATCGCCAGCGCCCAGGCGACGGGAAAACCGATCAAAAGCGAAATGACCGTGACGAAACCGGAGACGATGAACGTATTTGCGAAAATCTTGAGATAGGTCGCCGACCCGATCAGTTGCGCATAATTGCCCAGACCCGGGACGGGTTCCATTACGCTTCGCAGCAGCAGGACCACCACCGGAACCACGAAAAAGATTCCCACGAAGGCCAGAGCCGGAACGACCCCGCCAAAACCTGTTGCCCTGCGCTCCTTCGGCAGAGGCATAATCGCGCCAGAGGCATCGCTATATGTCGACATGACAGTCCTTCCCACCCGTCAGTTTCCGCTGGCGGCGAGGTCCGATGACCGGCGCCGACGCTGCGGGAGGCACGGCGAACAATCGCCGTGCCCGTTGCTATGCCATTCCAGCTTATTTCGCCTGCCAGGCGTACCACTTCTCGCCGATGGCATCGCGATTATCGGCCCAGTAATTCATATCGGCATTGACCTGGCTTGCGGTCTGTTGGTCCGGCAGGGTCTTGGCGGTTTCAGGATCCATCAGCTTGGCCGACTCGACATTGATCGGCGCATATCCCGTGGCCTTTGCCAAGGCGGCCTGCGGTTCGGCGGAGGTCGCCAGCGCGATGAATTTCATCGCAGCCTCGGCATTCGGCGCGCCCTTCGGCACGACGAGCGCATCCGCAGCGGTGATGTTCTGCTCCCAGGAGGTCTCCACCTTGATGCCGGTCGCCGCAAGCGCCGTCATGCGGCCGTTCCAGACACTGCCGAAGGGCGCCTCTGCGGAGGCCAGGAGTTGCTGCGACTGGGCGCCGCCCGACCACCAGATGATATCGGACTTGATCGTATCGAGCTTCTTGAAGGCACGGTCGAGATCGAGCGGATAAAGCTTGTCCGCAGGCACGCCGTCGGCAAGCAGCGCGGCTTCGATCACACCCGGCGCCGACCACTTGTAGAAGGTGCGCTTGCCCGGGAATTTCGCCGTGTCGAACAGGTCGGCCCATGTCTTCGGGCAGGCTTTGACCGCATCGGCATTGCAGCCTATGACGAAGGAATAATAGAAGCTGCCGACCGAATAATCGGTGACGAAACGCGGATCGAGCTTGGATTTGTCGATAACGGAGAAGTCGAGCTTCTCGAGCTGGCCGTTCTTGCCGGCCTGGGCGGCATAATCGCCTTCGACATCGACGACATCCCAGTTAACTTCGCCGGCCTCGACCATCGCCTTGAGTTTACCGTAATCCGTCGGCCCGTCCTGCACGACGGTGATGCCGGTTTTTTCGGTGAAGGGGCTTGCCCAAGCGGCCTTCTGTGCGTCCTGGGTCGTTCCCCCCCAGCTCGAGAAAACCAGGCTGTCGGCCTTGGCCGGGGCGGAGACCGCCACGAATGCGGCAACCGCCGCAAAAGCAAATGTTGTTTTCATGTTCCCTTATCCCTGTTCTGGTTTGTCCTACGGGTATGCCTTATGCCGTCAGTGCGCCTCGCCCCTGGGAGAAAAGCTTGCTGGCTTCATAATCTTGTTTTCCGCCACCTCGATGAGATCGCGGATCTTGGGCAGGAAGGCCTGCCAGCGGGGATCGGCCAGAAGCCGTTGGCGTCTCGCCTCCCGGTCGTCCAGGCTTGTAAACGCCCAGATGTGAACGATTTCGTTGATCGTCCCGATCTCCGAAAAGAAATAGCCGACGAGCCGGCCGAGATGGCTCTTCTGGATTTCGATCCCCTCTTCCTCGACGACCTTGAGATATTGCGGGATCGCGCCGTTCTTCAGCCGATAGGTGCGGATCTCGTAAAACATCGGCGTCACCTCATCACGAAAGGATCGGGGATCGGATCGTCGGACGTCCTCAGCCAGATCGTCTTGGTGCGGGTATAATCGAGGGCTGCGGCCATGCCGCCTTCCCGGCCGTGGCCCGACAGGCCGAAGCCCCCGAAGGGCGCAATCGGCGATACGGCGCGGTAGGTATTGACCCAGACGATGCCGGCGCGGATGTCCTTCATCAGCCGGTGCGCCCGGGTGAGGTTCTGGGTGAAGAGGCCGGAGGCCAGGCCGTAGCGGGTGTCGTTGGCAAGCCGCAGCGCCTCTGCCTCGGTCTCGAACGAGACGACGGAGAGGACCGGGCCGAAAAATTCCTCGATCAGCGAGGGCGAAGCGACATCATCGCAATCGAGAATCGTCGGGGCGAAGTAAAAGCCTTCACCATCGATCTTGCGTCCGCCGGTGACAAGACGGGCGCCGCTTTCGACCGACTTGGTAACGAGTGCACCGATATTGTCCTGCTGGCGCCGGGTGGCAAGCGGGCCGACCTCCGTCGTCATGTCGAGCGGCGGCCCGATCCGGATCGCCTCAGCCTTCTCCCGCAGCAGCGCGACGAATCTGTCCTTGATGTTGCGTTCGACGATGAGGCGCGATCCGGCAACGCAGCTCTGGCCTGTCGCCGCGAAGATGCCTGCGACCTGGGCATTGGCGGCACTTTCGAGATCGGCGTCGGCGAAGACGATGAAGGGCGATTTGCCGCCGAGTTCAAGCGAGGTGGAGGCGAGGTTTTCGGCCGAGTTGCGAACGACGTGCCGGGCGGTCTCGGGACCGCCGGTAAAGGCGACGTGGGCGACCTTCGGGTGACGGCCGAGTGCCGCACCGCAGGAGGCGCCGAAACCGGTGATGATGTTGACGACGCCGGCGGGAAAGCCTGCTTCGTGCACGAGGCGGGCAAATTCGAGAAGCGGCGCCGGCCCGTCTTCCGACGCCTTCACAACCATCGTGCAGCCGGCAGCGAGCGCCGGTCCGATCTTGACAGCCGACAGGAAGAGCTGGCTGTTCCACGGCACGACCATGGCAACGACGCCGATCGGCTCGCGGCGAAGCCAGACATCCATGTCGGGCTTGTCGATCGGCAGGTAGGAACCCTCGATCTTGTCTGATACGCCGGCGTAGTAGCGATAATATTCGGCGACATAGGCGATCTGCGCGGATGTTTCGCGGATGATCTTGCCGGTGTCGCGTGTTTCCAGTTCCGCGAGGACCTGCGCATTGGCGGCAACGAGGTCGGCGAGCTTATAGAGCAGCTTGCCGCGCTGCGTGGCCGTCATCTTCGCCCAGGGGCCTTCGTAGAGCGCCCTCTCGGCAGCGTTCACCGCCCGATCGACATCGCCCTCGCGCGCTTCGGGCATTTCAGCCCAGACCGCACCGGTGGCCGGATCGATGCTCGGATAGCTCGCTTCGCCATCCGAGAATTCGCCGTCGATATAATGCTGGAAACGCCGCATGGCCCTACTCCTGAAATGCCGGCATGACCTCGGCGATGAAGCGTTCGAGCGACGCCTTCTTGCGCTCGAAACTCATGCCGGTGTCGATCCAGAAGGAATATTCGTCGTAGCCGAGGGCTTCATAGGCCTTGAGTCTGCTGATGACGGTCTCGGCGTCGCCAACGACATTGTTGATGCGCATGACCTGATCCGACAGCATGGCGTTCGCTCGGATCTGCTCGTCCGGGATCCGTTCGATCAGGCCTTGGGTCACCGGCTTCTCATTCTTGAACCAGGCGAAGAAGTAGTTGTAGTAGACGCTCAGTTCATGGGCCGCCTCGGCGACGTCTTCTTCCGAAGAGCCGACATAGGTGTGGCGCAGCAGCATGATCTTCGGCCGCTCGACATGGGGATTCTTGGCGCAGGCATCGTTGAAGCGGTCCATCAGCGACTGAACCTCGTCGTCACCCTGCCAGAGCGGCGTGACCTGAACGTTGCAGCCGTTGGCGACGGCGAATTCGTGCGAATTCGGATCGCGCGCCGCCACCCAGATCGGCGGGTTCGGCTGCTGCAGCGGCTTCGGCGCCGACGTGGTCGCGGGGAACTTGAAGAACTCCCCGTCATGGGCGTAGTCACCGGCCCATATGCCCTTGACCGCCGGGATGAGCTCGCGCATGCGCTGGCCGGCACCCCAGGCGTCGAGACCCGGCAGCAACCGCTCGTATTCGAAGGAATAGGCGCCGCGCGCAATGCCGATATCGAGCCTGCCGTCGCAGATGATGTCGGTCATGGCTGCCTCGCCGGCAAGCTTGATCGGATGCCAGAAGGGGGCGATTACCGTCCCCGTCCCGAGCCTTGCTCGCGACGTGCGGCGTGCAAGATCGGCAATGGTCACGAAGGGGTTGGGCGCGATGGTGAAATCCATGCCATGGTGCTCACCCGTCCAGATCGCATGCATGCCGCCCTTGTCGGCGATCTCACAGAGCGCGACGAATTCGTCGTAGAGGCTCTTATGGCTCTGGCTGGCGTCGAGCCGTTCCATATGGACGAAGAGGGAGAACTTCATGCTTTTGCGCCCTTGGCTGGAATGGGATGAACTTTGCCGCCGGTCTCGTCGCCGAAATAGACGCCGAAATTGCCGATCGAGCTTTCCATGGCAAAACGGTTGACGATATCGGCGGTCGAGCTGGTCTTGAACTTTACGGCAGCCAGTGCATCAGGCTTTACGAACCTGCCGCTCGCCGGCTCCCCATCGCCTGCGACAGCGTGGTAGACGATATGCTGCTTGCCATCGCTCTTGCCTTCGTAAACCGAATAGAGAAAGCCGATGCTGACCTTCAGCCCGGTGAGAGCCTCCAGATATTTTTCCAGCGCCTCGGTCGGGTTGCCGTCATGGGCATCGATGCTCGGGAGAGCGAGCACGTCGTCGCCGAGGAGCAAAACCTCGCCGCGGCGTTCGACGACGGCTGCAAGTTCGATATTGCCTTCGGCCGCGGCGGAAACCGCCTTGCTTGCGAGCGTCGGAGTGAAGTAGCCGCCACGGGCATAACCGAGACCGTTGCGGCCGCTATTGTCGAAGGATTCGATGCGTCCCATCAGAATGACGTGGTCGCCAGCCTCGATGACCTCTTCCATCGTGCATTCGAACCAAGCGGCGACGTTCGAGAAGATCGGGCAACCCGCCGATCCCTTGTCCCATTCGACCGCCGCAAACCTGTCTTCAACAGGACGCGCAAAAGTGTTCGACACCTCCTTCTGCGTTTCCGACAGCACATTGATCGCGAAATGCTGCGCGCCGGTCATGGTGGCAAAATTGCGCGAGGTCTTGGCGAGGCAGACGAGAAGCAAGGGCGGGTTGAGGGAGACTGAGGTGAATGAATTCGCCGTGAAGCCGATCGGATTCCCCTCCCCGTCGCAGGCGGTGACGACGGTCACGCCGGTCGGAAAAGCCCCGAATGCATCTCGCAATGCTCGTGGATCGACAGTCTGGATTGTCATCGTTCATCCTCCCCGAACGATAGCCACTCGGCGAGCAGCGAATTGACGATATCAGGCGCGGTCAGGTTCACCATGTGACGATGACCTTTGACGATGCGAGCCCAGCCCTTGGGTGCAAGCGCCGCCATCTGCGATGCCATCAGAGGCGTCGAGTTGGGATCATCCGATCCCGTCAGAAACAAGGCCGGACCGCGGACGTCTTTCCAGCGATCGGCATAGGTCTCGTCGCCTCCGGCGAAGGCGGCGTAAGCGACGGCATAGCCTTCCGGATCGACGAGGTTCAGCCACTCCCGTGTCAATTCGCGCGCAATGAGGCTGTCCGGGTCGTCGCCGAACCAGCGCGCCAGCGGGCCTTCCTTGTCGACGCCCGTCACCGGAATGGCGGCAGCCCGCGCAAGGACGGCCGCCTTCGCTTCCGGATCGCGCCTGTAGACGCCGTTGAGGTAAGCGACACGGCCGATTCGCTCGCCCAAGGTCGCCGCCGCCCCGCCGGAGATCAACGCCCCCATAGAATGTCCGGCGACACTCGCCGTGTCGATCGCCATCTCGTCGAGAAAACGCCCGAACCAGGCGACGAATTCCTCGAGGCGGCTGCCCGCCGGCAGCTTCGCGCTCTCGCCGTGTCCCGGCATGTCGACAGCGATGACGCGATGGCCAGCCGACAGAACGGCGATTTGCGGCGCCCAAGCCTCGAGCCGCATGCCGACGCCATGGATCAGAACTAGTGGTTCCCCGCTGCCGGCCTCGTGATAGGCTGTTCCGCTTGCCGTCCTCTTTCGAGGCAAGGCACCAGCGGCGCTCGTTGCTGCAGCGGTGCCTTTGGTCGATCCGGCTGTCAGCATCTGAGACGCGCTCCCTCAAACGCCCGCAGGATTGGCGACGTCCTGCCCCAGGTCTTTCAGATCCTGGTAGCGGTCGCCAATGCGGTGATGCGGACGTCCGCCCACCGAAGCGCCGAGAGCCACGACAATCTCGTCGGCGGCAGGCGCGTCGGGGATCGACGTCTGGATGGTCAAATAATGCGAGCGGCGGCCTTCGTCATTCTTGTCCATCAGCGGGATCATGATCGGCGCGTTGGCAGGGCCGCGGGTATTGCAGAAGGCGAGATAGGACTTGGCGCCGACGGCCTGGCGATAGAAATTGCCGAAACGCAGCGTGTGGATGAGCGCGGACGCATGTTCGATTTCGCCATCCAGGCCGACGAGGGCCGACTTTCCATAGGCTTCGACAGCCTCACCCGATCCGACGGCATCGATGATCATCTTGGTCAGCAATTCGCCAAGCACCGGAGCGCCCGCATGAATTTCGGGTTTGAGATCTTCGACGAAGCCCTGCCCTGCCCAGGGGTTCTTCACGACAGCGTAGGCCGAAAACAGCTTCAGCGGCACGGCCGCGGCCTTGCCGCCTTCGATCAGCGTCGTTTCGATCTGCAGTCCCGTCTTGCGAATTTGAATGGCCATCGAATACCTCAATCTCGTTTAGTTTGTATTATGGTATACCATAGTATCGGACTGTCAAGTTCGCTGTGCGCGCGGCCTCGACAGAGACAAGCGCCTTTCAGGATATTCGCAAAAAACAATAGATTACCGCTTCGCCAGCCTTATCCCCATAGGCCACCAAGGCATTTACTTGGCTGACAACTTCGGGGCGCACTAACGTCGCTTAGTCCCAATGATCTCTTCGTTCCTGTCAATTGTTGTCAGCTGACACAGCCCCTGCGCATGGCGGCCCACGGCTTTGAAGGAGGCTGAAAGCCGGAAGGATCCAAGCTCATGCCAACGCCATATTATTTATTATGGCATACCATCACATCAGGCAAACTGGGTGTCAAGCGGGAGTGTGGGCCCTCCGGCATCTTGACCACGTATGCTGATAGAAATCGATGATGCGAATGCTTCGCCCGCTTCCAATGGAAGCTGCGGCGGTTGCAGGGTTTACTCGGCTGCCTTTTTGGCCGACAGCACCGCTTCAGCAATCGCGCTCGCGGCAGCGACATGATCCATCGCCGCCCGGTAAGCCCCCTCGCCGTCGCCGCGACGGATGGCGTCGACGATCTTCGCCATCTGCGCCGGCCCTTCAATGCCGCGCCTCTCCGTTTTAATCGTCATCGAGCGCAAGTGGTTTATGCGCACGGTGAGGAGATTGACGACACCCCAGGCAACGTGCCTGTCAACCATCGTGAACAGCGTCTGATAGAAGGAAGAGGTGTTGGTCAGCACTCCCGCCATATCGTTGTCGCGATAGCTGTTGCGTATTTCGTTCAGAGATTCTTCCAGCGCCGCGACGATCTGGGGGCTGCTGTGCTCCGCGCAGAGCCGCGCCGCCATGCCCTCGAGAGCACCGCGGATCTCATAGATCTGCTTGGCTTCCTCGATGCCGAGTTGGGCGACTATCGGTCCCTTGTTCGGCAGATTGGCGACGAGCCCTTCCGATTCCAGGTGTCTCAGAACCTCGCGCACGACAGTCCGGCTGACGCCGAGTTGGGCGCAGAGGTCACGTTCGACAAGCCGATCTCCTGGACGAAAATAGCCGTTCACGATGGCTTCCCGGACCTTGTCGAGCGCCAATTCCCGCAATGTCTTTGCAGGACGCTCGACCCTGATTGTTGCGTCCTTCAGAGCGCCGCTCATTCTGCACCTCAGTGTTGACCGGCTTCACACGCTGCGGCAGCCGAATTCGAAATCGTATTATGGCGTACCACGCACTGTAGCTGTCGGCGGCTGTCAATTCAACAAGCACCGAACCGACCACTGGGGATAGCCGGTCTATGACTCGGCCGCCGGCCGCTGCGCGACGATCTCTTCGACCACGGCCTTGGCCTGCACCCGGATGTCGGGGACGGCCGTAATTTCCCAGAATTGTCCCGCCGTCAAGGCTCCCACCGCAAACAGCCGGACAGGCGAGATCCGGGATGGCCCTATGACCTCGGAAGCGGCATCCACCTGAATGCCGAGGCCGAGAGGATCGGCGGCGATCAGCTGAGACCGGCTCATTTCCTTCAAAAACGGTGAATGGCTGATCCCGGCGCGCTCCATTCCCGTGCAGTTGATCACCCAATCCGCCTTGATTGCGGCGAGATCGCGTGTCGCTCTGACCCTGTATCCGGCAACGAGCCTGCCCTTCTCGGCCTCGAGCGATTTCAGGAAACCGGCGTGGAATCGAACGGTTCCCTCCGAGACAAGTTGGTCGAACCTGTCGAACACGTCAGGCGCGACGCGGTGACGGTGGATGTTCCACCAGGGAAGCGCATGCCTGAGGAAACGGGCCCGTTCCTTGCTGGAAAGCCGTTGCCAGAGAGCCTGCGTTTGAGGCCTCAGGCCATCCATCACGCTCCGCCAGTCGTCGACCGACCTGCCCTTTTCCCGCAAGCACTTCAATATGCCGCTGATCGTACCGGGAAGCGCCTCAACATCGATCTTCAGAGGCGCGGGCAGTTTCCTCGCATGCCCGAGCGGCGCAAGCCCGCGGCGCGAAAGCACGTCGATCCTGCCTCTATGGCCGTGAGCGCGCAGAGCCAGAACCTGATCGATCATCGTCAGGCCGGAACCGAGGATGCAGACCGTATCGGACGATGCGACACGTCTCAGCCAGGAGAGCCGCCACGGGTTCTCGATTATCCGCGATCGCGCCGACAGTGGCACGCCAGCCGGATCGATGGGCAGGTTGGCGTTGCCGACGCCAAGGCAGAGCACCACGTTCCTGCCGGCAATCTCGTCGCCAGTGCCGAGATGGAAGGCCAGAGTGCTGTTGCAACGTTCCACGCATCCCGCTGCCTTGGCCCGGATGAAATCAACCCGACAGCGGCCGTCCCGCTTCCGAAGCAGCTGCGCGAGCGTATCCCTGACATACAGGCCGTAATCGCTGCGCGAAGCGAAATCGCCGGCCTGCAGCCTCCGTCCGCGATTTTTCAACCAGTCGACAAAGTCGTCGGGCTGATGCGGCATCAGGCTCATCCGGCCCGCGGGCACGTTGAGACGATGAAGATAGAGTTCCGTCCGGTACGCCGTCCCGCGGCCGAAGCCGGGATCGTCGCCAACGACGGCAACCGTCGCCGAAGCTGGAAGCTGCTCGATGAGATTACAGGTTACGGCTATCGCCGAAAACCCAGAACCGACCACGATAACATCGTATATCAACGCATTCTCCCTGAGGGTCTGCACCTTGGCTCCTGCCGCTCACCCGTTCCGGGGACCGCGCAAGCAGCAGAATCACGAAAACAAATGTCTCCATAGTCTATAAATATAGTTTGTTATTCCTCCCGCTAGCCCGTTCTCAACCATTACCCTTTTGAGGGTGAGATCAAGGGCCGGATGTGGCCCTGAACAAAGGGGCTCAAGATGAATTTCAGAAATTTCATTGCCGCGATCGCCGTCGGCGTCGGAACTCTTGCAACGGCTGTCGTCGCTGAAGCGGCCGACAAGAAGGTCGTCGTCGGCTATCAAACTGATGCGCTACCGTCATCGGTCGCGATCGCCAATGGTGAATTTGCCAAGACGACGGGATACGATATCGACTTCCGCAGGTTCAATTCGGGCGCTGAGATCTTTGCCGCCGTTGCCTCGGGCGATGTCCAGGTCGGCTATGTCGGCTCCAGCCCGTTCGCGGCCGCGGTATCACGCGGGCTCGAGGTCAAAGCCTTCTACTTGGCGTCCATCTCGGGGATCGACGAGGCTCTTGTCGTCCGTAACGGCTCCGGCATCGAAAGCCTGAACGATCTGAAGGGCAAGAAGCTTGCCGCCGCGCCCGTGTCGACGGATCACTATCAGCTGCTGGCGCTGATCAAATCGCTGGGCCTGACCGAAAAAGACGTCCAGGTCTTCGCCATCCCCCAGCCGGAAATCGTTGCCAGCTATAATCGCGGCGATATCGACGGCGGCTTCGTCTGGGATCCGGCGCTGACAGAGTTGAAAAAGAACGGCAAGGTCCTTGTGACCTCCAAGGACGTGGCGGACAAGGGTGCACCGACCTTTTCCGCCTGGGTTGCGACCTCGAAGTTCGCCGCCGACAATCCGGATTTCCTCAAGAGCTTCGCTTCGGTCGTCACCAAATACTACGCATCCTTCGCGGCGGACAAAGCCGCCTGGGGTCCCGACAGCGACAATGCCAAGTCACTCGCCAAGCTTCTCGGCGGAACGCCCGAGCAGCAGGCCTCGGCCCTGAAGAACCTGACGCTTCTTACGCCCGAAGTCCAGGCATCGGACGCCTGGCTCGGCGGCGGAGAAAAGGCGGGGGCCGGCAAGATCCTCAAGGACACGGCATCCTTCCTGAAGGAGCAGGGCAAGGTGTCCGGCGTGCTGGACAATTACGGCAGCTTCGTCACCGTCGACGCGCTCGCCGGCGCCACAAACTGATCCTCCCCGGCGCCGGCGCGGCTTGCCGCGCCGGCGCCTAACGCGCGAGTTCCCCTATGCTCAAAGTCGATCACGCCAGCGTTTTCTTCTCCGCCCGCGACGGGCGGACCGTTCACGCGCTCGATCGCGTGTCTTTCGATATTCCCGAACGCGGTTTTGTCGTCGCACTCGGAGCCTCGGGCTGCGGTAAGTCGACCCTTCTTAACGCGATTGCCGGCTTTCTTCCGCTTTCGGATGGCCGGATCACGCTCGATGGCCGCAGCGTTGAACGTCCGGGCGCCGACCGCGGCGTCGTCTTCCAGAAGGACTCGCTGCTGCCTTGGAAGTCAGTCGTCGACAATGTCGCGCTCGGGCTAAAATTCGCCGGCGTAGGCCGGAAGGAGCGGCAAGCGCAGGCGCTGGAGCTGCTCCGGCTCGTCGGTCTCCACGAGTTCGCCAGCGCCTTTCCCTACGAATTGTCGGGCGGCATGCGTCAGCGCGTCGGCATCGCGCGGGCTCTGGCCACCAATCCCGACATCCTGCTGATGGACGAACCGTTCGGCGCGCTCGACAGCTTGACGCGCGAGCAGATGCAGGAATTGCTGGTTTCCGTCTGGAACAAGACGGCAAAGAAAGTTTTCTTCATCACCCATTCGATCGAAGAGGCTCTGTTCCTCGGCACGCAGGTGCTCGTCATGTCGCCTCGGCCGGGGCGCGTCGTCGCCCGCTTCGACCTCGACTTCGTCACACGCTTTGCCGAAACAGGAGATGCCCGCTCGATCAAGGCCTCGCCAGAATTTGCCGAGTTGCGCCAGCAGATACGCGCCATTCTCCACAGCAACGAAGATTTGAGGAGCGTCGCATGAGCGATATAACACAGGCTCCGCCGATTGCGGCTCACACCGAGGATCGCCAGGTCAAGCTGGTAAAAATGGCCGCCTTCGGCGCAGGCGAGAAATCGACGGTGGCCATCAGCGTCGCCACGGCCCTCGCCATATTGCTGCTGTGGTGGTTCGTCGCCGCGCTAGGCGTCGTTCCGCACCTGTTTCTGCCGCGCCCGGACGAGGTGCTGACGCAGATCGGCGTCATCTATCATGACGGTTATGCCGGGGCATCGCTCTTCGAGCATGTCTCTGCGAGCCTGTTTCGCATCGTGGTCGCCGCCCTCATCGCAATCTCCGCCGGCATTCCGCTCGGCTTGCTCATGGGGCTTAACCGCTGGGCAAAAGGCGTGCTCGACGCGCCGATCGAATTCTACTGGCCGCTTCCGCCCCTTTCCTACTTGCCGCTGATGATCATCTGGCTCGGCATCGGAGAGACGTCGAAGATCACGCTCCTGGTGCTTGCGATGTTCGCACCGATCTGCCTCTCGGCTCAGGCCGGCGTTCGGTCGTTGCCGATCGAGCGCGTCAATGCCGCCCGTTCGCTCGGAGCAAGCCGGCTGCAGCTCTTCCTGGACATTGTCCTGCCCTCGGCCCTGCCCGAGATCCTCACCGGCATCCGCATCGCGCTCGGTGTCGGCTGGAGCACGCTGGTTGCGGCCGAACTGATCGCCTCCACCCGCGGCATCGGCTTCATGATCATGTCGGCTTCGCAGTTCCTGGCAACTGACGTCGTGTTTGTCGGCATCGCCATCATCGCGATCTGCGCCTTCACATTTTCGGCCGCCATCCGCTTCCTCGAGGCCTTCCTCGTTCCGTGGAAAGGCAAGCTTTGAGCGGGCAATTCAGCGGCTCCTTCAATTTACGACGCGGAGAGTCAGGGAGTTAGCAGCATTCTTTGTGCGTCCGAAAAGACGCACGGCGCGCTCAGTCTCAATGCACCGTAAACCTGGCCGCATCGGTTCGACGACGCTCCAGGCTGCGTATCAGCATCGCCGCCTCCCTCACAATCGCCGAGAATGTCGCATCGGCCTCGGCGATCCTTGTGGTCATGTCGCGGATGATCGTCGTCAGATGGAGGAGTGACTGGCGGCTGTGCGCATCTTCCGGTCCAACCTGGCTATCGGTCATGCGAAGGAGCGCATGCACCAGCCGCTCCATCGTCTGCCGGCGCCTGCTTCTCGGGTCGGCATTGGGATCTTCGCTCAGGCGCAGGAGATCGGCGACGATATCGGACATTCCGGCTCCATTCACATCGCAAAGGCCGGCGACGCGGAAGCGATATTATGTCGACCCCGCGCCTGCGTCTTCAAGCCTTCCAGCAGCCGGTAACCGTTGCGCCAACGGCCGAAGCCGCTCGCGATGTTGATATGTCCGGCAAGGCCGATATTCCTGGTCTCGGCGTTCCACAGGCGGCCGAACAGGGTCAACCGGTCGACGGCCATGTAAGCATCATTCATGCTGCCGATGACGACGGAAGGAAAAGGCAAAGGCGCTGTCGGCATCTCGCCGAACGAGATATGCCCCGGATGCAGAATTTCCGTGACCGCCAAGTCGCATGGCGCAACAAGCAAGGCCCCTTTCACGCGGCGCGCCGCGCTCCGTCCGGCGAGCCGGGCGGCCAGCAGGCATCCGAGACTATGGGCAACGAGATAGGCCTCGCCAGCCTCTTCGAGCGCACTTTCCAGTCGAAGCAGCCAGCGGTCAAGGTTCGGATGGTCCCAATCGTCCTGGGTAACGCAACGACTGCCCGGCTGGTCCTGCAGCCAGTGCTGTTGCCAATGTCCTTCAGCCGAACCGAACAGGCCGGGAAGAATGAGCACATCACTCATCGAATCAACCCGATCACCAGCGCGAACAGAAATGTGAATGAGCCCGCTATCGTGCAGACCCCGACCGCATGCCGGAATCGCGACATAAGGCTTCCCGTTGCTCTTACAGCAGCGTGCCGGCGGAGGCCGGTCTCGATGACGATTGCCATCATACCACCTCCTCAATACCAATGGCCGGGTGTAGCGCCCCAATAATGAAGTTCGTATTCGCGTGCAGACCGGTCGCGCTCTTCGTCGCGGATGAGCAATTCGTTTTGAAACTTTCGCGCTGGCTTCGGATCAAGGAAGCGGCCGATCGCGAGCTTCAGCCAGAAGTGGAAATCAAACTTCATGCGAATCTCCTGTCTGGAACTGATGTTCTCGGGCGAAAGCGCATCGCATCAAATCGGATTTATGCGGAGCGCCTTTGATGTCGTAATGCCAAAACCGCTGCGCACTTTTGGGCGAACTGCATCAGGAAATCAGCGAATGACGTCGCGCGTTGGCGAGAAGATCGCCAAGCGGTGCGCTCGGTCCATAGAGCATCAGCAGACGGTTCTCTTCCCGCTTGGCGAGGCGATAGCGCCGAGCGAATTCGAAGACACTCCACATCTGCTCGCCCGCTTCGGGCCTTTCCGCATCGTCCGGCGCCGCCTTCTGAGATCGGAGCATGGCGGCCACCCTATTCGGCCGCCGCCAGTGCCGGCTTTACCTCGGGGAAGAAAGCCGCCAATTCCCCGACCACTTCGCCGATGCGGTTCGAAAGCGCATCCGACGACACCCCGTAGTCGATAAAATCGCGATCGGAGGCGTAGACGGCCGTCGGCAGCGTATGGGCCATGAAAAACCCGAACAGCGGTCGAAGCTGATGCTCGACCATCAGCGCATGCCGGTCGCCGCCGCCGGTCGCCGTGATGATGATCGGCTTCGCCCGCAATTCGTGCGGGTCGATCAGATCGATGAGGTGCTTGAAGTGGCCGGGATAGGAGCCTTTGTAGGTCGGCGAGCCGATAATCAGGGCATCGGCATGCACGATCTCGTCGAGGACGCGCCTCGCCTGCTCATCGAGGTCTTTGCGCCATAAGGAGCTTCCCAGTGAGGGACCGACATCATTGAGATCATAGGTCTTGCTCGTAAAGCCGTATCGATCACTTGCGCGTTCGGCGACATACCGGACGAGGGCCAGTGTCTTCGATGGACGATTGAAGCTGCCAGCAATGCCGACGAGTTTGAAACCTGACATCAGTTTTCCTCTCTGTGATTGCTTCAACTATTGTCTATAAAATTGATAGATTAAAGGAATGGGCGTCTCTCCTTGCTCGCCGGGGTGAAAAAATATTCGTCTTCGCCCGGTTGATTGCGCCTAAGGCCTGTCGCCGCGCAGATGACGTTCGAGGAAGGGCAGATTGTCCTGTCCCCAGTAGATCTCGCCGTCATGGACGTAGGTCGGAAAGCCGAAGACGCCGCTGTCGCGCGCATGCACGCGGTCGGCCGACCATTTGTTCTGAACATCGTCGTCGGCTTGGCGCCTGAGCAGTGCGGCGCCGTCGAAACCGGCGGCGTTCACGATCGCCTCCCGCACATCCGCCTTGCCTATATCCTTCGCCTCGCTCCAGAAGGCATGCTGCAGAGCACGGGCCACGCCGACCCAATCCTGCCCGTCGAGATAGGCGGCGATCACGAAGAGGGACGCCGGTGTTGGGTCGCTGAGCTCGGGGCGGTGCTCGAGCCACAGTTGCTTGCCGCGCACACGGGCCCAGCGTTTGAGATCCCGAATCCAGTAGGCGCGGCGGATTTCCGGGCGGTTGCGCGAAAAAATGCCGCCGTTTTCTTCGACCACTGTCGTCAAATAGGGCGTGATGAGGACGTCGTTCTGCGCCGCCAGCTCGGTAAAGGCGTTGAATCCAATGTATGACCAGGGCGAGCCGATCGAAAAGAAATATTCTACCGTTTTGGTCACTGATGAATGTTCCTCGTAAAGTGAATGTTCAGCCATCGAATGGCGCAGATCGTCGGTCTGGCGAGATTTAGGAAGCGGCCCGAGTTCCGGATTGCGCTTTCCATCCGAGCTCGGGTGCGATTGTTGCCACGAAGTCGTGGAGGATTTGGCGATATTGCTCGTGCTCGAATTCGTAAGGAAGTTCCAGCCTCAGCTCGCTGACTTCGGGCAGGATCGGATCGGAAAAAAGCCGCTCCAATATCTCCTCCGACGTGCCAACGATATCGCGGGCGAACAAGGTACGCCGCTCGCCCTGCGGCGAAAGCGTCCGCTCGTGCCGGCCATCGGTATAATCGCGGTAGCGGCGGCGCGTTGCCGCATCGGCGCTGTCGAGAGGCACGATAACGCGGCCGAGTGCGATCCGGCGCGCGGTTCCGCAGGCACGATAAGTATCGATCAGCCGGGACTGGGCGACGAAGAAGTCATCCGTCCCCTCCCCGGTTATCACATTCCCCGTCAAGAGGTTGAAACCGTTGTGGCCGGCCCATTCGGCCGAATGCTGCGACCCGCCGCCATACCAGATGCGGTCGACCAGGCCCCTGGCAAAGGGCTGCAGACGCGGCCGCTGCGGACCAAAGGGCGTCTTGATGAAGGTCTGCTCGTCGCCGAGATAGCTGCCGCGCAGATTGTCGGCAAAGCGCAGCACCCGCGCGTGCGACAAATCATAGCTCGTCCAGTCTCCGTCGAAGGCCAGCGGGCCAATCAGCTCGGCATGCAGCGGCCGGCCGGCGCTGACGCCGATGTTCAGCCGCCCGCGCGAGAGAACATCGACTGTGGCAAGGTCTTCGGCCAGCCGGTAGGGGCTTTCATAACCGATCGGAATGACCGCGGTTCCGAGCTCGATCCGGCTGGTGCGCTGCGTCGCCGCCGCCAGGAAGGCGCTGGCCGAAGAAATCCCCGGCTCCAGATGCCGCTGGCGGACCCAGGCGCTGTCGAAGCCCAGTTCCTCGCCATACTGCAGTTGCTGGAGCGTCTGCTCCAATCCCGACAGCGGATCGTCATCGGGATAGTTTCCGGGCGTGAGGAAGCCGATATGGCTTATCGATATATTGCGGCCGCTCATGTCATGCTTTCCGGATCAATATTTCGGCAGGCCGGGCGGATTGGTCTCTGATGCCGGTAGGGCTTCCTCGGAAAGATGCCAGTGTTCGAGTATCCGCTTGTAAGTACCATCCTCGATCAGGCCATTGGTGGCGATTGTCAGCGCGTCCGCCAGGCCGCTTCCCTTGCGGGTGGCGATCGCGACATCGGAACGATCCGGCCAGCCGGCGCTCAACGTGCCGACCCGCTTGATGTTCTTGTCACGCGCGGCGATGAAGACGAGCTGGGCATGCGGCTGGACGATGACGTCGGCCCGGCCGGAACGAAGCGCGAGAAGGCTTGCCGCCTCGTCATCGTAATATTGCAGTTCGATCGGCTTCAGGCCGGCGGCGACGTCCTCTTCGCTCCACTTCACCAGGATGCGCTCCTGGTTGGTGCCGGCGCCGACGATGATCCTGAGGCCCGCCGCGTCCTTCGGCTCCTTGATCGAGGAGATGGAGCTGTCAGATCTCACGAAGAAGCCGTGCAGGCCCTGGCGATAGGTGGAGAAATCGAACTTCTCCTTGCGCTGCTCGGTGACGCCGACATTGGAGATGACGGCATCGTATTTGCCCGAAGTCAGACCGAGCGGCCAGTCGATCCAGGCGACCGGAACGATCTCCAGCGTCAGGCCAAGACTGTCGGCGACGGCATAGGCATAATCGGGATCGGCCCCGACCACTGTCTTGGCGTCGGTGGCATAGGTGGCAAGCGGAGGCCCGCTGGGGCTGACGGCGATGGTGAACTTGCCAGGTGTAACGAACTTGAAATCCTTCGGGATCGCAGCGATCGCCGCATCGTTCCTGGCGGCATGAAGCCGGCCCGGCTGCTGCGGGCTGAGGTCGAATTCCCCTGCCGCTTGGGCTGCACCGAAGCCGGTTAAGGCAGCCGTCAGCGCTGCGTAGAAGAAGGTGCGGATCGCGGGAAAGGTCGTCACGGTCGATATGTCTCCGTTTGCATCGAAAAGCAGGAGACGGACCGGCCCACATGCCGGTCCGTCAAGTGAACGTTATGAACCGCTCTTCGGCAGGCCGGGCGGGTTGGTCTGCGCCTTGTCGATCGCCTCGGGGCCGAGATTCCAGGCATCGAGGATTTTCTTATAGGCGCCGCTGGCGATTAGATCATTGACGACATTGGTCACGGGTGCGGCAAGTCCGCTGCCCTTGCGTGTGGTGACGGCAATCTCGGCGGTGATCGGCCAACCGCCGCTGACCGTGCCGACGAGCTTGGTCTTGCCGTTGATCCCCGCTGAATAGGCCTGCGTCGCGTTGACGCTGAAGACGGCGTCGGCCCTGCCAGACTGGACGGCAAGATCCTTGACCGCGTCATCGTCGTAATATTGCACCTCGATCGGCTTCAGGCCGGCCGCGACATTCTGCCGATCCCATTCCAGCAGGATCTTCTCCTGGTTGGTGCCGGCATCGGTGATGACCTTCAGACCGGCAATATCCTTAGGCTGCTTGATCGAGCTGATCGGATTATCGGCCCTGACGTAGAAACCGAGCTCATCCTTGCGGTAGGTCGAGAAATCGAATTTCTCCTTGCGCTCTTCCGTGACCGTCACGTTCGAGATTACCGCGTCGAACTTGCCGGAGGTGAGCCCGAGCGGCCAATCGGCCCATGCGACAGACACGAGGTTAAGCTTCAGGCCAAGGCTGCCGGCAATCGCCTGCGCGAGATCGACGTCATAGCCGATGACGGTCTTGGAATCGGAGGCGTAGTCGTGCAGCGGCAGATTGCCGCTTGTGCTGATGCCGACAGTGAAGACGCCCTTTTCGACGAACTTGAAGTCCTTGATTTCGGCGATGCGCTTCTCGTTCTTTTCCACCCGCAGCCGGTTCGGCTGTTCGGGACTGAGATCGAACTTCTGCTGCGCCTGAGCGGAACCGAAAACGACCGCCGCAATAGTGACGGCTCCCGCTATCAGAAGCCTTGCTCTATTTGTAAATGTCATGCCCATTCTCCACTTCATCTTAAGGTTGTGATTGTTGTCATTCGACCGGAGCAGCCCGTCGCGGCCCGGCATTTCACCAGCGTTGTCGGCGCTAGAGAACCTTGGCGAGGAATTCGCGTGTTCGAGGATGTTCCGCTTGCGTAAAGATCCGGGCCGGAGGGCCAGCCTCCAGGATACGGCCGCTTTCCATGAAGACGACGGTGTCGGCGACCTCGCGGGCGAAACCGATTTCATGGGTGACGATGACGAGCGTCGTGCCGGTGCGGGCCAGTTCCTTGATGACATCGAGCACTTCGCCGACGAGTTCGGGATCGAGCGCGGAGGTCGGCTCGTCGAAGAGCAGCACCTTGGGGCGGAGCGCCAATGCCCGGGCGATCGCCACGCGCTGCTGCTGGCCACCGGAGAGCTGGCGCGGATAGGCGTTGATCTTGTCGCTGAGGCCGATACGGGCGAGGAGTTCCCGCGCCAATTGCACGGCTTCCTCGCGGCCGATGCCGCGAACCTGGATCGGTGCCTCGATGAGGTTTTCGAGAACGGTCAGATGCGGGAAGAGGTTGAAGCTCTGGAAAACCATGCCGATATCGGCGCGGCGCTTGAGGATATCCTTTTCCTTGAGCTCATAGAGCGTATCTCCTTTCCTGCTGTAGCCGACGAAGTCGCCGTCGACGGAGATGAAACCCTCGTCGACACGTTCCAGATGGTTGATAGAGCGCAGCAGAGTCGATTTTCCCGAACCGGAAGGGCCCAGGAGGGTCGTCACGCTGCCCGCCGCCAGGTTGAGCTCGACACCATCGAGCACCTTCAACGATCCGAAACTTTTGGAGATAGCGTGGATGCGCACCGCACCGCCTGTCCGCAGTGCCGTCGAGTCATGGAACCCGAGATTGCGTGCTCTGTCGGTCGTATTATCGAGGGCCGGCAGCGGACGGCGGAAGCGCTCCAGGAATGCCTGGAAGGGCAGCGGCGTCGGATTGCGCACGGCGCCCCTGGAGAAATAGCGCTCGATATAGTGCTGGGCGACCGAGAGCACGGTCATGATGATCAGATACCAGACCGTCGCGACCATCAGCAGCGGAATGACTTCGAGATTGCGGCGGTAGATGACCTGGACCGTGTAAAAGAGCTCCGGCAGCGCCAGCACGTAAACCATGGATGTGCTTTTTGCCAATCCGATGAGCTCGTTGAAACCGGTCGGCAGGATGGAGCGCATGGCCTGTGGTAGCACGATGCGGAAAGCCTGGCGGCGGCGCGGCAGACCGAGCGCGGCTGCGGCCTCCAGCTGCCCATGATCCACCGACAGAATGCCGCCGCGGACGATCTCGGCGAAAAACGCCGACTGGTTGAGCGTGAGGCCAAGGTACGCAGCGGCAAAAGGCGTCAGCAGTTGCACGGTGGGATAGCTGAACAAGACAGTGTCGGTGAAGGGAACCCCAATCCTGATCGTTTCGTAGAGGTAGCCGAGATTGTTCAAGATCAAGAGCAGCACGATCATGGGGATCGAGCGCAGCAGCCAGATATAGCCCCAGGAAAGGCCTGATAGCAGCGGCGACTTGGAAACACGGGCGAGCGCCAGAGCCGTTCCGAGGATGGAGCCGGAAACGGCGGCGAGCGCGGTCAGGATCAATGTCCTGCCAAGGCCGACGAGCACTGGTTCGGCAAAGAACCATTCGGCAAAGACGCCCCAACCCCAACGCGGATTGGTGAAGGTGGAATAGAGCACCGCGACGATGACGACAGCGGCGAATATCGTACCCGCCAGCCGCTCGGGATGGCGGGCCGGCACGATGCGGTAACGGGAAGTGTCCTGCCTCGGTTCTGCCGTCCCGCTGGCGGGCTCGAGGCCTGCAAAATCCGTCGTCAGTGCCATTGTTGTTTCCCTTTTATGATTGTCGGTCTGCCGTTTCAGAGACTTGCGCCGGCCACCTTCAGGCGCGGTTCGCTTTCGAAAGCCGGCGCAGCGAGATGGGTGATGTCCTTTTCGAAGGGCAGGCTCTTGTAGATCTCGGGGTCGGCAGCCGTGTCGAAGAGCGCGGTGTAGCCATAATTCAGATAAAGGCCGACAGCCTCCGGTTGGCGGAAACCGGTCGTCAGATAGATCCTGCCATAACCTTGGCGCGCGGCCTGGGCTTCCAGCTCCACCAAAACCTTGCGCGCGAGGCCCTGGCGGCGCAGATCGGAGCGCGTCCAGATGCGTTTGAACTCGGCCGTGCGATCGTCATAGTGCTTGAAGGCGCCGCCGCCGATGGTTTCACCATTCCGGATCAACAGCAGAAAATTGCCATGGGGCGGCGCGAAGGCCTCGGGGGGATAGCGGTTGAGCTCGGCCGCTGCACCCTCGGCGTTGAAATAATTGCCGTAGCGGCTGTCATATTCGTAGATCAGCTCATCGATCAGCGGCTTGGCGCGGGGATCGAGAGGGGTCGTATAGAGAAACGAATCGCTCATATCGTTCATCACCCGTTGTCTTCAGTGAGGAAGGTTTCCGCGAGGCGCACCCAATAGCGGGCGGCCGGCGCGATGATCGCGTCGTTGAAATCGTAATGGGCGCTGTGGAGAGGAGCGCTGTCGCCATTGCCGACGAAGAGATAGCTGCCGGGATTGGCCTGCAGCATGAAGGCGAAATCCTCGCTTGCGGTTCTCGGCCGGAAATCCTTCTCGATCGCGGCAAGACCGAGCGCGTCATAGGCGACGTCGCGGGCAAAGGCCGTTTCTTTTGCGTGATTAATGAGCGCCGGAAAACCGAGCCGGTAGTTCACGTCAGCCTCGGCGCCGAAGCTTTCGGCCTGGGCGCGGGCAAGGGCCGGAATGCGCTCCTGCAGCAGCTGGCGGACCGTCTCGCTGAAGGCCCGCATGGTGAGCTTCATCTCCACGCTTTCCGGGATAACGTTCGAGGCGGATCCGGCATGGATCGAGCCGACGGTGGCGACCGCCATGTCCTGCGGATCGACATTCCGCGAGACGACGCTCTGGAGCGCGGTGATGAAGGAGGCCGACGCCAGCACCGGGTCGACGGCGCGGTGCGGCTCGGCGCCATGGCCGCCCTTGCCGATGATCCTGACGACCGCCTGGTCGACCGACGCCATGGCGGGGCCGGTGACAAAGCCGAACTGACCTGCCGCGACACCGGGCCAGTTGTGCAACCCGAACACCGCATCGACGGGAAAACGTTCGAACAACCCTTCCGAAATCATCTTTCGGGCGCCCGCGCCGATCTCTTCCGCCGGCTGGAAGATCAGCCGGAGCGTGCCGTTGAAAGTGCCGCTCTCTGCGAGATAGCGGGCAGCCGCCAGCAGGATGGACGTGTGCCCGTCATGGCCGCAGGCATGCATGACGCCGGGGTTGCTGCTGGCATAACCAAGGTCGGTCGCCTCCTCGATCGGCAGCGCGTCCATATCGGCCCGGATGCCAAGGCGCCTCTTGCCTTCGCCGCGCCTGAGGGTGGCGACGATGCCGGTGCCGGCAATGCCCGTCGCCACCTCATAGCCCCAGGAGGAAAGGCGGGATGCCACGAGCTTGCTGGTCCTCAGCTCCTGGAACGCCAGCTCGGGATATTGGTGCAGATCATGGCGCAGCGCGATGATTTCATCGAGATAGCAGGCGATGCCCTTCTCGACCGGATCGTTGCTGCACGGGTTCTGAGCGATGACGTCCATGGCGGTTCGCCGGCGCCTCAGGCGCCGACAGCCTTTCCGCGTTCGAGCTCATCCGTAGCGGTCGCATAGCGGCTTTCGCGGAAGGGCAGGCCCAGATGGTCGCGCAGCGTCTCGCCCTTCAGGACGGGATCGAAATAGCCGCGCTCGGTGAGGATCGGCAGGACATATCGGGCGAAATCGTCGAAGCCCTCGGCAATGACGGGAAAGCCGAGGATGAAGCCGTCGGCGGCGCCATGATCCACCCAGCGGATGATCTCGTCGGCGATATGCTCGGCAGTGCCGATGAAGGCAGTGCGCGGCGTTGCTGAATCGAGCGCGACCTGGCGCAGCGTCAGCCCTTTTTCCCGTGCTGTCCTTTTGATGCGATCGGTGGTGGCGCGGAAATTGTTCCTGCCGATATCGCCCAGTTCAGGGAACTGATCGTCGAGCGGGTAGACGCTGAAATCATGATGATCGAAGAAGCGGCCGAGGTAGAGGAGCGCCTCTTCGATCGTGACGAGATTGCGGATCGCCTGGTACTTGGCTTCCGCCTCCTCGGGCGTCGCTCCGACGATCGGCCCGATGCCTGGATAGATACCGACTTCCGCGGCACTGCGGCCATGCGCAATCACGCTGTCCTTGAGCTGCCGGTAGAAGGTCTGCGCCTCATCGAACGGCCCGCCATTGGTGAAGACGGCATCGGCATGTTTGCCGGCAAGCCGGATACCGGAATCCGAAGCACCGGCCTGAAAGACGACGGGCTGGCCCTGCTTCGAACGGCCGATGTTGAGCGGCCCCTCGATGCGGAAAAAACGGCCCTTATGGTTGAGCCGATGCATCTTCGTCTTATCGACAAAGACGCCAGTCTCGCGATTGCGCACGAAAGCATCGTCGTCCCAGGAATCCCAGAGGCCTTTGATCGCTTCGATATAATCCTCGGCGATCTCGTAGCGCAGCTCGTGCTCGGGATGTTCGCGGCTGTAATTGCGCCCCGAGCCTTCGAGCGGCGAGGTCACCGCATTCCACCCTGCCCTGCCGCCGCTGATGAGATCGATCGAGGCGAACTGGCGGGCGATGGTGAAGGGATCGCTGTAGGAGGTCGAGACCGTGCCGACAAGCCCGATCTTCGAGGTGGAGGCTGCCAGCGCCGAGAGAATGGCGATCGGCTCGAACCGGTTGAGGAAATGCGGGATCGAGTGTTCGTTGATATAAAGTCCGTCGGCGACGAAGGCAAAGGCGATGCCGGCAGCCTCCGCCTTGCGTGCCGTTTCGACGACGAAGTCGAAATTGACGCTGGCATCGGCTGGCCCGCTCGGATGCTTCCAGGCATTCATATGGCCGCCAGGCCCCTGCAGCATGATGCCGAACGTGACGTGTTTCTGAGTCATGGGATTCGATCCTCCTTGAAAAGGGTCAGGCGACGAGGGACAGCCGCTCGGCGGCGAGCAGCTCGATCGAGGCAAGGCGGTCGGCGGTTGAAAGCGCCGGCGTGTCGAGGACGAACTCCTTGACGCCGTACCGGCGGTGAAGCTGGTCCAGTTCCCCGCGGATCTGCTTGGCCGTGCCGTGGAGCACGCTCGGCACCTTTTCCTCGATGCGGTAGTCGGTGACGCCCGCCTGACGGGCAAATTCGGCTGCCTGCTCCTCACTGCCGACATTGACGGTCTGGCCGCTCGGCAGGAACACCTTGACGATGCGCAGACTACCGACGCGCTCGCGGGCATATTCCTCGCTTTCGGCGGCAAAGGCGGCGAGCGCCAGGATCGGGCGCTTGCCGCCGGATGCCCGCTCATAGGCCGCGAAAGTCTTGCTGAGATTGTCAGGATCGCCGTTCAGGTGGCCGGCGAAGACGAGCTGCCAGCCCTTCTCGGCAGCGAGTTCAGCGCTTTCGACGCTGGCGCCGAGCAGGAAACGTTCAGGAGCCATCGGCGGAAAGGGCGTTGCCTGCGCGCCGTCGTAGTCGGGGTCGGCGGCGAGATAGGTATTGAGGTCCGAAAGTTGGCGTGCAAAATCCGGCTTCCTAGACGGATCGACGGCAAGCTGCAGAGCCCGCGTCGATAGCGGGAAACCGCCCGGCGCTTTGCCGACTCCAAGATCGACGCGGCCGGGCGCGAGCGAAGCCAGTAGATTGAAGGTCTCGGCAACCTTGTAGGCGCTATAATGCTGCAGCATGACGCCGCCGGAGCCGACGCGGATCTTGGAGGTCCTGGCGAGAAGGTAGGCGATCAACGCTTCCGGTGCGGAGCTCGCCAGGTTGGACATGTTATGGTGTTCGGCGACCCAGAATCGGTGATAACCGAGTTCCTCGGCCCGGGTGGCGATCTTCACCGTCGCCCTCAACGCGTCCACGGCGGAAAGGCCCTGTTCGATCGGGCTTTTGTCGAGAAGGCTGAGGAGGTAAGTCATGACGCCGCGATCCGCTCAATGGTTGCAAAACTTACTCTATAAAATCAGTAGACAAACTTTGTTATAAGAAATGACATTCTCTTTCGCAGCCACTGAGGGGAAAAAAGCAGGCGCGCCTGAACGCTCCGATGGCGTGCTGGGATCGCCGGTTGAGCTCTTCCAATCGACCATTTGATGATCTATATTTTGGTCGAAAGGGAGTAATCGCATGAAGCTGTCAGAACGGGTCAAGCCGATCAGCTATCTCAAGGCGCACGCGCCCGAAATCATCCGGACGCTGAAGGACAACCCGCAGCCTGTCGTCATAACCCTTCACGGCGAGGCAAAGGCGATCCTTCAGGATGTCGGCCAGTATGAAGAGACACAGGAGACCTTGGCGCTCCTGAAGGTGCTGGCGCTTACCAATCGGCAAGTCGAGGAAGGCAAGACGCGCCCCGCTGCGGAATCCTTCGCGCACATTCGCAAGCGTCTGGCCGACAGCCAGTCCTGATGCCTTATCGTGTTCTTTTCGCCGAAGGCGCGGAGCGCGACGTCGAGGATCTCTATCGTTTCATCGCCGGTCGCGACGGCACCGAAACGGCGGAACGCATCCTGACGGAAATCGAGAGCGCCTGTGCCGATCTCGAAGAATTCCCCGCCCGCAGAAATATCCCAAGGGAATTGGCCAGCATCGGCATCTCCGAATACCGGGAACTGCACCATAAACCCTGGCGTATGATCTACCGCATCATCGGCACCGACGTCGTCGTCTATTGCGTGGTGGACGGACGCCGCGACATGCAGGCTTTCCTCGAGCGAAGGCTTATCCGCTGAAATTCTCCACATCGTCCCTCCTCCGTTTTGACATGCTTCGCCGGCATCCACCCGACCACCGGCAGCCGCCGAGACCTATCCAGCCTTTCGGCCGGCCGGCGCATTTGCCCGCAGGAGCGCCATCAGCATCGGGCCGATCGCGAATTCTCCCTTTTCACTTCGCCGCGTCAGGTCGCGAAGATAGCCGCCGGCTGAATTGATGTGGCCCCCGCGTTCCAGGATGCATGCCATCACGGTCGCAGCGTTCTCAGCGCCCATCACATTTGCCGCCTCCTCATAGGCTGACGGGCTGACGCCCAGCATCGATCGAACCGTGACGGCAGCGCTCATCAGCTCGCGCCAGTTGCCGATCACGCCATTCGGCCCATAGGCCAGGATTTCCGGGCAGGCCTGCAGGACCAGGCCAAGCGGGAAGGATTTCAGGCCGCCAGCATTATGGCGACCGCCCGGTCCCCCGCCTTGCCGTTCCTCCAGCTTGGTCATCTCGGCATCCTCGTGCTTCTTCCCTTCCATCGTCACGACCCCTCGCCCATTGTCTTGCTCCGCCGCTGCGCCCTGCTTCGTTTCGAAGCTTGGTTCAAGTTCAGAAGTGGATTCGGGATTTGAATTCTGTATGTGACGCTCGATATAATGGGCATTGCCGCGCTGTTTTGTTGATTTAATCTGAGTTTGCAGCCGGTTAAGGATCTCCGCCCGAAGTGCCGTCAATTCATCCAGCAGCTGTTCGATCTGGGCTGTCGTCGGCGACCTCGGCAGGCCTTCGACCAAGTCCCGAAATTCCTGATACAGCCCCTGCCAATCCCCTGGCACGTCCTCCTCGACGCCCGCTTCGATCAGCTTGGCGATATCACGGCGGCAAAGCGTGACGCGTTCGCGCAAGCGCTGGACGTGCTGTCGCTCCGCCATCACCTCGGCTGCGAGCTGCTCGATCTCCTCGGCCCGGGCAAGCAGTGGCGCCAGCGAGAAGCCGAAGGCCTCGTTGACCTCCCCTGCGCTGTCCCTGCGGACATAGCGCTTGCCGTTGGGACTGTCCTTGCGCAACAGGAGCCCCGCCTCGACAAGTGCCGCAAGATGGCGCCGCACCGTCTGTTCGGCCATGCCATGCGTTCGGAGCGACAGCTGGATATTCGACGGGAAGACGATCAAGCCGTTTTCCTGGGCCAGTTCGTTCTTCGGATAAAAGCTCAACAACGCGTTGAGCACCGCAAGCGCGCGATCGGTGATGCCGAGCAACGGCTTTGCTTCGCACAGCGCGCGAAACAGTTTCCATTTGTCGACCGACTGATCAGGCTTGATCTCGCTTGCCATGACCTGGTTTGCGAGCATTCCAAGCGTCATCGACCGCCGCCCAAAGGGCGTCGTTATACTTCCGGTTTCCATATCTTCCACCTCGACGAGGCAACAGAAATCTGCTCGCCTGAACGGCGCCAAAAACTCTTGACAGCGATTCTCGGAAGTGCGATTCTCGGAGGTGTTCAAGACTACGAGGAAAGCTTCCGTGACGGTGACGTTCGGGGGCTTTTTTCTTTTGCGCGTTATCTCCTGTTCAAATTGTCAGCTGACAATCAGTTAAACTGCCTCATTTTCCGTTATTTTCCTCTTCAAATTCGGCGGCGAGACCTGCCAACCGCCGAGCCAGGAAATCAGAAAATGCCGCCGATTTAACGGTGATGCGAAAGCTCTTGCCCGAGCGGCTCACCGAAGCAAGCGTCCCGCCGCTTTGCGTCCGAAGCGTCTGCTCGACCCGCTGCGGCGCGCCCTTCTCCTCCAGTGCCTTCCAGGTGACATCGAAGCGGCTATTGCTCTCCAGCGTTTGGAAAGCGGCGCCGGCGATTACGGCCTGCACCTTCTTCCGCCCACCTGTCTCCCTGAATTTTTCGGCAAAGGCCAGCCAGCGGGGGCGCCCCACCTTGGGCGCAGGTCCAATGGCAAGGATAATCTCGGGATCGATCGTCTGCGCCACCTGCAGCAGCCGTGACGTTTCCGGTTTATCCGTCGCCAGCGCCTGGGCAATCATGTCGCGACTGAAGCCATGCTCATCCATGCGTCGCGCAAACAGCGCCCGTTCGATGAAACTCAAGTCGACACGCGGGCCGTTCTCCTGACCCTGCGCAAGGATCAACTCTTCATCCGTGAGTTTGCGCACAACGGCCTTGACGGCAACACCGGTCTCCGCGGCCGCACGCAAGCGCCGGTGGCCATAGGCGGCCTGGTAATGCCCGGCCTTTACCGGGTCCGGACGCACAAGGATCGGAACCTGCTGTCCGCTTTCCTGGATCGACTGCTTCAATCGCTCGAACTCGGGATCCTTGTCGACCGGGATGCGGTCACGAATAAAGGACATTTCGACGACAGCCGGATCGATCTCCAGCACTTTGTCGCCAGAGGCGAGGGACTCACGCAGGGCCTTGGCGGCCGCTGCTTCCTCTCCTAACCGTCCCAGCGACAGGTTCATCGCCTTGACCGCACCCGACGGCCGATGCGGCGGTGGCGCGCTTGGCGTCTCCGGCCATGCCGGTTCGACGGCGCCAACCATGCTCTTCAGGATATCGCGACCTTTTGGGCTCATGTCCTGCTCCATGCACTGCGGATGAGTTGCTCGACCTCGGCATTGACGTTGTCGACGGATTCGACGCCGCGGTCATAGGTCTGGCGATGCATCGTCTCGCGGCCCGCCTCGTAGATCGTCTGCTTGGACAGGCCAGCGTCCGAAACCGCCGTTGACTTTACCATCATCGAGGTCAGCACGCGCTCGCCGAACAGGCTGCGCAGGAAGGCGACGATCTGCGCCTGCGGACCGTCATTGGACTCATAGCGGGTGATCAGATAACGCATCCAGTCATATTCGAGATTGCCGCCGGCCTGTTTGACGACGGCCAAAAGGTCGGAGGTCATCGTCAGGAACTGGTTCATCGACGCCACGTCGAGCATCTGTGGATGAACGGTGATCAGCACGGCAGTGGCAGCGCAGAGAGCAGACAGCGTAAGAAAGCCGAGGGTAGGGGGGCAATCGATGATGACGACGTCGTAGCTCTGCTCCAGCGAATGCAGCGCATTGCCGACCCGCATGAAGAACATGTCCTTGTCGTCGCGATTGCTGTCGGCCAGCGCCTTCGGCGTATCGTGCTCGAACTCGTGCAGTTCGAGATTGCCCGGGATGAGATCGAGACCGGGGAAATAGGTCTGGCGGACGATGTCGGCCACGTCACGGCGCGTCTCGTCATACTTGATGGCGCCGTAAAGCGTCTCGTTTTCACCGACATCGAACTCCGGCTGATATCCGAGCATCGCCGACATCGACGCCTGCGGGTCAAGGTCGACGGCGAGCACGCGATAGCCACGCAGCGCCAGGAACTGCGCCAGATGGATTGACGTTGTCGTCTTGCCGGATCCGCCCTTGAAATTGGTGACGGCGATCACCTGGAGATGATCGCCCGGCCGGCGCATCGGCAGATAGGATGGTTTGGTGCGCCCCAGATGCTGGCGCATCGCATGGATTTCTTCGAGCGAGAAGACACGGCGACCCGCGGACGTCTTTTCAGGATTGATGCTTTCCACCTGGGCAGTGAGATGACGAACATAGCTGTCGGTGACGCCGAGCAGCTTGGCGGCCTCGGTGCTGCTGAACCGCCGCAGCGACTTGCGGGCATCGGGCGAAAACAACCGCTCGAACAGCACCTGGAGCTGGCTGCTGAGCATCGTCGAGTCCTGCGCAATCGTCTCGTCGATCGAGACTTGACTCGCTCTTCTGGCTTTCTCAACTATCGCGGCCTTGGTCGGCATTCACGCAAATCCTGATAAATCGGGCAATTTTGCGCAAATGATCGTGAGTCTCGCGATTCCGTCAAGCGAATTCTTGGTTAGCCAATATATAACAAACTGAATTCGTCGAAAAAATTACGTGGAATTCCGGAATCTTAGCGCAATTGTCAGCTGACAACGGCGGCGAACCCGCATCGCCAAAGCCGCCCCGACATATCGCGGCAGGTTCTCGACGGACCTGAAGGCACCGCCGACTCTTCTCGGAGATAACTGGGCTTGGCACAGGCCGACCAGGTAAATGCCGCTTCCTATTTATAAGCAGACGAAGGGCAGAGGCTTTCGGCCTCCAAGCCGCGGACGGGCTCGACGCCGGAAGACTTGACATTCCCATCTTGGGATTCGGGATCGCGGCGTGACGGGGCAAGCCCGAGCATTTGTTCGAGACGGCCGGCATTGAGCGGAGCGCTTATTCCCTTGAAGTTCATCTTCCATCTTTCGTCTGCATATGGGCTTGCGTGAAGGAGAGATAAGCGCAATTTGAACCGGCGGAGAACCGCCCGCCGACTTTATCACCATCTTTTCCATGTGCGGCGAAAAAGGAGAGGGGCTCAATCAAGCATCGCTCCCGAGATGGCGCTTGCGACGGCGACAATGCGACGGCATGCCCGCGGATACGACGGCCGCGTTCCGTTCAGACAATGCGTACTAGAGGAGTCGCGAGTTGCGGTTGGGCGCAGACTGGAACAGTCAGCTGCGACCATCGACCGTGAGGATTGCAAACGCTCGCGCTATGCGAATCATGTCTGGAGAGGTATGATCGAAATCGTTAACGGTCCCGTATCGACCTACCCCTCCGGAAACCTGCACTTGCCTAGCGGAACCTATGGGCGAATTTGCTTCCGTCTACGGAATTCCTCGTTGTTTACCTGTTATTTACCATAAGGTGACGCAGCGCCGGCCGACTCTATATTGCGGTCCGCGCGGAGGAGGACGACCTGCTCTGCCGGCCGCTTTCCCGTTCTTGGTCGGGCTATCGCGCTTTCATCCCTCGCGATTGGTGAAATGGGCATTGCCCAACCCTGTGCCGATGGTCAGTACCGCCCATGTCGATACGTCATCGATGAAAGGGATCTGCGACAGGCCCTGCACGACGGCGTCATTGTGCATCATCACGAATGTGCTGTGATCGCCGATTGCGGGGATGGCCTTCATCAGTGCGGCGGGAAGGTTGAAGCTGTCGCTTTCCCAATTGCCGCCCGGCAGGTTCTGTCCGCCGCGTTCGATCGAGCCGTCTGCCTTGATGATGCCGGGACAGCCGATCCCGATGATCGGGGCCGGCTTCAGATTGGCCTTTTCTGCCTTATCGATCAGTTCCTGCAACATCGCCGCCAGCCTTTCTACCGTCGCACTGCGGCTCGGCTCGTCGTCGGCGTGACGCCAGATCGTTGATTCCCAGACACTCGCATCGGCGAAGTGCGGTTTTTTTTCCTTTCCGAACTCGACGACTCCGGCACGGACGTTTGTGCCGCCGATATCGACGGCCAGCATCGCCTCATAGCCTTTGAACATCCAGGAAGGCATGAGGTGGACGGAGCCGATCAGCCCAGCCTCGTCGGGATGGTGGACGATCGGGACGACCTCGATATTGATGCCGGCCGCCTTGAGCAGAACCATGGTCCTGGCGATCGTCAGTTCCCCGAAGCGGCTCTGTCTGAAGCCGCCGCCGACGACGATGCGCTCGGTCTTGGACCAGCGCTCGTCCTTGAGGAATTTTTTGATGACCTCGGCAAAGTCCTGCGCGAAGTCCTCCACCGCCCCCATGACCAGTGCGGCGGCCTCCATGTCGTCCCCTTTCAGCAGAGACTCGATTTTTTTCTTGGAAAGCTTGGCTGTCGAAACCTTCCCGATCGGGTCATCTCCGAACTTGCGGACATGTTTTCTCCAATCGTCGAGCTTCTGCTGGAAAGTCTTCTTGTTGGCGTTGTCGCCAACAAAGCCGTTCTTGTCACGCAGTTCATTGTTGTAGTCGTCGATCGTCACAAGCGGCAAAACAGTCGCGCCATGCGCCAACGGCGCGATGACCTCCTCGCTATTCTTGGAATTGCTTTTGGCCATCGATTTACCTTTGCGGCGCGAGTGCTTGAACGGGCGGCGAGATTAAACGCTGACCCGCCTTTGGATGTTCCCGTGCCGCCGACGTCATCTTGTCCTTGCCGGCGGGCGACCTAGCTTCACTGATTGCAAAGTTTGGAGAATGCCGTGCAGAACGACACCGCTACCCAGGAAATGCTTTCAATGGTGCTGGAGGAACCTGATCATTGGGCGATGTTCCTCGACATCGACGGAACACTGCTCAATCTTGCACCGACACCGGATGCGATTGAGGTCCCAGAGGACCTGCCCGGACACCTTCATCGCCTTTCCAACAAGCTCGGCGGCGCCTTGGCGCTGGTCACCGGGCGCTCGCTTGCTTATGCAGACGAGCTGTTCAAGCCCTTTGCATTTCCAACCGCAGGCCTGCATGGCGCCGAGATCAGGAGCGCCGCCGGAATGCATACGGTCGAGGCGACCCCCGAGTTCCAGGCACTGAAACATGCATTGACCGCCGAAGCCGAACATTATCCGGGAGTTCTGATAGAGGATAAGGGTGCCGCCGTTGCCGCGCACTACCGGCTGGCGCCCGAATATGAGAAAGTGCTCGAGGAGCGCATGCATCACTATGCGGAGCTGGCCGGACCGAACTGGGCGTTGCAGCTCGGTAAAAGGGTGTTCGAGTTGCGACCGGCACGGTCGAGCAAGGGCGATGCGCTGGAGCGCTTTTTTCAGTCAGATCCTTTCAAGAACCGCTGCCCCATTACTATCGGCGATGATTTGACCGACGAGTCGATGTTTGCGATCGCCAATGCGCGCGGCGGCGTCTCCGTGCGTGTCGGGGCCATCGGCGCCCCGAGCTGCGCCACGAGCCGGCTGTCTTCGGCTGCACTGGTCAGGAATGTCATTGCCGCCCTGGCCGCCTGAGATGAATTTCAGACGGTCTCAAGGGCAGATTCCCGTCGTCTTTGCGCCGCCTGCGTTGCGTCAATCATCAAAAAAGTATCGGTTTTGGCCGGGAATCGTGGTGGCGGGCATGAAGCGAGCCCACTACACTCGTCATAATAATAAAGCCAAAAGGGAATTTGGCGGGCGGACGTAGAACCGCCCCTCGGAGGAGGAAACGATGGAACCTGACTTGGAAGTCGTTCAGATCAGACCGGGCGAATCCTTCGCAACGAAGGCGCATGGCTATCCCTATCACACCGTTCGCTGGCATTTTCATCCGGAATATGAACTGCATCTCGTCGTGGCGACCACAGGACGCTATTTCGTCGGCGATTTCATCGGCGAGTTCGAACCGGGCAATCTGGTGCTGGCCGGCCCCAATCTTCCTCACAACTGGATCAGCGACGTCCCGAAGGGATCGAGCATTCCGCTTCGATGCCAGCTAATCCAGTTCAGTGAGAATTTCATCAGCGACACGATGAAGGTGCTGCCCGAGCTCAATCCCTTCGAGCCGGTCCTCGAAGCGTCCCGCCGGGGCGTGCTCTTCGGCACTGAGACCAGCCGGCAGGCGGCGCCTCTGATGAACGAGGTGCAGCAGGCCCAGGGCGTACGCCGTATCGAGCTCTTCATGATGATCGTCGGGCTGCTCAGCCGGGCGCAGGATGCCCAGCTTCTCGCAAGTCCCAGCTATCTGCCCGACCCCTCGGGCTATATGTCGGCCGGCATCAATAAGGCGCTCGCCTATATCAGAGAAAATCTGACGAAATCCTTCGACGAAACCGATCTCGCTGAAATTGCCGGACAGTCCACAGGCGCCTTCTCACGCGCTTTCCGCCGCCATACCGGCATGTCGCTCGTGCAATATGTGAAACGCCTGCGCATCAATCTCGCCTGCCAGATCCTGATGAGCGACGAGCATGCGTCGATCACCGACATCTGCTTCGAGGTCGGCTTCAACAATCTGTCCAACTTCAACCGCCAGTTTCTCGCGGAAAAAGGCATGACGCCATCCCGCTTCCGGCGATTGTTGGGTGACAATATCAACGTGGCGAAGGCGGCATAAGGTCCGCCGAAGACGGCAATAGGGGAGGACAAGGAGGAGGAGCGAAAACTGACGCAGGCTTGAACGTGAGCGCGCGAGGAGCCGCTCGCGAAAGGAGACGCTTGTCCTCAGAAACAGCCGGGACAGGCACAGCCGCTCATTCAGCCGAACGGCACAGCAGAACACTGCAATCATGCACTACACGATTTTTTCCAATGGGAGGAGATGGAAATGACGAAATTTTCGACAAGAGCGGTAGGCGCCGCGGCACTTATGCTGTCCTTGCTCGGCGGGAGTTCCGCCTTTGCACAAAGCGCGGTTGCGGATGCAACCGTCGCGTTCCTTATGCCCGACCAGGGCTCGACCCGTTATGAAGAGCACGACCATCCGGGCTTCGTCGCCGAAATGAAGAAGCTTTGTGCGTCCTGCAAGGTCATCTATCAGAATGCCGATGCCGATATCGCCAAACAGCAGCAACAGTTCAATTCGGCGATCACCCAGGGCGCCAAGGTCATCGTGCTGGATCCGGTGGATTCGGCGGCGGCAGCCTCTCTCGTTCAACTCGCCCAGAGTCAGGGCGTCAAGGTCATCGCCTATGACCGCCCGATCCCGAAGGGCAAGGCCGATTTCTACGTCTCCTTCGACAATAAGGCGATCGGCAAGGCGATCGCGGAGTCGCTGGTCCAGCATCTGAAGGCCAAGAACGTGCCGACTGACGGCGGCGGCATTCTGCAGATCAACGGCTCGCCGACCGATGCCGCTGCCGGGCTGATCAAGGACGGCATTCATGAGGGTCTGGCGAGCGGCGGATACAAGACGCTTGCCGAATTCGATACGCCGAACTGGCAGCCGGCGAACGCTCAGCAATGGGCCGCCGGACAGATCACGCGTTTCGGAAAGCAGATCGTCGGCGTCGTCGCCGCCAATGACGGCACCGGCGGTGGTGCCATCGCAGCCTTCAAGGCAGCCGGTGTCGATCCGGTGCCGCCGGTGACCGGCAATGACGCGACGATCGCCGCGCTGCAGCTCATCATATCCGGGGATCAGTACAACACGATCTCCAAGCCGAGCGAAATCGTCGCCGCTGCCGCTGCCGATGTCGCCGTGAAGCTGTTGGCAGGTGAGACAATCAAGGCCGAGATGACGCTCTACGACACGCCCGCCCAGCTTTTCGTGCCGGCCGTCGTCACTGCCGAAAACCTGAAGGCCGAGATCATCGACAAGAAGATCAACACCGCCGAAGAACTCTGCACCGGCCGTTACGCAGACGGCTGCAAGAAGCTCGGCATCACCAAATAATCCAAAGGGAAGCGCGACCGCCATCGGTCGCGCTTCCGATTTCGCTTTTTCCGAAAGACCAGGCGATGTCTGAAACCTCTTATCAATTTGAGTCCCGCCAGCCCGTCCTCAGCCTGCGTGGAATTTCGAAGAATTTCGGAGCGGTGTCGGCGCTGACCGATATCGAACTCGATGTGCATGCCGGTGAAGTCGTGGCGCTAGTGGGCGACAATGGCGCCGGCAAATCGACGCTGGTCAAGATCCTGGCCGGCGTGCACCAGCCAACCTCGGGCACCATCCTGTTCGAGGGTCAACAGGCAGATTTATCGAGCCCCAGCGCTGCGCTCAATCTGGGCATTGCGACCGTGTTCCAGGATTTGGCGCTGTGCGAAAATCTCGACGTCGTCGCCAACATCTTTCTCGGAAAGGAGCTCAATCCCTTCCAGCTCGACGAGGTCGCGATGGAGATCCGCGCCTGGAAGCTTCTGAACGAACTTTCCGCGCGGATCCCGAGCGTGCGTGAGCCCGTCGCTTCGCTTTCCGGGGGCCAGCGTCAAACAGTAGCGATCGCCCGGTCGCTGTTGCTCGAACCGAAACTGATCATGCTCGACGAACCCACCGCCGCACTCGGCGTTGCCCAGACCGCCGAGGTACTGGATCTGATCGAACGCGTGCGTGAACGCGGCCTCGGCGTCATCATGATCAGCCATAACATGGAGGATGTGCGGGCCGTCGCCGACCGTATCGTCGTCCTTCGGCTCGGCCGCAACAACGGCACCTTCATGCCCGACGCATCCAACGAAGAGCTCGTCAGCGCGATTACCGGCGCATCCAACAATTCCGTCTCCCGCCGCGCCATGCGCCGCAAGGCACAGAGCCAAGAGAATGAGGAGGGAAGGCCATGATGAAGACCATTCAGAACGAACCGGCATCACCCGCGCTTCTCGACCGGCGCGACGAAAGAGTGCGCCATGACGACAGCCTTGCCGGGTCGGTCCGCGCCTTCTGGGACCGCATCCGCTCGGGCGACCTCGGCTCGCTGCCTGTCATCGTCGGCCTGGCGATCATCTGGACGGTCTTCCAGGCGCTCAATCCGGTGTTTCTCTCCAGCGCCAACCTCGTGAACATGCTATTCGACTGCTCGACGGTCGGCGTCATCTCGCTCGGTATCGTCTGCATCCTGATGGTCGGCGAGATCGATCTCTCCGTCGGTTCGGTCAGCGGCTTCGCCTCGGCGCTCACCGGCGTCTTCTGGGTCAATCAGGGCTGGCCGGTGGTCGCGGCGGTGCTCGCCGCGATGATCGTCGGCGCTCTGATCGGCTCGCTCTACGCGTTCCTGTTCAACCGCTTCGGGATGCCGAGCTTCGTCTCCACGCTGTCCGGACTGCTCGCGGTTCTCGGCCTGCAGCTGTATATGCTCGGAGCAACCGGTTCGATCAATCTTCCCTATGGGTCGTGGCTGGTGAACTTCGGCCAGATCATGGTCATGCCCGACCCGGTCGCCTATCTGCTGGTGGCGGTTGCGGGCTTTGGCTTCTTCTTCGCGAGCTACCGCACGGCGGCGCGCCGACGGGCGGCCGGCTTGTCCTCGAAATCGGTTGGCGGACTGCTTCTGCGTGCCGTCATCATCACCGTCGCTCTGGAAGCGGTCGCCTTCTATCTCAACCAGTCCCGCGGCATTCCATGGATGTTTGGCCTGTTCGTCGGCCTGGTCGCAGCGATGAACTATGCGCTGACCCGCACGAAGTGGGGCCGCTCCATGCATGCCGTCGGCGGCAACAGGGAGGCGGCCCGCCGCTCGGGCATCAACGTATCACGCATCTATGCGAGCGCCTTCGTCATGTGCGCTCTGCTGGCCGCGACCGGCGGCGTGCTGTCGGCAGCGCGACTGGCGACGGCCAGCCAGCAGGCGGGCACCGGCGACGTCAATCTCAACGCCATCGCTGCGGCGGTCATCGGCGGCACCAGCCTGTTCGGCGGACGCGGCAGTGCCTATTCGGCCCTTCTCGGCATCATCGTCATCCAGTCGATCGCCAGCGGTCTGACGCTCCTCGATCTGTCGTCATCGCTTCGTTACATGATCACGGGGGCCGTTCTTGCCGTCGCCGTCATCGTCGACTCACTGGCACGCCGCTCGCGCATTTCACACGGCCGGGCCTAGATCAACAGGAAAGCAGAGGAAGAAAATGGGACAGGATCTGTCTGGAAAAGTCGCGGCCGTCACTGGGGCGGCGTCGGGTATCGGCCTGGAGTGCGCCAGGACCGTGCTTGCATCAGGCGCCCGCGTCGTGCTGATCGACCGCAACGAAGAGGCGTTGAGGGATGTCTGCTCGAAACTCGGCGAAAAGGCAATTCCCCTGGTCGTCGATCTCTTGGATCCAAAAAGCGTGGCGCAGATGATGCCCGCTATTCTGGAGGAAGCGGGCCAGTTGGACATTTTCCATGCCAATGCCGGCTCCTATATCGGCGGTGAAGTGCTTGACGGCGATCCCGACGCCTGGGATCGCATGCTCAACCTAAACATCAACGCCGCATTTCGCTCGGTGCATGCCGTCCTGCCGCATATGGTCGGACGCAAGACCGGCGATATCATCCTGACGAGTTCGGTCGCCGGGATGATCCCGGTGGTCTGGGAGCCGATCTATACGGCTTCCAAACACGCGGTCCAGGCCTTCGTCCACACCCTCCGGCGCCAGGTTGCCAAGCATGGCTTGCGGGTCGGCGCCGTCGCGCCAGGGCCTGTCGTGACCGCTCTTCTGAGCGATTGGCCGCAGGAGAAGCTCGACGAGGCGCTCGCCGCCGGTGGTCTGATGGAGCCGAAAGAAGTGGCCGAAGCGGTGCTCTTCATGCTGACGCGCCCACGCAACGTCACGATCCGCGACCTCGTCATTCTGCCGCAGAGCACCGACATCTGAGCAGATGCGCCAGCCCCCATAGCCACAGAAAGGAAACGGCCATGATCTTCGACAGATTTCGCCTGAACGGACAGGTGGCGCTTGTGACCGGCGGCACGCGCGGCATCGGCCTGGCGATCGCCGAGGCACTCGGCGAGGCGGGCGCCAAAGTCTTCATCAGCGGGAGAACCCGCAGCGCGGCGGCGGAAGACCGGCTGGCCAAGGCCGGCGTCGATCGCGATTTCGTCGTCGCCGACATGATGACAGACCATGCTGCCGATAGGCTCATTGCCCAGATACTCTCACGGGCGGGTCGGCTCGATATCCTCGTCAACAATGCCGGCATCGCCATTCATGGCGACAGTGGGGAATTCTCCGATGCCATCTGGCGCGAGATCATGACTGTCAATGTCGACGCCGTCTTTCGCGCCTGCCGCGCAGCACTTGCACCGATGCGGCGCCAGGGCGGCGGCGTCATCCTCAATATCGGCTCGATCTCCGGCATCGTGTCCAACATTCCGCAGAATCAGGTCGCTTATAACGCCTCCAAAGCGGCAGTCCATATGATGACGAAGAGCCTGGCAAGCGAAGTCGCCGCCGAGAACATCCGCGTCAATGCCATTGCTCCCGGCTATATCGAGACCGATATGTCGCGCGGCGGCATCGCCAATCCGGATTGGTTCCCGACCTGGCGCAGCATGACGCCAATGGGCCGTGTCGGGCAGCCGGAGGAGGTGGCGGGTGCAGCCTTGTTCCTCTGCTCGGCCGCCGCAAGCTATGTCACCGGCGAAGTGCTGGTGATCGATGGTGGCTATACGACGCGGTAAGCGTCGGAGAGGGAAGGGCGGATTCGCGGCCCGGCAGCCAGGCGTCCTCCTTTTTGCTCGGAAAAGTTCAGGGCATCGTGCCGCAAGCGCTCTGGTAATCGGCCAGCACACTGTCGACCGCGGTAATCAATATGGTCTCGGGATCGCCGGCTTCGGCCGCCGAAATCTGCGGCAGATACTGATGCAGTAGCGTCTCCGGGATCGTCTTTCCGCGCAGCACGCTGAGCAGATTCTCGAACGCCCGGTCGGCCTCCGGCTTGTTCCAGTAATAGCGGATACGATCGCTGTAGCTGTAGTGCCGCTGCAGACGCAAAGCCGTCTCGTCGCCATGATAATGGGCCTGCCAGTCGCCCGGTGCCGACAGCATCAGCGCGTCCATCGCGGCCATAAGCGGTCTATCGCCATAACCGGCAACCATCTCTGAGGCGATCATATCGAGCGCATAGGCGGCCTCACGCAACGCAAAGGTCAGGCCCGGGCCGACCTTCAGGATCGGAAAGCCGTCCTTTACCAGCCGCGTCAGCGCATCGCGCGTCTGATAATCCGTGGAATGCGCTTCAAAGACAAATTGCGGTTCCTCGTCGAGAAGGGCGGTCAATTCAGTCGCGAGCTCGGGTCTGTAGCCGATCACGTTCTTGCTGCCGAATTCGACGCCCGGCTGGACGACGAAGGCGATGACACGGGAAAAGGCGTCTTCCAATCCTGCGCGCGAAAAGATCTCGCGATGAATGGCGATCGTTGCGCGGGCGGCCTCCGGTGCGGTCGGCCGAAGTTCTTCCAGCGCATGGTCGGCGCCGCCCGGCACCGGAACTTCGGTGCCGAGAATATAAAGCGGCAGCGGCGCGCCGACCGCCTTCGCCGTCCTTTCGCTCACCTGCGCCAATCGTGCGGCGCGCTCGGCGATCGTCCGGTCGTCGAGTGCGGCCGGCTCGCCGGCGCAGCCCATCGAGGCATCGAGATGGATCTTGCTGAATCCCGCTCGGACGTAGGCTTCGATCATGGCCTCGGCCTTCGCGAGCGCTGCTTCCGGCTTCTCCTTGCGCCACGGATTGGGACCGAGGTGATCGCCCCCGAAGATCATCTGCGGACGGTCGAGCCCTTCCTCGGTAGCGATGCGCTCGGCAAAGCGGATGAAGTCTTCCGGTGTCATCCCGGTATAGCCGCCGAGATGGTTGACCTGATTGCAGGTCGCCTCGATCAGGACCGGCATACCATCGCGCACCGCCCGTCGGATGGCGGCCCTGAGTACGACGGGATGGGCGGAACAGACAGAGGTGATGCCGAAGGGTCTGCCTTCACGCCGGGCGGCGGCAAGACGGATCAACATCCGGTCCATCGTCTATCTCCTCGGGGTTTCGGCGATAAAAGCCGTGAGTTCGGCAAGGGTCGAGACGCCTTCCATCGGGCCGAGCCGGGTCACGTTGCGAGCACCGGCCGCGTTGGCATGGAGAAGAGCGGCCCCGGGGGCCATGCCTTTGCGGCGGCAGGTGAGATAGGTTGCGCCGAAGCAGTCGCCCGCACCGGTCGGATCGATCTCGTCGACAGCGAAGGCGGCGCAATTGACGCGCGCGAGGTCGTGGGTGAAGAAGGATGCACCTTGCTCGCCCCGCTTCAGGACGATTTCGCCGATACCCCGCTCCAGCAGCCTTGCGACAGCCGAGGCCTCGTCGGTTATTCCAGCGGCGGTGAAAAGCTCGTCGCCTGATGGCAGTAATAGGTCGGCCGCTGCAAGCACCTTGTCGAAGCTTTTCAGAGCGTCGCCATCCGTCAGCAATTCCTTACGGAGATTGGGGTCGAGGGAAACCGACCCGCCGCGAGCGCGCACCGTCTCAATGGCGTAAAGAACCACCTCTCGGGCACCGGGGATGGAAAGAGCCGTTCCCATGACATGCACATGGCCGGCCCGCTGAACGAGCGTCTCGGCGGCCGGCGTCAGGGCGATCTGACCGGCGGCGGATCTGGCGATGTTGAAGACGAAATCGCGGGCGCCGTCCTGCCGGTAGCGGACGAAAGCGCTGCCCGTCGGCCAGTCGGCGCTGATGGCAATAGCGGAGACGTCGACGCCGTCCCGCCGCAGACGCTCGACATTCAGCCGCCCGAAATCGTCATTGCCGACGCTGGCGATGATGCCGGCGGCACCGTCCAAACGCGCAACCTGATCAATGAAAATGGCCGGCGCGCCGCTTGGATAGGGCCCCGTCAGGGATTGCGGCTCCAGGAAGCCGGCACCGACGGTGGTCGCCATGATCTCCACCAGAATTTCGCCGATCGTGATCGTTGGCCCGAGCGTCTCTGGCGCAACTGTCCTGGGACGTGACGGCATCCGCAATCTCCTTCACTCCGCGGATCAATGCCGCGTCTTTGTACGCGCCATTCGGCCTATCGCTCCCTACCACAGCAGTCAAGAAATACTTGCCTCGCGACAACAATTATATTGCGTCGCAGAAACTAAGTCAGGGTCTGTCATATAGAGCAAAATGACAGTTGGTGCCGCATTTGGACTTGAAATCTCTTGAACACGGTTGACAGCAGACATGGACAAGCGGATACAAAGTTTACGCATGATAATATCATGCGTGCCTCAATGGAGATGGAAATGCGCCTGAAAGACAAAATCGCCCTGATTACCGGCGGGGCCCGCGGTATCGGACTGGGCTTCGCCGAAGCCTTCGTCAAGGAGGGTGCCAAAGTCATCATCGCCGATATCGACATTGATCGGGCGACGAGATCCGCCGCGGCGATCGGCCCTGCAACCAAGGCGATGCAGCTTGACGTTACAGACCTCAATGCGATCGAGACCCTCGTCGAGACGATCGATGCGGAGTTCGACGGCATCGACATCCTGATCAACAACGCCGCCATCTTCGACATGGCGCCCGTGAACGAGATCAGTGAGGAAAGTTATGACCGTGTCTTCTCCGTCAATCTGAAGGGACCGCTCTTCATGATGAAGGCCGTCTCGAACATCATGATCAAGCGGGGCAGGGGCGGCAAGATCATCAACATGGCGAGCCAGGCCGGCCGTCGCGGCGAGGCGCTCGTGCTTCTTTACTGCGCTTCTAAGGCCGCCATCATCTCGGCGACGCAGTCGGCAGCACTTGCGCTGGTGAAATACGGCATCAACGTCAATGCCATTGCACCCGGCGTCGTTGACGGCGAGCATTGGGATATCGTCGATGCCCATTTCGCCAATTGGGAGGGCCTGAAGCCCGGCGAGAAGAAGGCCGCCGTTGCCAAATCGGTTCCGATCGGCCGTTTCGCGACACCTGACGACATCAAAGGCCTGGCCGTCTTCCTGGCTTCCGCCGACAGCGATTACATTCTTGCCCAGACCTACAATGTCGATGGCGGCAACTGGATGAGTTGATCGCTCTACCCGCCACCCAAGCCAGGGGCCAGAGGAATGGAAGCCATCTGCTATACCGAAAAGGGCGTCGCGGTCACCAAGGCGCTGCCGTTGCCGGAACTGAGGCCCGGCCATGCGCTGGTGCGCGTGCGCGCGGCCGGCCTTTGCCATACCGATATCGACGTCCTGCACGGTCGTTACGGCGCGGGCCGCTTCCCGCTGGTTCCCTGCCATGAATATGCCGGCGTGGTCGAGGCCGTCGCGGGCGATGTCTGCGGCCTTGCCGTCGGCGCCCGCGTCGTCGTCGATCCCAATCTTCCTTGCGGAGAGTGCCCGGCCTGCCGCAAGGGGCTGACCAATCTCTGCCGTGACCTGAAGGCCTACGGCGTGACGGAGAACGGCGGTTTCGCCGAATACAGCCTGGTCAGGACCGATCACCTCTATGAGATCGGCGATCTCGATTTCAACCTCGCCGCACTCGCCGAGCCGCTCGCCTGCGTCTTGAACGGCCTTAACAGCGCCGGCCTGCGGGCGGGGCCGACAGGAACGGAAACGGCTCTGGTCTTCGGCGCCGGACCGATCGGGCTGCTGCTCGCGCTTTCCCTGAAGGCCGAGGACGTCTCGTCGGTGACGGTCGCCGACATCAACGAGGGACGTCTCGCCTTTGCCGAAAAGCTGGGGCTGGGGATAGCCGTCTCGGGTTCCCAGGCGCTCGCGGACCGCCGCCGGGCCTTCGATTTCGTCGCCGACGCGACCGGGATCGCCCGAGTCGTCGAAGGCACGATCGATTTTACCGCCGATGGCGGCACGATCCTCGTCTTCGGCGTCTGTGCGCCCGACCAGCGCGTTTCCATCGCCCCCTTCGAGATCTTCCGCCGCCAGATCCGTTTTGCCGGGTCCCATTCGCTGAACCGCAACATTCCCGAGGCGCTTGCCATCCTCAAACGGGACGAGGGCGCGATGGCTGCGCTGGTTTCCCATCGCCTGCCGCTCGGCGAGGTGTTGCCTTTCATCACCAGGAAGTCCGTCGATCCGGCAACGATGAAGGTACACTTCTCCATCGATTAATCTTGAACTATCGCCGTCGTCACGGCCGCTCGAGGGACCCGCTTTTCGTTCGGCGATGAGTCATCTAGAAAGCCGTCAGAAACGCCATGTCAGGAGATCAGGTGGTGGCAAAGACGATCAAAACCATGGAGGACTTTTCGGAGTTCGTCGGCCTGTCGCGTCCCACCGTCTCCAAATATTTCAGCGACCCGATGTCTGTGCGCCAGAAGACCCGGGAAACGATCGAACAGGCCCTGAAGAAATCGGGGTTCCGGCCCAATATGTTTGCCGTCAATCTCAACCGGCGGCGCAGCAACATTCTCGGCGTCATCATTCCCAATTCCACCGATCCCTTTTACATGGCGCTCACCCGCCGCATCGAGATGATCGCCAACGAGACGGGCTTCCTCGCCTTCGTCCTGTCGTCGGACGGCAAGGCCGAGATGGAGGATCGGGCAATCAAGACGCTGAAATCGATGAATGTCGCCGGCGCGATCATCGCGCCGCTCGGCGTCGAATCCCACCATGCGACGCTCGACGAACTCGGCCGCAGCGTGCCCCTCATCTATGTGGACTCGCCGCTCGACGAGACGTCCTCTTTCGTCGGCACTAACAATCGCCAGAGTTTCAGCCTCATCGTCGACTATCTCTGCCGCTCGGGCGAGCCGCCCTGTTATTTCGGCATGCCGCATGTCAACACCAACGCCCTGACGCGCCAGACGGCGTACCTGGAGGCGATGGAGCAGTTCCGCATGGCGCCCAGCATTGTCGAGCTTGCCGACAGCAAGAGCTGGGACTTCGAGCGCTTCGGCTTCGAGGAGGCGACCCGCATCCTGACGTCGGGCCAGGGCTTCCCGACGCGCACCGTGCTTTGCGCCAACGACCGCGTCGCCTTCGGCGTTATCGCCGCCGCTTACCAGCTGGGCGTCAAGGTCGGCCACGGCGTCAACCATGACCTGCGTGTCGCCGGACACGACGACCATCCACTGTCCCGATACGCCTGCCCCCCGATCACAACGGTCGCGCAGAACTATAGCGAGATCGGCCGGCTGGCGATCGAACTGCTGCTCGACAGGCTCGGCGAGGGGGAGGGGCCTGCCGCACCGGCGGGCCGCATTCTTCTCAATGCCGAACTGATGCTGCGGGCTTCAGCCTGATGGCCTCTCAGGTGCGGGGCAGGCCTGCCGGTCTCAGATGTTTCCTCAGCGCCGCAATTCTGAAAATGGCGTTCGCAGCGCCATAACCACGATAACCGCGCCGCTCGACGATCTCGAAAAACAGGCCCTCGCCATAGGTGGGGCTATAGAGCTGAAAATATTCGCCGGCGTCATCGCGGTCGTAGAGGATGTTGTTGGCCTTGAGGCGATCGGCAAATTCGGCGTCGAGGCCGAAGCGCGCTTCGAGATCGTCATAATAGTTCGGCGAAATCGCCAGCGCAACGAAGCCGTTGCCGGCAAGGGCAGCGGCAGTGGCGAAGATGTCGTCGGTCCTGAAGGCAAGATGCTGGATGCCGGAGCCGAAGGTCTCGGCGATGAAGCGGCCGGCGAGCGTGTTGCGGTTTTCCGCCCCGTTCATGGTGATGCGCAAAGATCCTTCGCTGTTCTCCACCACCTGACTGCGGACGATGCCGGAGGGATCGACGATATCGACCATCGGTGTCTTCTCAGCCTCGACGAGCGAGGTGTAGAACAGCAGCCAGGTCAGCAGTTCCTCATATTTCATCGTCTGCGCCATATGATCGATCGATTGCAGCCCCGCCGGCTGCGGAGCGGCATCATCCTCGACCGCATCGAATTCGATCTCCCAAATGCGGCCAAGCTCGGTCTTGCGGTCGAGGAAATAGAGGACGCCGCCACCCACGCCGCGCACCGCCGGCATTTCGATCTCGCCTGTATCCAGCGATTGTTCGAACCGTTCGGCGCCAAGTGCGAGCGCGCGCTGCAAGGCTGCCTTGGCATCGTCGACCATCAAGCCCGCGGCGTAGGCGGAAGTCCCGTGGACGGCGTAGGAGGCGCTGGCAAAGCCCTTTGGCTCGGTGTTGATCACGAGATTGATGGCACCCTGGCGGAAAACCGCCACTCGCTTGGTCTTGTGTCTCGCCGCCTGCCGGAAACCAAGGCTTGCAAACAGCGCCTCGAGTTCCCGCGCCTCGTCCTCGTCGGCGGTGAACTCCACGAAAGCGACGCCCTCGACGGCAGCGCGCGGCGGCATTGAAGGCACCAGCAGTGCGCTCTCCGGCTGCTGGCGCTTCACCTGGTCACCGAGGTAGAGCAGCGAGCGGCGGCCGTCGACGGCAATCGCGTTCGGCGAACCGCCGCGGAACTGGTCGTTGAAGATCTCCAGCGAGAGATAGCCGTCATAGCCGGTTGCCGCCACAGCCTTCATGAAGTCGAGCACCGGCAGATCGCCTTCACCCGGCATGTTGCGGAAATGCCGGCTCCAATAGAGCAGGTCCATGTCGATCAGCGGCGCATCGGCAAGCTGGATGATGAAGATCTTTTCCTTCGGGATCGACCGGATCGAATTGACGTCGATCTTGCGCGAGAGGGTATGAAAGCTGTCGAGGATCAGGCCGATATTGGGATGATCGGCCCGCCGGACGATCTCCCAGGCATCGCGATGGTCGTGGATGTGGCGGCCCCAGGCGAGCGCCTCATAGCCGACGCGCAGGCCGCGTTTGGCGGCGCGCTCGCCGAGTTCACGAAAATCCGCCGCGGCCCGGTCGAGACCGCCGAGTGATGCCGGCGAGACGTTGGAGCAGACCAGCACGAGATCGGTGCCCATGTCCTGCATGAGGTCGAACTTGCGCTCCGCCCGGTCGAAGGTGCGGCTGCGCAGCGGCTCCGGCATGCCTTCGAAATCACGAAACGGCTGAAAGAGCGTGATCTCCATGCCGAGATCGCGCACCATCCGGCCGACCTCCTTCGGGCTTTCGTCGAAAATCAGGAAATCATTCTCGAAGATCTCCACCCCGTCGAAACCCGCCTTGGCGATCGCCTCCAGCTTGTCGCGGAGGTCGCCGCTCAGCGAAACAGTCGCAATCGATGTCTTCATCGCAGTGGTCCTTGCGAGAGCGTTAAGTCGTCATGGTCTTGAAATGCGCAAGCATGCGACCGGCATTCGGCTCCCTGCCGGTAATCACGCGAAAGGCGCCGACCGCCTGAAAGACCGCCATGCCGCCGCCATCAAGCGTCCGGCAGCCGCGCTGCCTCGCTTGCCGTAATAGCTCTGTCTCCAGGGGGAAGTAGACGATTTCGGCAACCCAATGCCGCCTTTCCAGGAGTTCGGGCGGAAGCGGCGTGCCGGGATATTTGGCCATGCCGGTCGGCGTCGCGTGGATCAAGCCGGATGCCGCCTTCATCGCTGCCTCGAGGTCGCCGCCGGCGGTGATCGACGCATCGGTAAAGAGCGGGGACATCGTTTCCGCCAGGTCGACGGCGCGCTCATGCTCGCGATCGAAGACCGTCAGTCTCTTCAGGCCGAGCGTCAGGATCGCATAGGCGGTTGCGACACCCGCTCCGCCTGCTCCGAGCTGCACGGCCGAGGAAAGATCGGCCTGCGGCAGTCCGCGCCGGAAACTCTCGGCGAAGCCCCACCAGTCGGTATTATGCCCGAAGCGCCTGTTGTCCTTCAGGACGACGGTATTGACGGCGCCGAGCGCCCGGGCTTCCGGCGACAGTTCGTCGAGCAGCGCAATGACGAGCTGCTTGCAGGGATGGGTGATATTGAGGCCGGCAAGGCCGCGCGCTTCGGCATCCGCGACCAGCCGCGGAAGATCGGCCGGCGAGGCGTTCAGCTTGATGAGATCGATCAGCTCATAATCGTAATCCAGCCCCTGGGCCGCACCTTCCTCCATATGCATGGCAGGCGTCAGCGAGGCCTGGATGCCGGAGCCGATCAGCCCGGCCTTCAGCGGTTTCAGCAGTGTCTCGGCCATGCGCCAGGTCCCGTTTGCTCGTGGTGGGAAAGGCCCTCAGGATCGCTGCGGGCCCGGTTCCGCTTACTTGCCGCGAACCGTGTCGAGTTCCTTGAAGAGCTGCGTGACGGTCTCCGCGCCGATCTCAGCCGTGAACTTGTCGATCAGCGGTTTGACGGCGTCGCGCAGCTTCTGCGTCTCTTCGGGGCTGAGTTCGGCGACTTCCATGCCGGTCTTCTTGATTTCCGCGATCGCGTTGGCATCCTTTTCCCTGGACACCTTGCGCTGATAGTCGCGGGCTTCCGTCGCGGCGGACTGGAAGACCGCCTTTTCCTCATCGTTCAGGCCGTCCCAGAACTTCTTGCTGATGAGCACGATCTGCGGATTGTACTGGTGACGGGTAATCGTCATGTACTTCTGCACTTCGAAGAACTTGGCGTTTATGATGTTGGCGGCTGGGTTCTCCTGGCCGTCGACGGTGCCGGTCTCAAGCGCGGTATAGAGTTCCGTATAGGGCAGCGGCACGGCATTGGCCCCGAGGCTGTTGAAGAGTTCGATCGGGATCGGCGACTGGATCGTGCGGATCTTCAGGCCCTTGATATCCTCGAGCTTGGTGACGGGATGGCGGTTGTTGGTGAGGTTGCGGAAGCCGAGCTCCCAATAACCGAGACCGACGAGGCCGGTGTCGGGCAGGAGCTTCATCAGGTCAGTGCCGAAGGCGCCGTCCATCACCTTGTCGGCCTCTTCGCCGCTGTTGAAGAGGAAGGGCAGGTCGACAGCGCCGAACTGCTTGACGTTGCTGGCGAGAATACCGGCGTTGAGCACCGTCATCTCGATCACGCCGCCCTGCAGCGCCGATACGGTCTGGACGTCGCCGCCGAGCACGCCGCCCGGAAACAGCTTGACCTCGATCTTGCCGCCGCTCTTTTCCTTCACCAGTTCGGCGAACTTCTCCATGCCCATGACCTGGGGATGGCCTTTGTTGTTGGCGGCGGCGAATTTGAGGCTGTGTTCGCGAATTTCGGCCATGGCAGGGCCGCTTGCCAGGAGGGCAATCGGCAGGGCCAGCCCCAGAGCCAGTTTCGTCAATCTAGTCAGCATGTTTTCCTCCCAGGATGAGGCCGGCATCTCCCTCCGGCCATGTTGAAATTCCATCGCCGCAAGCGAAGTCAGTGCCCGAACCAGGCGACCGGCGCGGTCACCAGTGTGGGAAAAAGGACGAGCAGAAAGAGAACGATCAGTTCGGCGATCATGAAGGGAATGACGCCCTTCATCAGATCCTCCATCGAAAGCTTCGACACGCCGCAGATGACGTTAAGCACCGTACCGACCGGCGGCGTTATCAGCCCGATCGAATTATTGATGATGAACAGCACACCGAAATAGACAGGATCGATTCCCGCCTGCTTGATGATCGGCATCAACACCGGCGTCATGACGAGGATCGTCGGCGTCATGTCCATGGCGGTACCGACGACGACGATCAGCACCATGATGGCAAGCAGCAGCAGTGTCTGATTATCCATAAGCGGTTCGACGAGAGCGGCGAGTTCGCCAGGCACGTCGGCGACGGTGATCAGCCAGGCCGAAACGGCGGCGCAGGCCACCAGAAACATCACCACCGAGGTGATTTTCGCGGCCGCGACGAAGACCTCGAACAGCCGCGACGGCGGCAGTTCCCGATAGACGACCATCGATACGAAGAGCGAATAGACAGCCGCGACGACGCCGGCTTCGGTCGGCGTGAACACGCCGAACTTCAGGCCGAAGATGATGAACAGGGGAAGCATCAGCGCCCAGATGCTCTCGGCGAATGCCTTCATCCGCACCGCGCTGCTTTGCTTCGGCGGCAGGGCGAACTGCTCCTTGCGCGCCACGATCAGCCAGGTGACGCAAAGGGCCGCGCCGATCATCAGGCCTGGGAAAATGCCGGCCAGGAACAGCTTGGTGATCGAGACCCCGCCGATGACGCCATAAAGGATGAAGCCGATCGAGGGCGGGATGATCGGGCCGATGATCGAGGCGGAAGCGAGCAGGCCGCCGGCGCGAGCCGGATCATGGCCCGATTTCAGCATCATCGGGAAGAGCAGGGCGCCAAGCGCGGCCGCATCGGCGACGGCCGATCCGGAAAGGCTCGACAGCACACAGGCCGCGAAGATGGCGACAAAGCCAAGGCCGCCCCTGATATGGCCGACCATGGCCATGGCGAGATTGACGATGCGGCGCGAAAGGCCGCCTGTGTTCATCACCTCGCCGGCGAGAAGGAAGAAAGGCACGGCCATCAGCGGAAAGCTGTCGGCGCCGTTCAGCACGTTCTGCGCGACGATCTGCGCATCGAACATGCCGAGATACATCATCAGCGCCACGCCTGTGATGATGAGGGCAAAGGCGATCGGAACGCCGAGCGCCATGGGGCCGAGAAGGGCGCCGAGGAAGATCGTGACGGTCATGACGCGCTCCTCAGTGTTTCGGCTTCAGAACGCGGAAGGCCGTCTGCGCGGGATCCTCGAGTGTCGCCTGTTCCTCGCTGTCGCGCACGAGCTCAGCGGTCGTCACGTCAATGCGGTCGGTCACGATGGCAAAAGCGTCCCAGAGAAGGATGAAAAAGGCCGGCACGCCAAAGGCGAGCCCCGCGCCGTAGAAGACGCCCATCGAAATGCCCGTCGCCGGTGCCGAGACGTGAAGGTTGATCTGCGTCTGGGCCCAGCTGCCGCTGATCATCAGCCAGGTGGCGACCAGCATCATTCCATAGCCGAGGAGCACGGCGAGCTTGGCGAGGGGTTTCGGGAGGCGGACGATGAGGGAGTCGACGCCGAGATGGGCATGCTCGCGCATTGCCACCACCGCGCCGAGGAAAGTAAGCCATATGAAAAAGATGCGCGACAGCTCTTCCGACGAGGTGATGCCTTGGTTGAAGGCATAACGTAGTACGACGTTCCCGAAGACGAGGACGACCATGCCCGCCAGCAACAGGGCGATCGTCGCTTTCAGTGCGAAGAAATAAAAGTCGATAATACGGGTCATTCGCTCCTCCAAGCCCGGCCTTGTTCAGGCCGTCCGCCGACCATCCGTCAGACATGCGAAAGCGTGCCGTGACCGAACAATTGCCGTCGCGATCAATTCCTCCATTGTCGCGCCTCTAAAATGTACTAACTAGTTCGTATGTCAAGCGTCATCTATTGAAACATGCGGTCAAGGTGAATAAGACTGACGGAAAGACAGATGGAGACGTTCGCCTTGAACGCCGCCCACAGTCTGAATTCCTTATGCACGACAATAAGTTAGAGGATCGGCAATCAGGCTCATGGCGGAACGGGGCGAAAACGGCCGAAAGAACGATCCACAGCAGACGAAGGAAGATATCCTCCTCGTCGCAACCGAGGAATTCTCGACCCATGGGCTTGCCGGCGCCCGCGTCGACGCGATCGCCGAGAAGACGCGCACCTCGAAGCGGATGATCTATTATTATTTCGGCAGCAAGGAAGGGCTCTATCTTGCCGTCCTCGAGCAGTCCTACCGCAAGATACGCTCGCTGGAATCCGATCTGCATCTGTCCAATCTCGAGCCGGAAGAGGCGTTGCGGACGCTGATTTCAACGACCTTCGATCACGACGAGGCTAATCCCGATTTCGTCCGTCTCGTCAGCATCGAGAACATCCATCATGCCGCCCATATGCTTCGCTCCGAGGCGATCCGCGATCTCAACGTCTCGGTCATCGAAACCATTGCCGGCATTTTGCAGCGCGGCTTCGACCAGGGTGTTTTCCGGCGGAAGGCCGACCCGATCGACATCCATATGATGATCAGCGCCTTCTGCTTCTTCCGCGTCTCGAACCGTTATACGTTCGGCACGATCTTCCGGCGCAACCTCTCGGACGGTGACACCATCGAACGCCATCGCGGAATGATCGCCGATGCCGTCGTCAGCTATCTGAAAAGCTGACGGCGCGGTCTCCTCAGCCGCGCTGGGAAAGCAAGGGTATCGCAATCTCGAATTCAGCGCCGGCGCCGGTCGTCTGCCGAAGGTGAATCGTGCCGCCGTGGGAGCTGAGCATGGCATGGACGATGCCGAGCCCCATGCCGGTGCCGCCCTCTTCGCGGCGGGTCGAGAAGAACGGCTGAAAGATGCGGTCGCGGTTTGCCTCGGAAATACCGCCGCCGTCGTCACGGACGAGAATGAGGGCCGTTCGCGCGTCGGCCGACACTGTGAATTCAAGCAGCGCGGCGCCGTGCTGAAGGGCGTTGGCGGCAAGGTTGGCGAAGACGATGATGGCCGCCTCGTCGGGAAGCGCAATCAATGCTTCCGTATCGCCTGTCCCTGAGATATCAAGAGCGGGAAATCGCTGGCGCAGTAGGGCCATGACGCTTGCAATGCTGCTTCCGCCCCCGGTCATCGGCATTTCCGCCTGCGCAAGTTCCCTCAGCCGCTGCAGCAATGCGTCGAGACGGACAGCGTCGGCGGCGATGTTGTCCAGAAAGTGCAGGCGTTGCGCCTTCGTCATTGCCCTGTCGGCATCATCATCGCGCAGAAGCTCCGCCGCGCCCCGAATGGCCGTCAGCGGCGATTTCAATTCGTGGGACACATGTGCGGCAAAGGAGCGGACATATTCGGTGCGGTCGACCAGTTTTCCCGCGAGATCGAGGAAACTCTGCGACAACACGGCGATCTCCCGCGTTCCATAGCTTTCAAGCGGACGGATTGCTGCCTTGCCGCCGCGGGCGATCTCATCCGTCCGGGCGATCAGGGCGTCGATGGGACCGGTGATGGTGCGCGTCAGCACATAGGCGACGGCGAGCGTCAGCACGAGGACGACGACGAGGGCGATGATCTCCACCGGCTCCATCCGGTTCGCGCTCGCCTCGGTGGCGCGAAACCAGATGACGATCAGGACAGGCAGCGCCATCACCGTGAGAAGCACCGCGTAGACGATCAGCGCCAGCGGCGGCCGCCATTTCACCCTGACCTTCGGCGCCGGCATCACGCCTTCCTCCCGATTTCACCGCCGAGCTTGAAGCCGATGCCGTGAACCGTTGCGATGACCCCGGAGCCGCCGGCGGCAGCGAACTTGGCCCTGATATTGCGGATATGGCTGTCGATCGTGCGATCGGCGACATAGGTGCCGGCGCCGTAGGCCGCCTCCATCAATTGCTCGCGGCTGAAGACCATACCGGGCCGTGACAGCAATGCGTCCAGGATGGCGAATTCGAGCGCCGTCATCGCAATAGCGCACTTGCCGAACATAACGGTCCTGCCGGCGCGATCCAGGCTGAGCTCGCCGGCGACGAGCGTGGCGTGGCGCCTGTCAGGCCCCGCTTCACTGCCACTGCGCTTCAGGATCGCCTTCACCCGCGCCACGAGTTCACGCGGGCTGAAAGGCTTCGTCACATAGTCGTCCCCGCCGATTTCGAGCCCCAATATCCTGTCAATCTCCTCGTCGCGCGCCGACAGAAACAGGATCGGCAATCCTGACGTCGTGCGGATCTGACGGCAGACTTCCAGACCGTCCATACCGGGCATACCGATGTCGAGAATGATCAGATCGATGTTGCCGCGGCGGAAAGCCGCCATCGCCTCGGTGCCGTTGCGGACCGCCATCGATGCCAAGTCGGCACGATCGAGAGCAAAGCAAATCACATCGCGGATATGAGGCTCGTCATCGACGACGAGAATGCGGGGCGCCATCACCGGTCCTGTACTGGTTGTCGTGCCTGTTGTTATCGTTCTCGTCCTATCTTGCAATGGCTGCAGGGGCCAGAAGATAGCTCTCCAGCCGCGCCGCCCGGAAGGTCCAGTTCCGCCAGTCACTCCGGCGCATTCCGAAATTCCTGGCGAGGTAGTACCGAACTGTCACCGCTTCGCTCCTCCGGTCGATCAGGTGTTCCGGCAGCATGCTGAGATAAAGATCGAGCGCCGGAATGACGGAGGGGCCAAGCGAGGAGAGATAGGCAAGGTCGAGCGGCGCGCCTTCCTGGCTGATCTCCTGGCTATGCTTGACGTTGAAGCGGGCGATGAACGCCGGGAAATCAATGAAGGCGCTGATGTAGAGGACCGTCACGAGAGAGGCGAGGTTGGCGGCGATCAGCCACTGGTTGGATCGATTGAGCAGAATGCGCAGCAGGATCAGCACAAGGCCGATGGCGACGAGCCCCATCCAGAGACCGGCGGCGACACGCAGTTCGGTCAGCGAATAGGCCTCGACGTAAAGCCCGAGCCGCAGCATCGACGACAGGCAGAGAAGGACGTTCTGGGCGATCCAGGCGTGGACGAGGCCACGGATGAGCGGACTATAATCGCCGGGGCCGCCGCGCCGCATGGCAACGAGGACGAAGCCGGCGGCCAGAAGCGCGGTCGCAATCAGGGGATAGGCGCCGCGATGTGCATATTCAGCATGACTCATGTGATCCGGCAGATCCGCGCCGCCCCAGAGATAGACGAGATCAAGGAGTGTCTGCACGGCAAAGACGGCATTGAACAGGGCGAGCGACCGCAGCAGCGAGGCGTGGCCGAGCGGCGCATTTTTGGAGGGCACGATCATGAACGCCCTGCCGGCCTGCGACCGCGCATCACGCCGCTTCAAACGCGGCCGCAGCATCGCCCAAACCACGATGGCGGTCATCAACCAGAAGCCGATCCGCCAAGGGTCGAGGAACTGCAGCAGAATGCCGAAATCGATGCTCCGCAACGCGATCTCGATAAGCGGGTTCGCAGCCGCAAAGAGAGACACGAAGACCGCGGCGAGAACGAGAGGCATGATCCAGAGGGCAATGCTCTGCTGAACGCCGGTTAGGGATAGATGTTTACCCGGTGTCGCAAGATATTTCCTGATATCCCCGACAAGTCGCAAGGGAATGACAAGTGCGAAACGGCAAAATACCAGAGGCAGCGCGGTTGGCCGGCGAGGCATGAGCTTGGCGCTGATGAGAGCAACCAACATCAGCGCGCCGAGGCAAAAGGCAAGGCCCGTGAGTGAGGTCGCTTCCAGCAGGGGAGCCGCAGCCAGGACCAGAAAGCTCACGAGAAGAGCCGCCGTCGAAGGCGATGGCGGCTTGCGCGCCGAGAACTGAATGCCGACGCAGACCGCAACAGCAAAGAGGAAAAGATTGATCCCGGGGGTGTGGCCAAAAATCAGAAAGTCGGCAAGCGCCACCAGCGCAAGCAGAGCGGCGACCCGGCCGCTGCCGCGCCTGATGCGCATCGGTGGTGTCAGGATCTCGGCTGCGTCCATTGGTGCTCCTCTCGCAAATGCCGTTTTTCGATCACGACGAGCCTATTTCCCGACCTTGCCTCGATAGGAACCTCGATCAGCCACCACCCGTCCTCGCGGAGGCGATCCGGCAAGGTGGGCGATGTGAGGCGCGGCGGGATATCATTTTTGCTCATGGCGGGAAGATGCCGCGCCGGATTGCAGATTTTGTGCAGAGAGTGAGGAGCAATTCAGGAGATTGTCCGATCCGGGAGGTCATGGAGGGGCGCTCCAGCTCAGCGGGCGTGACGGCGGATGGGAATTCACCAATCCCTCGGAAGCACGACAACGAAGGCCACCCGATCAGGTGGTGCTTCTGCCGGTTCCCGGGATGGCAAGTCGAGATCGATTAAGGAAGCGGGGAATATCGCCGGTCGGCGAGCGAGGACCTCATCGGTATCGAGGCGCACGCCTGGCATTATGGAGCAACTCGCAGGCTGTCGCGAATGGTCCGAAGAGTTTGAGCAACAACGCTTGCTCCTCGACATCTATCCGATGGCGAGCGCAGAACTCGGTTACGGACCAGACTTTCGTCAGATCGTCCGTTTCGATCTGCTTGGGTTCGATGTGTTCGGTCAAGGGCGTGTCCTCCGAACCTCGAGACTACGCCTGCCGATCTTTTATAAGAACTAGCTAAAAAGGGTTATGTCTGCCAATCATTGAGGAACGGCGCATATAAAAAAGCCCGCCGATTGCGCGGCGGGCATCTTGTCTCACTGATCTACTGCTGCGGATCAAACACCAACGCCGTCGGGATGAGCGTCCGTGCCGAGGATGTTGAGCGTCACCAGGGCAGTGTCCGTGTGGCCTTCCCCGTCGGAGATCTTGTAATAGCGGAGAACTTCCGTGTAGGTCTGCCCATCGTTCAGATCGCTCGTCAGATCATAGGTGAACGAGCCGTCGGCCTTGACGTGGAACATGCCGTAGGTGCCCTGAACGTCAGTTACGGCATCTGCCTTGGAGTCCACCTTCGTGCTCAGGAACTGACGGAGAAACAGCTTGCCGTTGTCGCCGGCAATGTCGTTGTCGAGAACGTTGCCGCCGATGACGCTGCCTTCGGTGAAGCTGTAGGTATCGTCAACAGCGATCGGCTTTACCTGGGTAACGCCCTGTATGTTCAGGGAGAACACGCCAACATCTGTATGACCGCTGCCGTCGGAAATCTTGTAGGTGACCCGCTCGGTCAGCGTTTCACCGTTGGTGAAGCCGATCTTGGCGGCATCGCTCAGAACATAGGTATAGCTGCCATCCGGCTTGACGAAGAACGTGCCGTACTCACCGTGAATTTCGGTGATCTGGCTCAAGCCGCTCTTGGCGCCAACGCTGGCGCCGTCGAAGGCGCGCAGGAACAAGTGTCCGTTGTCGGACGAATCGTTGGAAAGCAGATTTCCGGAAATTACGTCAGTTTCTTGAAATGTTGCACTATCATCAGTTGCGTGAATCGGCGAAGCCATTAGTTTCTCCTAAAATTGTATATTAACGGGCCAATTTGACCTCTTGAGAGCGGCTTCTTTAACAACTTATTAATACTTCAAGTCAACGGGTTATTTAACGAAAGGTTAAAATTCACCTATAACGTGTGTCGTCGCTTCATAAAACGACCATTACGTACGCCGCTTCAATCAAATTTGAAGCAATTTAGAACAATTTACACGCGGTAAACTTGAAGGAACTTCTGGGGCGACTAGGTTACGACGGCGTTTTTCTGGTGCTGCTTTATGGTGCCCGCACACCATTGCAATCCCCATCGCCGCCACCTATTTTTAGAGCCGAACCCGATCCCATCGGTCACTCAAGCAGTGCCGACTCGTCAAAGAACGTAAAGGATCGGCGGTGGGCGTCATCGCGCGCGCTATGGGCAATCCCAGCAACAAATGATAAATCCGGCCGCGGCCGGCAGGGGATTTCTTTTTGAGCGACGAAACACAGCGACTGCGATTGCGGCCGTAGGCCAGGCATTTCAGCCTCTTTAGCCGCAGCGAATGTAGACGCCGATCGCCGCGCAGTTCGGCTGAAAGACGATCGACACTCATCCAACAAGGAGAATCCGACATGCAGGTACTCGTCAGAGACAACAATGTCGATCAGGCCCTCAGGGCCTTGAAGAAGAAAATGCAGCGCGAAGGGCTGTTTCCCGAAATGAAGGAACGGCGCGCCTATGAGAAACCGTCGGAACGCCGCCTCCGGGAAAAAGCGCAAGCGATCAGCCGGCAGCGAAAGGCTGCACGCAAGAAGATGCAGCGCGAAGGGCTGTTGGTCGGGCGCAAGCGGACGGCCGCGCGTTAGAATCCTGCCCCCGGCCTCAGCGGTTACATTTGCCGAAAGGATAGACAATGGACGAATTGAATAGCCTCACCATTTCGGAGGAACGCCTCGAGGATTGTCGCGATGTCGTGGAGCCGGATTTACAGGAGTTGATCCAGCACGCACTGACATCGGGCTTTTCACGGGAGGAAATCCTCATAGCGGTCAGCGAATTGGTCGCAGAAGATTTCGCGATGGTCATGGAAACCCCGAGCGTGCATTGAGGAGCGAGCGGTGACCATGATGGCGCAGAAGGATCTCTTTGGTGTGGCCGACGACGGTTTTCCCGAGGGTTTCCGATATATCCGGGATATTGTGCCCGTCGATCTGCAGCGCTCAGCTCTCGAAGCGATACCGGCCCTGCCGTTCAAAGCCTTCGACTTCCACGGGTTCGAAGGCAAGCGCAGGACGGTCTCCTTCGGCTGGAAATACGACTTCGACAGTCAGCGCATGAGAAAAGCAGGGGAAATACCCTCATGGCTGCTCCCCATTCGCGAGATCGCCGCATGCTTCGCGAATATCGCGCCGGAGGCGCTGGAACATGCTCTCGTGACGGAATACGCACCTGGCGCGCCGATCGGCTGGCATAAGGATAAAGCCGTGTTCGGCCGCGTCGTCGGCATCTCCCTGCTTTCGTCCTGCACCTTCAGGCTGAGGCGCCGGAACGGCGACAAGTGGCAGCGACGATCGCTCGTGCTTGAACCCGGCTCCGCCTATCTCATGGCCGGCGCCTCAAGAACGCTCTGGGAGCATTCCATCCCGCCTGTCGACCGACTGCGTTACTCGATCACCTTCCGGGAGTTGGCCGCATAAACAGCGGGAACATTGGCTCAAGCCAATGGTTAATCCGTCTTTCCCACAATGGAGATGACGATGGCCGAGCAGGATGACGCGACACGGGTGTGGGAGTTGATCGACAGAATAGGGTTCTGCATGTTGACCACCCGCAACGGCGACGATCTGCGCGCCCGACCAATGTCTGTCTATAGCGCGCAACTCGAAAATGCAGTCTATTTTCTGACTGATCTAGCCAGTCACAAGGACGACGAGGTCGCCCGCTGGCCGAATGTCTGCCTGGCCTTTGCTGACACCAAGGCACAGAAATATGTTTCCGTATCGGGGACGGCCGAGGTGCAGAACGACCGCGAAAAGATCCGTGAATTATGGGTAACGCCGGCAAAAGCATGGTGGGACAATCCCGACGATCCCTCCATCCGCATCCTCAAGGTTACCCCGTCTTCGGCTGAATATTGGGACAGCCCCGGCACCATCATCAGCTATATTAAAATGGCGGCCGCAGCGGTCACCAACAGCAAACCGGATATGGGCGACAATGCCGAGGTCACGCTCTGACACATAGGCGCGAAGGCCGAAGGCATGCCGCTCGCCGAAGGACATCAAGCCCGGCCGGCCGATGCCTTGACGAAGTCGATGAATGCCCTGAGCGGCGCAGGCACCAGACGCCGGCCGGGATAATAGAGAAACGGTCCTGAAAAGCGCTGCCACCACGGCTCGAGGATGGGCTCGAGGACGCCGCTGTCGAAATGCGGGCGCAGCCAGTCTTCGAAAATGCAGATGATTCCTGTGCCCGCGATCGCCGCGTCGATGGAAAGATCGGTCGCCCCACCGACCCTGACGATCAATGGGCCGGTCGGTTCGACCCGCACGACTTCACCGTCCCGCTCATATTCCCATGGGGTCGTCAGCGCACCACTGGCAAAACGGCCCAGCAAGCAGGCATGGCCGAGAAGTTCCCTCGGATGTTGCGGCCGCCCGTGGCGGTCGAGATAAGCAGGCGACGCCGCAGTGGCAAAGCGCTGGTAGCGCGGACCGATCGGAATCGCGATCATATCCTGCTCCAGCCGCTCGTCATAACGGATGCCGGCGTCACACCCGGCAGCGAGCACGTCGACAAAGCTCTCCTCGGCGACGATCTCCAGGCGAATGTCGGGGTAGGCGGCTAGGAATGGCGGGACGATGGCGGGCAGCACCAGCCGTGCAGCGCTGACCGGCACATTGAGGCGCAGCGAACCAGCCGGCCTGTCGCGAAAACGGTTGACCACGTCGAGCGCGGCCTCCACCTCCGTCAATGCAGGGCCGAGCCGCTCCAGCAGACCCTTGCCGGCATCGGTCGCAACGACGCTACGGGTCGTGCGATTGAAGAGCCTGACGTCAAGATCGGCCTCCAGGCGACGCACCGCTTCGCTCAAGAAGGAGGCGCTGCTGCCACTGGCGCGCGCTGCCTCGCGAAAACCACCCGCCCGCGCCACTGCGACGAAGGCGTTGAGGTCACTCAGGTCTGCTTTCACTGTTCGCCACTCCGCACAGCCTGTGCGCATTGTACTCGGTTATCATACGCACCGCCAAGGAGTAAGTTTGGCCTCATCTCTTGAAAGGAGCGAGATCATGTCCATCATAAATCAGTCCGACACATTCACTATCGGCGACCGCACGGTGAGGCGACTTGGCTATGGCGCCATGCAGCTTGCAGGGCCTGGCGTGTTCGGTCCGCCCAGGGATCATGACACCGCCCTGGCAGTGCTGCGCGAGGCGGTCGCAAGTGGTGTGAACCATATCGACACCAGCGATTTCTACGGCCCGCACGTCACCAATCAGATCATCCGTGAAGCGCTCCATCCCTACGGCGACGATCTCGTCATCGTCACCAAGGTCGGCGCGCGGCGCGGCACGGACGGATCCTGGATTCCGGCCTTCTCGCGCCAGGAACTGACGCAGGCGGTTCACGACAATCTTCGCAACCTCGGCCTTGATGCGCTTGATGTCGTCAATCTCCGGATCGCATTTGACCTGCATCGCCCGGCCGAAGGCTCGATAGAAGCACCCCTTGCGGTTCTGGCCGATCTCCAGCGGCAGGGTCTGATCCGTCATGTGGGCTTAAGCAACGCCACATCAAAACAGGTCGCCGAAGGCCGCGGGATCGCCGAGATCGTCTGTGTGCAAAACCAGTACAATCTGGCGCATCGGAACGACGACCGGCTGATCGACGATCTCGCCCGTCAAGGCACCGCCTATGTACCCTTCTTCCCGCTCGGCGGATTTACGCCGCTGCAATCGTCCACGCTCTCCAATGTCGCCGCACGCCTCGGCGCCACGCCGATGCAGGTGGCGCTCGCCTGGCTGTTGCGCCGCGCACCCAATATCCTGCTGATCCCGGGCACGTCGTCGCTCGGCCATCTCAGGGAAAATCTCGCTGCTGCCGGATTGGTGCTACCGGATGATGCCGTTGAGGAACTGAATCATATGGCTGACATCGCGGCCTGACAGCTGCCGGCGGCGCAATCGTTGCGCCGTGTTCTCGCGCGGCGTAGCGAGCTTGCCGGACCTGCCGGCGCAATCTGTCGGTCGGCAGCACCTTGTTGGCTGCGCCAACCGGCCGGTAAACGAGAGCATCAGGATGGCTTCCGTGTCAGAAGCTCATAAGCCACCAAGGCCCCTGACATCGCCAGAAAAACGACGATTGCCAAAGGATAATTGGCACTGGCGTTCGGATCGGCAAGCTTGGGAAGGCCGATAACAGTGCCGGCGGCCAGAATCGCCGAGAGCACAACCTCCTGAACGATTAATCTCCAAAAGCCCGTCATGATCAACCTCCTGTCATCTCCGTATTATCGGCCGAAGGACGCTCAGTCTTTATACTTCACGATGCAGCCGTTGGGAAACACACGTTGACCGCACGGTGGCAGTGACCATGCGGTCTCGGCTTCAACGCTTCGGCAGCCGACTTGTTGCAGCTATGCTTTCAATAGCGCTCCGGTACGAGCATTTCAGGCGGAACCGGCGCCCTGATGTAGTCGGCATGACGGATACGGCCCGGCAGCTGGATCTCAGGCTTCGGCACATCCTCATAGGGAATCTGCTCGAGAAGATGGGCGATGCAGTTCAGCCGCGCCCGTTTCTTGTCGACGGCCTGCACCACCCACCAGGGCGCTTCCCTGGTGTGTGTGCGCGCCAGCATTTCTTCCTTGGCCTTGGTATATTCCTCCCAGTGGATGCGGCTTTCCATGTCCATGGGCGAAAGCTTCCACTGCTTCAGCGGATCGTGGATGCGCATCTTGAAGCGGAATTCCTGTTCCTCGTCGGTGATCGAGAACCAGTATTTGATCAGCACGATGCCGGAACGGACGAGCATCCGTTCGAATTCGGGCACCGAGCGGAAGAACTCCTCGAGTTCGTCAGGGGTGCAGAACCCCATCACGCGCTCGACGCCGGCGCGGTTGTACCAGCTGCGGTCGAAGAGCACGATCTCGCCGGCGGTGGGAAGATGCGGGACATAACGCTGGAAATACCATTGATGGCGCTCCCGTTCGGTCGGCGCAGGCAGTGCCACGGTGCGGCAGACGCGCGGGTTGAGCCTTTGGGTCACGCGCTTGATCGCGCCGCCCTTGCCGGCCGAATCCCGGCCTTCGAAAAGCACCACCACTTTCAATTGCTTGTACTGGACCCAATCCTGCAGCCGCACCAGCTCATGCTGCAGCCGGAACAGCTCGCGGAAATAGATCTTTCGATCGAGCGTCTGCTCCGCGGGTTCCGTCATTCCTTCGACGACCAGATCGTCCAGCCGGTCTTCCTCCATCTGCATTTCCAGCTCCTCATCGAAGCTGTCGGCGATTTCGGCCTTTATCCGGCTGAGCTGGTCCTGATGTGTTTTAGACATGGGCTTTCCCTTCCTGCTCAGTTGACAGGAGCATGTCACTGCAAAGTTAGTGTGACGGTTGGATAACCCAAAGCTCGTTCACTTGTTCGCCTCTTTCGCCACTCCACATGCCGGCGAACTTCTTCGACGCCGCTCACGACGAGATGGAGGCGGGACTAGAGCAGCCCCGTTCGGTAGTGGTCGACAAGGTTGCGGCAGGCGCGGATCGTCAGCGCCATGACGGTGAGCGTCGTGCCCGCGATACCGCTGCCCGGGAAGGCGCTGGCGTCGGTAACGATGACGTTCGGGGCATCCCAGAGCTGGTTGTAGGGATTGAGCACCGAGGCTTCCGGGCTTTCGCCCATGCGCGCGCCGCCAGTTTCATGGATTGCCGCGCCCATGCACATGGTCTTGCGGAACCATTTGCGAAACATGAAGCGGCTGAAGGCATCGGCGTCGGGAAAGGCGCCCCTGCCCATCTCCTTGAGGCCGCTGGGAGAGCCGATGAATTCCAGGTCGCCGCCGACCTCCCGGATCATGGCGATCAACGCCTCCTGCTGCCGGCGAAGCAGCCGCTGCTCCTCCTCCTGCATGACGCAGCGAATGTGCGGCACCGGAATGTTCCAGGCATCCTTTCGCTTGCCATCGAGGGTGATGCGATTGTCGGCATAGGGCAGCATGCGGCCGAAGCCGAAGAAGGCGAGACGCGCATCGGTCTCCTCTGAAACCGGCGCCCTGCCGACGCTGCCCTGATAGTCGAAATCGCCGCGGGCGGCGTCACCCTCGCCGAAGCGCGGGATGAAGATCCCACCCGACGGATTGTAGAAAGGATCGACAGGAGCGGAATCGTCAACGGCCCAACCCTTCGCCTTGGAAAAAGAGCCGAAGGCGAGGCATGGAAGCTGGTCCATGAAATAACGCCCGAGCCCGCCCGAGCTGTTTCCGAGTCCATCAGGATGTCTTGCCGATGCCGAGTTCAGCAGCAGCCGCACGCTCTCGATCGGCGAGGCGGAGAGCACGACCGTCGCGGCACGCGCCGTCGAAACCTTGCCCGTATTGCGATCGATGAATTCCGCACCGGTGGCGCGGCCGGTCTTTTCGTGGGTGGTGATGCGACGCACGATGGCGTCATAGCGGACTGTGAGCCGCCCGCTCGCCTTTGCCTCCCGCAGCGGTCGCGGCATGCGTTCGGCGTCCGGCGCGATATAGCGCCAGGAGACGACGCGCCGTTCCGGCCAGCGGCTTTCCACTGCCTGCTTGAAGATCTGTTCTGCGGGCGTCAGGCTTGCCGGTTTCGCATAGAGGCCGTCCGGCAAGGTCGGCACATCGTCCCTGTTGCCGTACAGCCCGAGATAGGCCTCCACTTCGTCGTAGAAGGGCGCAAGCTCGTCATAGGAGACCGGCCAGTCCACGCCCTTTCCGCTGCGCGAGCGGATCTTGAAATCATCGTCGGTCCAGCGCAGCAGCACGCGGCCGAAACTGTGCAGACGCCCGCCGCCCTGGCGGCCGCGGATCCAGAGAAAGGGCTCACCCTTCGGCGTCGTATAGGGGTTCTTGCGATCGTTGACGAAGAAGTGGCTGAAGCGTTCAGTAAAGAAGGCCGACCGCGCCTGGATCGGCTGCCCCTTCAGTGTGGCGCGTGCGCGCTCCCAGATATTGATGCTGCTTGCCGGCGCCTTCTTGCGCGCCGGATCGAAATCTCTGGGGCCGACGGCCGGCCCAGCCTCGAGCAGCAGCACCGACAGTCCATGGGCCGTCAGCTCTTTGACGGCAAAGGAACCCGCAGCGCCGGAGCCGATCACCAGCGCATCATAAACGATCTCAGACATGTCTCTTTCAAATCCTGTCCTGGGGCAATTCCTCAAAGCAGCGTGAGACGCGTCCGGAATTGCGGGAAAGCGCAGGGATGGCGCGTCATAGCCGCGATCCATCGGCGGCGAAGAGCGACGCCTTGGCGATATCCAGGCCCGGAGCCACGGCATCGCCCGGCTTGACGTCGACGTCGCCCATAAGACGAAGCGAGAGGCTCTGCTCCGTCCAGTCGAACCAGACGACGGTATCCGATCCCATCGGCTCGACGACGGAAACGTGGCCAGGAATGGTGGGCAGCCCGCTTACCACCCCGTCGAGCACAAGATGCTCAGGGCGAATTCCTAATGTAACAGGCCCTTCCGCCACCGCGGCCCGGAAAGCATATCCCGAGAGATCGACGGCCAGCCCGTTGCTCCGGAAGAGCAGAGTGTCGCCGTCGCGTTCGATCCGGCCCTCGATGAAATTCATGGCCGGAGCACCGATGAAGCCGGCGACGAAGAGGTTGGCCGGGCGGCGGTAGATCTCCGCCGGCGAGGCGAGCTGCTGGATGACGCCATCGCGCATGATGGCGATGCGATCGGCGAGCGTCAGCGCTTCGACCTGATCATGAGTCACATAGATCATGGTATTGCCGAGGCTCTGATGCAGCTTTTTGATCTCGACGCGCAATTCGTTGCGGAGCTTGGCGTCGAGATTCGACAGCGGTTCGTCGAAGAGGAACACGTCCACTTCCCGCACCAGGGCCCGGCCGATGGCGACGCGCTGGCGCTGACCGCCGGATAGTTCGGCGGGGCGTCGATCGAGCAGCATATCGAGGTGGAGGAGGGCGGCGGTGCGGGCGACGCGCGCTTCGATCTCGGCCTTCGGCAGACCAGCGACGCGAAGCCCGAAGGAGAGGTTTTTGCGCACCGACATGCGGGGATAGAGCGCGTAGGACTGGAAGACCATGCCGATGCCGCGATCCTTCGGCTCCTCCCAGCTGACGTTCCTGCCTGAGATCCACACCTCGCCCGCCGTAATGTCCTCCAGGCCGGCAATGGCGTTCAAAAGCGTCGACTTGCCGCAGCCGGAAGGGCCGAGCAGCACCAGGAACTCGCGGGGCGCGACGTCGATCGACATCTTCTCGATCACCGTGTGGTGGCCATAGGCGATCTTCAGGTCCTTGACGGAGACGGCGGATTGCATGGAAGCGTTACCCCTTGACTGCGCCGGCGGCGATGCCGCGCACGAACCAGCGGCCGGACAGAAAATAGATGGCGAGAGGGACGATGGCGGTGAGAATCGTCGCCGCCATGTTCACATTGTAGGTGCGCTCGCCCATCGTGGTATTGACGATATTGTTGAGCTGCACGGTCATCGGCAGGTTGTCGCGGCCGGCGAAGACGAGACCGAGCAGGAAGTCGTTCCAGATGCCGGTGAACTGCAGCATGGAGACGACGACGACCATCGGCACGGCGATCGGCAGCATGATTTCGAAGAAGATGCGCCAGAAACCGGCGCCGTCGACGCGCGCGGCCTTGCAGAGCTCCTCCGGCACGCTGACGAAATAGTTGCGGAAGAGCAGCGTCACCAGCGGCAGACCGAAGATGACGTGGACGAGAATGATGCCGGCGAGTGAATTGTAGAGGCCGATATTCGCCATGCCCCGGACCATCGGATAGAGGAAGATCTGATAGGGGATGAGACCACCGGCCATTAACAGGCCAAAGAGCGCATTCGCCCCGCGCGGCCGCCAGAGCGACAACGCATAGCCGTTGACGGCGCCGATGAAGACCGAGATCGCGACGGCGGGAACGGTGATCGCCACCGAATTCCAGAAGCCGCTGCGAATGCCGACGCAGACAGTTCCCATGCAGGCGCCCGACCAGGCTGTCACCCAGGCGGAGAAATCGAGCGTGGCGGGCAGGGCAAATATCTGCCCGAGTCGGATTTCGTCCATCGACTTCAGCGAAGTGACGACCATCGTATAGAGCGGCAGCAGGAAGAAAAGGGCGGCGCCGACCAAGAAGGTATAAAGGCCGATGCGTCCCGCGGTGATCCGTGCCGGCTTCGGCCCATTCGGGTGAGGCTGGTTCATCACGCCCCACCCTTTGCCTGGTTGCGCATGTGCATCGCGTAGCGGAACGGCGCGACGGCGATGATGACGCCAAGGACCAGCACCGTCGCGCCTGCTGTGGCAAGGCCGAGATTCTGGCGCCCGAACAGATTATCCATGATGAATTTCGCCGGCACTTCGGTGGCATTGCCGGGGCCGCCGTTGGTCATGGCGACGACGATGTCGTAGGTCTTGATCACACCCATGGCGAGCAGCATGCCGGCAGCGGCAAGCGCCGGTCCGAGCTGGGGCAGGATGATTGAGACATAGATGCGCCAGACGGGAATGCCGTCAATGCGCGCCGCTTTCCATTGCTCGGCCTCGATGCCGCGTATGCCGGCGAGCGCAATCACCATGACGAGCCCGGCGCCCTGCCATACGCCGGCAAGCACCAGCGCATAGATCGCCATGTCCCGATTGACCACCCAGTCGAGGACGAAGCCTTCCCAGCCGAGCGAACGCATGCTCGCCTGAATGCCGAGCGTCGGATTGAGCATCCATTGCCAGATCAGCCCGGTCACCACGAAGGACATGGCGTAGGGATAGAGAAAGATCGTCCTGAAGGCGCTTTCCAAGCGGATCTTGCGATCGAGGGCGGCGGCCAGCAGGAAGCCGAGCACCAGACAGCCCGACACATAGAGTACGCCGAAGATCAAGACGTTTTGCAGCGAGGCGAGCCATTTGGCCGAGGCGAAGAGCTTGGAATATTGCGCGAAGCCGACATAGGTCGAAGATGGAAAGAGCGTGGAATTGGTAAAGGACAGCCGGATCGACCAGGCCATCGTGCCGATGAAGACCACGACCGCGGCGAACCATGTCGGCAAGAGGGCGATGGTCGCGGAAAGATTGCGCTTGCGTTTGACGGGCATCGGCCAGCTCATTGACGGTGGAAAGCGGAACACGCGCCGCCCCGCGAGCGCGGCGGCCGGCCAGTAGTGGCGTCGGGATCAATCCGACGCCACGGGCACGATCCTACTCGAAGGTGGCGAAAAAGTTCTCGGCCGCAGCCGCCGCGTCGTTCGAGCCGCCGCTCCAATATTCGTCGACGAAATCGTCGAGCGCGCCGACCTGCTGCGGCGTGAGCACGATCGCCTGATCCGGCACGATCGCGCCGGCAGCCATCAGCTCCGCACCCTTCTGGGCGCAGGCATCAAGCTTCGACTTATCGACATCGGCGCGCATCGGGACCGAGCCCTTCTTAAGGGCGAATTCGACCTGGACGGTCGGGTCCATCACGACCTCGGCAAGAAGCTTCTGCGCCTTATCGGTCTGGCCATTGCCGGTCTTGGGGAACCAGAGGGCGTCGGCGATGTAGACCATGCCCTTTGATTCAGGAGCGATCATGCAGCCATAATCCTTGCCCGGTTCCTTGCCGGCGACGGTGAATTCGCCCTTGGCCCAGTCGCCCATGAACTGCACGCCGGCCTTGGCGGTGATCAGCATGGCGGTCGCATCATTCCAGTTGCGGCCCGCAGCACCCGCATCGACATAGCCGCGCAGCTTGCCGAGGATTTCAAGCGCCTTCTTGACGCCGGCGACAGACGCTTCACTCTTGTCCTTGTCGACATAGATCTTGAGGAAGCCGTCGATGCCGACCTGCGAGAGCAGGATCATGTTGAAGACCTTCGTCTGCTGCCAGGGCTGGCCGCCCCAGGCGACCGGGATGATGCCGGCGGCCTTCAGCTTGTCGAGATCGGCGAAAAACTCGTCCCAGCTCTTCGGTTCCTGCGCAATCCCAGCCTTGTCGAAGGCTTCCTTGGAATAGAAGACCCAGCTTTCGCCATGCGCGCCGGTCGGCGCGAGATAGACCTTGCCGTCATAGGAAATGAGGTCATGGATCGATTTCGGCAGGGCGTCGGCCCACTTGCCGGCGGCGGCCACGTCGTCGATCGAATTGAACAGGCCCTGGCTGACGAAATCGGCGGCGGCAAGGCCGATGACGCCCTGCTTGGCGCCGGGCGCATCACCGGCAACGATACGGTTCTGAAAAGCCGCGTCGGCCGCGCCGAAACCGGCGATCGAGGAATCCTTCCAGACGCCGCCGCGCTTTTCGAATTCCGTCTTGATGACGTTGAGGGCTGCGGCTTCGCCGCCCGATGTCCAGGACGACATGATCTCGATCGTCGGCTTGTCCTCGGCATGCGCCGCGGCGAAGAGACCGGCGAAAGCCACACCGGCAAGAAAAAACTTCATCATGGTCTTCATATGTTCCACCTCTTGAAAATGCCCTCTTGGGGGGGCGTTTGTCGTCTTCGGAATGATATCAGCGGTAGATCGGCAGGAGTGCCTGCCGGACGAGCGTGAGCCCGTTAGCGATGTCGCGGACCGGATCCGGCGCGGCATCGAGTTCAAGGATCGCCCAGCCTTCATAGGCCCGGTCGCGCAGCAGCCGGATCCAGGCCGGCCAGTCGACCCGTCCGAGGCCGAAGCCGCAGAAATAGGGCTGGTGGCGTTCGTGGATGTGCTTGTCGATCGGGGTGTCCGCAGGCATCGGGCCGATCGCGTCCTTCCAATGGGCGATGATCATGCGCTCATGATGGCGGTCGACGAGCTGGACGGGGTCGGAGCCGGCAACGATGATGTGGGCCGTGTCGGGGCACATATGCACATAGGCCGGATCGGTCAGCAACATCATCAGGTCGACGTCGCGCGCGGCGGCAAAGACCGAGTGCGCCTCCGTGTGCATCGCGAGCCGGACGCCTCTGGCATGGAGGGTCGCGCCGAGCCGGTTGAGGAAATCCGCGATTGCCTTGGCATGGTCGAAGTCATGGAACTGCACCGGCTGGGCGCCGAGCGTCTGGCGCAGGGGGGCGCCGATCACCATGATATCGCTGCCGCAGGCCTTCAGGAAATCGGCATATCGTTCCGCCTTGTCAATCAAAGCGCGCTGGGCTTCAGGGTTGGTAAAGTCTCCCGCTGCCTCGAGCTCTGCGAAGAAGCCGCTGCAAAGCGTCAGCCCGCGCCTTGCCAGTTCGGCGGCAAAGCCATCGATCGAACCGTAGGTCTGGATCGCGTCCTGCCAGTTGAAGGGAGAGAAGGTCAACTCGACACCGGTGACGCCGGAAGCCTGGACGCTGTCGAGGATTTTGTCCCAGAAGGCGCGCGGCGCGGCGCGCGCATGGTCGGCAATCGCATCATGGCTGCCGACGCCCCAGAAGCCGGGATGAAAGAACGTCACGAGATCGACACCGAAGAGTAGTCTGTCGTCAGTGGCCATAACAATCCATTCTCAAGGCACGATCCTATCTGTATGCGAAACAGCGGCTCCGCATTCAATACGTCGTGCATTTTCAAAGCATTAAGAGACGGCAATCGTTTGCCATGCCCAGATGATAGCCACGCTGGTTTTTTAAGCAAGCGATTTTTGGCAAACGTTTGCTATAAACCGTCACCTGCCTTAGAATTGCAAATCGAGGCATCCGGGAGGACGGAATTAAAGGTGAATAAAAACAAGGATGTGGCGGGAGAAGAGCCGTCTGGGGCTTTGATGGCTGATGTCGCGCGGCTCGCCGGTGTCGCAATATCGACGGTCAGCCGGGCGCTTGCCAATCCCGGACGGGTCAACGAGAAGACCCGTGCCAAGATCAATGCGGCCGCCAGGCAACTCGGCTACACGCCGAACGCAATGGCACGCGGCCTGAGGGTCGGAAAATCCAACATCATCATGATCGTCCTGCCGGGATCGCTTTATTATGGCGTCTCCCAGATCATTCCTCAGGTCCTGCAGAGCATCAACAAGACGCTGATCCAGGGCGGCTATAACCTGATGATCGCCAACCTTGATCGCGACGAGGCCTCCGAGCGGCACATTCTCGATCTCGCCTTCGGCGGCAGCGTGCGCGGCGCCATCATCCTGTCGTCGAAGCTTCCGGAGGTCGACGGGCGTTCGCTGGCAAATTCCGGCCTGCCGATCGTGTCGATGCTGCTCGACATGAGCGATGCGGGCCTGCAGAGCGTCGTTACCAATGATCGCGAGGCTGTGCGCGACGTCACGGCCGAGTTGGTCCGGCTGGGGCATCGGCGGTTCCTCTATCTTGCAGGCCCTGAAGGCAATTATCACGATGTCGAGCGCTATGGCGGCGTGCTCGAGGCGCTCGATGCAGCCGGCCTGCCACAGCAGGCAGTGCGTCGCTCGGGCGGTCGCCTCGATTATCAACACGGCTTCGACATCGGCGTTCAGGCGGCGGACGATTTCACGAAGCTAGCCGAAAAACCAACGGCGGTTATCGCCACCAGCGATGACATGGCCATTTCATTCATCAGCCGCATCAAGCGTGCAGGCTTGCGCATTCCCGATGATCTGTCGGTCGTCTCCTTCGACGGCTCCCCGGTCTGCGAATTCTCCGCGCCGCCACTCTCGACGATCGAGCAGCCGGTGGAAGAGATGGGCCGCGCGGCGGTGGAACTCCTGCTCGACACCATTGGCCGGGCGCAAAACCCGGCAACGCTGCGTATCGTCATCCGCAGCAGGCTTATCCTGCGGGAGAGCATCGCCGCTGCGAAGACTTGACGATGCCGGAACCCGCGGCCTCCCGTAATCAGGGGCCGCACCATCAATTCTGAAGTTCCACTATAATCCATCAAGCGGTTCCGGCGGTTCTTACAGCCGCGCGGGAGATTTTAGTTGTCAGTAATACAATCGTCCGGCAACATTACTGGCCAGCTTCTTGAACTGAATAGTATTGCCACCAGCGCGTTGGGGAGACGGGCATGTGTGCAGAGCTTGTTGAACGTCGGCTGGCGGCTATTCTGGCTGCCGATGTGGTGGGCTATAGCCGTCTCCTCGAAGCCAACGAAGAGGAGACGCTCAACGCCCTTCGTCAGCATCGCCGGGAACTCTTCGATCCTGCTGTCGCAACCCATGGCGGACATATAATCAAGGTCATGGGCGATGGTTTCCTGGTCGAGTTCGGCAGCGTGCTGAGTGCGGCACGCTGCGCTGTCGAGATCCAGCGCGGCATGCTGGAGCGCAACATAGGGATTCCGGCGGACAGGCATTTTGCGTTCCGCATAGGCTTGAATCTCGGCGACATCGTCTTCGATGAGGATGACTTTCATGGAGACGGCATTAATGTCGCAGTCCGGCTGCAAGCTCTTGCGGCCCCTGGCGGTATCGCCTGTTCGGCGGCCGTGCGCCACGAAGTCGCCAACAAGCTCGGCCTCGGTTTCGCAGACCAGGGCGCCATGACCGTCAAGAATATATCCCGACCGGTCCATGTCTATTTTGCCGATTGGGGCAATGCCCCCTCCAGTGAAGAGGTTCCGCTTACCGCAGGCGGACACACACGGGCGCCCGTCAACAAGCCCTCGGTTGCGGTTCTGCCATTCGCCAACATCAGCAACGATCCCGAGCAGGATTTCTTCAGCGACGGCATCACCGAAGATCTCATCACTGATCTATCGAATGTTTCAGGCCTGTTCGTACTAAGCCGCAACACTGTCTTTACGTGGAAAGGCCGGAGCGAAAACCTCCAACGTATCGCTGCCGAACTCGGCGTTGCCTATATCGTGGAGGGCAGCGTCCGCAAGGCAGGCAACCACGTCCGGATCAATGCGGAATTGATTGAAGCAGCCAGCGACGGCCATGTCTGGGCCGCGCGTTACGACCGCGATTTGACCGACATTTTCGAAATGCAGGACGAGATCGTCAAGGCAATCGTCGGGCAGCTCAAGGTCAAGCTGCTGCCGGAGGAGAAGAGGGCAATCGAGCAGGCGCCGACAGAGAGCGTTGAAGCCTATACGCATTTCCTCCGAGGACGCGAATACTACCATATTGCTTCACGCTCCAACCATCTGATGGCCAGGCAGAGCTTCGCCAGAGCCATCGAACTGGATCCGGGTTATGCCCGCGCCTATGCCGGCATCGCGGTCTGCGATGCGCGCCTGCGGTCTCAATTCGGCGCTGAAATTCCGGTCGAAGATATTCTTGCAAACACGGCGACGGCGCTCCTTATCGATCCTAATCTGGCGGAGGCTTATGCTGCCAAGGGATTTGCTTTGGCGGTGGCCGGCAATCGCACCGAGGCAGCTTCCGCATTCGAGCAAGCTTTGTCGCTCGACGCCAATTGCCACGAAGCGAACCGCTACTATGCCGAATTTTGCGTCACTGAAGGTCAGTTCGAACTTGCGGCTACGCACTTTCAGCGGGCGATGGAAATCAAGCCTGCCGACTACGGTGCACCGATCATGCTTGTGAACGTCTTACGTTCACTCGGACAAATAGATAAGGCCAGCAGCTATGCCAGGATCGCATTGAAACGGGCGGAGGAGGAACTGCGGCTCCATCCGGAGAATGCCAATGTTGCCTGCCTGGGAGCGACAGCGCTGGCCTTCCTCGGTGTTCGCGACACCGCGCTGGAATGGTTGGCGCGCTCCCTGGCGACGGATCCCGATGATATAAACATTCAGTACAACGCCGCCTGCACCTATGCACTGCTTGGCGAGATCGATCGGGCGATAGACTTGCTTGAAGTCTGGATGCCGCAAGTCGGCATCGAAATGCGGCTATGGTTCAAGAATGATTCCGATCTCGATCCCATTCGCAGTCACCCGCGCTATTTGAAACTGGTTTCACTGTCTGAACAACGTCACTAATACCATTTTATTACTTGCTAAATCTGCCACGAGCGCCGAATGTCAACTTAAACTGGCAATCAAGAAAGTCTTTTGAGGGGGAGCGGATGGGCACCCGGTTCAGACTTTTTGTGCAGCCTCCGTTTGAAGATGCTCGATCAAGTCCCGAGATTGTCGAAGTGTCGTCTCCGTTGGGCAGCCTGACCGCTGGTCCGGCCGACGATTACATGTTTGTTGTCGAACCGGTCGGCAAAATCTCTCCCTATGGCGTAAACCACGGCCCGCTCGGGACGCCGTATATGTCCCTTCCGCCCTGGACGGGCAAAATCCTCGAGCCGGCCGCTCCCGATGAGCGCGGCAATTTCGACCATCTCCGACCTTCGATGCCCGCTTTCGAAGCCGCGCATGTCTTCGGCTGCGTACGGTTCACACTCGATGTTTGGGAGCGTTATCTCGGCCAGCCGCTTACGTGGCATTTTCGCGCTCACTATGACCGGTTGGAAATCTCCATTTTGCCGCAGTGGGACAACGCCCAGTACGGCTACGGCTTCCTTGAAGTCGGCAGCCAGTTCGAGAAGGATGGGCGCATCCTTCCCTTCAGCCTGGATTTCGACGTCATCGCCCATGAGGTGGGGCACGCGATCATCTTCAGCGTCCTCGGCGTACCGCGCCCGGGAACCGAGTATCCGGAATATCTCGGCTTCCAGGAGTCCTTCTCAGACTGCGTGTCGCTGATCGCGGCCATGCATTTTCCGTCGGTGATCGAGAATGTACTCGAGGAGACGCGCGGCAACCTTTACCGGGCAAATCGCCTCGCACGCTTTTCGGAATTCTCGCCGCATCGTCAGATTCGTTCGGCAAACAACAAACGGACGATGGCCGAATTCACGCGTGCCTGGAAGGACGAACACGAGCTCTCCCAGCCACTCACCGGCGCGGTATTCGATATACTCGTCGATATCTTTCACGAGAGCCTGGTGGCGCGAGGCCTCATCTCCCGGGACGTCGAAGATCTCTCGGATATTGCCGAGTTCGACCCGACTGCCGAGGCGCCCGTACAGCTCGCTTTCGACCGCGCTTTTGCGCGGAATCCGGATGGATTTGTCGAAGCGCTGCTCGATGCACGAGACATCGCCGGCACGTATCTGGCGGAAACCTTGTGGACCCTTGCTCCCGACTTTTTGGACTACGGCGACGTCGCGGAAACGATGCTTGCAGTTGATCGGAAGGAAACTGGCGGCCAATTCGCGGGGATCATCACCGGAAATTTCGGGCAACGGGCGATCGGCAAGCTACACGCCGGCGCGCACCTCAAGGGTAGCGAGCATCGCAGCCATTTTCACTCTGCGCGAATCTTGCTGCCGAGAGATCATCTGAATCTTCCGAAGATGAGCTATCGCGAGAAAGTTCTGCTGTCGAAATTAGCTAGAAGCCAATAATCACAGGGATGGAGGGAGAAGTGGCAGACAATGAAACTTTACTAGGCATATCATCGATACATCTGTTCGGACGTCCGCTGAGCGATCTGATCCTTAGAGGAGGTCCCATTTATCAGAATCTAAGCGTACCAATAGCGGGAAGAAATAATTTTCTGAGAGACCAGCTTGGTGCAGCCGACGCGGTTCTGGCGCGAATCTTCGCTTTCTCGTTCGAGGGGGCGTTCGTTGAACTTGGTCGACCAGCGATCTTCGTTGTCCACGGCCCGGGAGCCGATCCTGACGATCCGCCGCCGAGGAACGTGGATGGCGATATTGAGTATGACAGATTGTATCGGGCTCCTGGTTCGAGTGCGCGAACCGGCCTTGGTTCCCAATTCGGAGCACTCGCCAAGGACATCAGGGTCTGGATTTATGACAAGGGCGACGTCTCGATGAGACTCGATGCTGAAACAGGAACCCTCGAGCAAATCCTTCTGTCGGCCGAGGTTTCCTCTGACCCCCGAGGGATGGCGAGCAGCGCAATGTCCAGATCGGGCGGGGCCCTGTCCCGCTCCGGTGGCGTGATGTCAAGATCAGGTGGGTTCATTCCTCGAAGATCAGGCGATAACGAGTAATTCAAGTTAAAGACGGATGAGGGAGGATCATATGCCCGCCGCAAACCCTAAAGTTAAAATCGAGCGCCTCGAGCCGGAGACCGTCGTTGCTCCATTGCTTGTTCGAACGCCCTTTAAAATAATAGGCTCCGGTCTCAGCAACAAGATATATGTCTATATCTCTACTCAGCCAGACGGGAGTGACGACGTTTCAAACCCAACTGGCAGCGACAAGAAAGAAATCTATAAAATCAAAATAGATACCGATGGCTCTGCGACGAGCACAGACAAAGTGTTGTCGCTCGTTGTTAAACCGGAACTAGATGCCGGCCCCTTCGACGAAAAAACTGAGTTCTGGATTGCCATAAAACTGGATGACATGAAGGGCAAAGTTGAAGCGACACGAAAAACATTCAAACTTGTCTGACGTCGAGGCCGCCGCTATCGATGGCGAATTGAGGGCGTTCAGGACTTAAGCGCTTTTGTCTCAGCGCCGGCTGCCATAACGGCATCCGGCGCCATGTCCCCACAGGGCGCGGACTGCGCTCCATCAAAACTTCGTCTGACCCCATCAATCCGCCCGTCGTGCTACGAAATCACAACACCGGGCGATCTGAAACTTCGGCTATGCGCGGTGGTATTTTAAAATTCCGAGCACGCACATGGACCTCTCGAAGATCAAGACGCTGATCGACTTTGTCGGACGATCTAATATTACCGAGCTGACCGTGACGGAAAAGGACGTGACGGTTCGGATTTTCCGAACGGCAGCGAGCCAGGAGGCTGTCGCCGAACCCGAGCGAAAGCCGAGACCGATCGCCGGTGCGCCCTCGGGCGGCGTCGAGCAAACCTCCCATGCGGTGACGGCGCCTGTTTTCGGCGTTCTCCACAAGGCCCCGGCACCCGGGGAACCGCCATTTGTCGCGATCGGAGACGCGGTGGAGGAGGGGCAGACGCTCTTCATCATCGAGGCCATGAAGGTTTTCAACACGATCACCGCACCGCGGGCCGGGCGCATCATGCGCCTGACCGAAATAGACGGCGGCGAGGTCGAGACCGGCGACCTGCTGGCGGAGATTGCCTGATGCCGGAATCAACTGAACAATCCGCTGTCTCACGGCGCCGCTTCGATACCGTCTTCATCGCCAATCGCGGCGAGATCGCAGCACGGATCCAGCGCGCCTGTCGCGAGCTCGGCCTCAAGACGGTGGCCATCTGCTCCGAGGCGGACAGGGAAGCACCCTACGGCAGCACCGCCGACAGCTTTCTCTGCATCGGCCCGTCGAGCGCGGCGAAAAGCTACCTCAATCAGGATGCCATTCTTCTCGCGGCGCGCCTGACCGGTGCAGGCGCCATCCACCCCGGTTACGGGTTTCTGTCGGAAAATGCGGCATTCGCCGACGCTGTCGAAAAGGCAGGGCTGGTCTTCATCGGTCCGACGGCTTCGTCGATCGCGACCATGGGCGACAAGATCGCGGCGAAGCGGGCGATGATGGCGGCGGGCGTGCCGTGCGTTCCCGGGCCGGACACGGCGCTGCCCGATGATCCCGCATCGGTCGAGCAGCTCGCGCTGGAGATCGGCTATCCCGTCATCATCAAGGCATCAGGCGGCGGCGGCGGCCGCGGCATGCGCGTCGTTCCGAGGGCCGACCAGTTGCATGAAGCAATCGCGCTGACCCGGGAAGAAGCCCGCAAGGCTTTCGGCTCGCCCTCACTCTACATGGAAAAATTCCTGGGGCATCCGCGCCACATCGAAATACAGGTTCTTTGCGACGACCACGGCAACATCGTATGGCTGGGGCATCGAGACTGCTCGATGCAGCGCCGCCATCAGAAGGTTGTGGAGGAGGCGCCGGCGCCTGGAATCGCATCCGATATCATCCGGCCGGTCGGCATGGCCTGTGTCGAGGCCTGCCGCCAGATCGGCTACCGGGGCGTCGGAACCTTCGAATTCCTCTATGAGGACGGAGCCTTCTATTTCATCGAAATGAACACCCGGCTTCAGGTCGAGCATTCCGTCACCGAGCTGACGAGCGGCGTCGATATCGTCCAGGCGCAGATAAGGGCGGCCCAGGGTGAGGTTCTGAACCTCATCCAAAGCGAGGTGATCTGCGAAGGCCACTCTTTCGAATGCCGCATCAACGCCGAAGATCCCGACACCTTCCTGCCGTCGGCGGGCATCATCACCCGTCTGGCTTTGCCTCAAGGACCCGGCACCCGCGTCGATACGCATATCCATGCCGGCTATAAGGTCTCGCCCTATTACGACTCGCTGATCGCCAAGCTGATCGTGCATGCGCCGACGCGGGCGAAAGCCATGGCCAGAATGTGCGAAGCGCTTGCCGGCACCGAGATCGAGGGCATCGCCACCAATATTCCCTTCCTGCGCGCCCTGTTCGAGGACCATGCTTTCGCGCGCGGCGAAACCGACATTCACTATCTCGAACAATGGCTGAAGCTGCGGAGGGCGGCGGCATGAGCGCGATCGATTTCAGCGATCCGGCCACCATCGCGCTGCTGACCCAAGCACTGACGGCCGCCGGCGTGGACGGGCTGGAAATTTCCCGTCCGGGCGCCCAGCTTCGCATCGTCATTTCAGGGGAGGGGGAGGCGCGGATCAGCGCGACAGAGGCAGCGCCGCGCGAGCCACGCGCCACACAGACGGTCGTGACGGCGCCGATGGCGGGCCGCTTCTGCGTCGAACATCCGGCCGCCTCCGCCGTGCCGCAAAATTTGCCGCGATCCCAGTCCGTCGCCGATATCCTCGGCTTCATCAGGGTAGGGGATGTGCTGCTTCCCCTTCGCGCCGACCCTTCCGGTGTTATGACCAGACTGCTCGCCGCGCCCGGCGCGCTGGTGGGCTACGGCGATCCTCTGTTCGAAATCAGGTTCCCATCATGATCGTCACGACGAACAGGCACGCTTCGCAACGCGAGATCGTTCCGGCCACCAACAGCCGGGCAAGGGTTTCCTCGGTCGGCGCTAGAGCCTTCCTGCTCGAGGCGCCCGGTGAATTCGATCTTGTCGCGCAGCGGCGGATCTGGGCTCTCTCCCAGACTGTGAAAGGCTGGGCGGATCTTGCGGAAGATATTCCCGGGATGACCAATCTGCTGGTGATTTTCAAGGAGACGCCCGAGGACCCCGATGCGGTGGTCGCACGGCTGCTGGAGGCATGGGCGAATGCTGAGAGCATCGATCTCGATGGCAAGACCATCGAGATCCCCGTCCATTACGGCGGCGAACACGCGACCGATCTTCCGGCCCTTTGCAATCTCTCGGGCCTCAGCGATCGCGAGGTGGTGCGTATCCATCATCAAGCGACCTACCGTGTTTTCGCTTTGGGAAGCGCTCCCGGCTTCGGATATCTGCATGGTCTCGACCCACGTATCTACATGCCACGGAAGACCGTCCCCTCGCTGAAGATGGCGAAGGGCTGCGTGACCATCGGCGGCATGCAGACCGGCGTCGCCATGCTGACAGGACCGAACGGCTGGAATTCCATCGGCTTTGCCACACTCGAAATGTTCGACCCCACCTCGCCGATCCCGGCCATGATGGCGCCGGGAGACACGGTCCGGTTCCTGCCGGCGAGGATCGAGCTATGATCGAGATCCTGGAGAGCGGCCCTTTCAACACCGTGCAGGACCTTGGCCGTCCCGGCTATCGCGATATCGGCGTATCGGCGAGCGGCGCGATGGATCCGCTTGCGGTCCGGATCGGCAATATTCTCGTCGGCAACGACGAGAACGCTGCCGTGGTCGAGGTGCAGACCTTCCCGTTCCGCCTGCGTTTCGAGCGACGTATCGCCTTTGCCATAACCGGCGCCGACGGCAATCCCCATCTCGACGGATCGGAACGGCTTGCCTGGTGCGCCTATGTCGCCGAGCCCGGACAGGTTCTCGAACTGAAGCAGCCTCCGCGGCTGGCGCGCTCCTACGTCGCGCTCGGCGGCGGCCTGGATATCCCGGTCGTCATGGGCTCGCGCAGCACGTCGCTACGCGGCGGCTTCGGAGGCAATGCAGGCCGGCCACTGGCGAAAGGCGATCGGATCGCGATCGGCGAGGACGCGGAGATTGCCATGCTGCCGGCCACGGGCCTCGCCGTCGTCGAACCGGCGACAGCGCTCAGCGATGTCTTTCCGGCCCCGGTCGATGGCGTATTGCCGATCCGCGCTCTGCCGGCAGGCGAGCATGAGCTTTTCACCAAAGACGGCGAAGCCTTCTGGAGCCAGACCTGGAGGATTTCCTCCCGAAGCGACCGGACGGGCTACCGCTTGTCAGGCGAACCGATCAAACCGGTGGCATCCATCGAGATGCGCTCCCACGGTGTCGTGCCCGGCGTTATCCAGGTGCCGCCCGGCGGCGAACCGATCGTGCAGATGAGCGATGCGAACACCGCCGGCGGATATCCGAAAATCGCCGGCGTGATCGAATCCGATCTCTGGCGGCTGGGACAGGCCCGCATCGGCGCCCGCCTCAGCTTTGTTCGCTCGACACACGCCGAAGCGCGCGCTGTCGAACAGGCCGTCGCCCGCTATGTCGACGACGTCAGACGGACGTCCCGGATGGTCAAGCGCGCTTTGAAGGCGATGGCTTAGGACCCTCACAAGGAGGAACTCATGAAGATCGATCTGAATTCCGATATGGGCGAAGGATTTGGTCCCTACCGGCTGTGCGACGACGAAGCGATGATGAAAATCGTCTCCTCGGCCAACATCGCCTGCGGTTTCCACGGCGGCGATCCCGATACGATGGGACGCATGGTCCGGCTCGCAAAGCTGAACGGCGTCGGCATCGGCGCTCATCCCGGTCTGCCCGACCGGCTCGGCTTCGGCCGGCGCGAAATACCGTTCTCGGCAGACGAGCTTCGCCAGCAGATGCTCTACCAGCTCGGCGCACTGATGGCCATCGCCAGGAGCGAGCGGGTCGCCGTCTCTCATATCAGCTTCCATGCAGCCATGGGCAATATGGTCAACCGCGATCCCGTCCTCGCCGACCTGATGATGGATGCGATCGCTACCGTGGACCCCGGTCTCGTGGTCTTCGTCACGTCGGGCAGCGAGATCGAATTGGCGGCCAGACGCGCGCGCCTGAAGACGCTGGCGCTTTTCCTCGCGGACCGTGCCTATGATGCCGACGGCAAACTCGTCGCGCGCGGGCTCCCGGGCGCCGTCATCAAGGACGAAGCCTCGGTGCGCGCCCGCGTGCGGCAATTCCTGCTCGATGGGACCGTCCAGACGATCGAAGGCGCCGTGATCGCCATGCCGGCGCGCTCCATCCTCGTGCACAGCGATACACCCGGCGCCCTCGAACTCGCCGGCATCGTTCGCGGCGAAATCGAAGCCACGGGCGCGGCACTCGCTCCCGCTGCCGGACTCGCCGAATGACTCAATGCCGATCGCCCGCGGGCGGTCCATAACTCCAATCCCTCGCCGAAGGACCATTCCGATGTCCATCAAAGCCGACCGCCTGAAAAACGTCTCCATATCAGCATCCGCCGCCATGACCCAGCGGGCCAGGGAGCTCGCCGCCAAAGGGATCAAAGTCGTCAGCCTCTCCTCCGGCGAGCCGGATTTCCCCACGCCGGCGCACGCCATCGAAGCGGCGCATGCGGCGGCTCTCGCGGGCGACACGAAATATCCGCCGATGGACGGCACGCCGGCCCTCAAGGCCGCGATCATCAGGAAGTTCAAGCGTGACAATAATCTCGACTATGACGCCAGCCAGATCGTCGTTTCGGGCGGCGGCAAGCAGGTGATCTTCAATGCGATGCTCGCAACCTGCAATCCGGGCGACGAGGTTGTCATTCCGACACCCTCCTGGGTCAGCTATGCCGATATTGTCAAATTCGCCGGCGGCGTGCCCGTCGCGGTTCCCTGCCACGAGCAGACCGGCTTCAAGCTGCGCCCGGAGGATCTGGAGGCGGCGATTACGCCGCGCACCAAATGGCTCTTCCTTAATTTCCCGAACAATCCGACGGGAGCAGCCTGCTCCCGGACGGAGATGGCCGCCATCGCCGAGGTCATGCTGCGCCATCCCCACGTCTGGATCATGACCGACGATATTTACGAGCACCTGGTCTATGACGACTTCCAGTTCTGCACCATGGCGGAAGTCGAGCCGAGGCTCTATGAGCGCGTCCTGACGATGAACGGCGTCTCCAAGGCTTACGCGATGACGGGGTGGCGGCTCGGTTTCTGCGCCGGCTCGAAAGAGTTGATGGCAGCTATCAGCAACGTCAACGGTCAGAACGGCGGCGGCATCGCGACGCTGACGCAGGCGGCCGCGACCGCGGCGCTCGACGGACCTCAGGATCTCCTGAAGGAGCGGGCGGCAATCTACAAGAAGAGACGCGACTTCGTCCTCGGCAAACTGTCGGAGGTGGAAGGGCTGCGCTGCCACAGGCCCGAAGGCGCCTTCTACATCTATCCCAACATTTCAGGGCTGATCGGCAAGACCAGCAAGGGCGGACGAAAGATCGAAACGGATGTCGATTTCGTTATGGCGCTCGTGGAAGAGCACCATGTGGCGACCGTGCAAGGCGCGGCTTACGGAATGAGCCCCTTCTTCCGCATTTCCTACGCCACCAGCATGGAGAAACTCGGTGAGGGCTGCGCCCGCATCGCCGAGTTCTGTAAGGATATGCGCTGACCGGCAGCCCCCGCCTCAGTCTTTCAGCCGCGCCGTCAGCTCGAGGAGAATGTCCCGGACGGCAAGGGCCGGTTCCGACAGGGGATTCTGGTCGGAAACGCAAAGCGACAGGGTTTCCTCGATCCGCGGAGAGACGAGCCGGCAGATCAGCGGCTCGCTTGATTCCGATACGATGCGATCGGCGATGGCTTTCGGCATAATCGTTGCGCCGAGACCGTCGCCGACCGCGCGCCCCAGGGTGCGGACGATCTCGACTTCCGCCACGACTTTCAAATTGGTGCGGGTGCGCGTGAAGGCGGTATCGACTGCGCGGCGGACAAAATTATAGGCCGGCGGCAGCAGCATCGGTATCCCGTCGAGAGCGTTGACGGAGACAGGTTTCGCATCCGCCTCGATTGCAAAATCGCGATGGGCGACCAGGAAAAATTCTTCTCTGAGGATGGGTTCGAACCGCACGCCTTTGATTGGCCCGGTTCCATGCAGAAGGGCCATCTCCAGCCGGCCGTTCATGATCATCTGGCTATAGGTCTGCCCCACACTTTCGGTCAGATGCAGCAGGATGCCGGGATGCCGCTTCCGCGTCTCCGCCAACAGGTCGACCGACAGCGTGGCAGCGCTGCTGAAAGGGACCAGACCGACAGAGACACGCCCAGCAAGGGAATTGCCGGCCGCCGAAGCATCCGCTTGCGCCTGCTCCATCTGCCGGAGGATAATCTGGGCATGGCGATACACCGCATGGCCCGCATCGGTCATGCTGACGCCCTGCTGGCTGCGGATCAAAAGCTTCTGGCCGAAATGCTCCTCCAGCGCCGCCAGCTGCTGGCTGAGCGCCGGCTGGGCGATATGCAAAAGATCCGCCGCGCGCGTGATGCTGCCGCTGTCGACGATCACGATGAAGGATTTAAGGCGTCTGATGTCCATGAGGATCGGGGAACCGTTCTGATCTGCTGGGATGGCATGTTTGCAGACGCGTATAGCTTTTGCAACGCGACGCGATCGTCAACTGGGCCGGCCTTGCCGAGGCACGAACACCGCCAATAGCGCCGACATCGCATCTTTCTCTTCTTCGGCAGCCGCGCAAGGCTCCATAACCGTTGCTTATTGCTCCAGAGATAATCGGTCTTAGGCAAGGAATTAAAGCTTCGCTACTCTCTCGATCAACAACAAGGGAACGACAATGCCATTCTCCGACTACAAGACTGCACTGGTAACCGGCGCATCCTCCGGAATCGGCGCAGCCGTTGTCGAGCGGCTCCGCCGGGAGAATATCGAGGTCCACGCCGTTGCCCGCAGCACTGACGCGCTGCAGCAGCTGGCCGCGCGCACGGGCTGCATCCCTCACGCCATCGATGTGACCGACCGCAAGGCGATGGCCGAGCTCGCGGATCGGGTGGAATTCGACATTCTCGTCAACAATGCCGGCGTCGACCGGCCGAAGAAGTTCCTCGAAGCCGATGAAGGCGACATCGATCTCATCGTCGACGTCAATCTGCGGGCGGTGCTGCACCTCTGCCGCCTGGTGGTGCCCGGCATGGTGGCGCGCGATCGCGGCCATGTCATCAATATCTCGTCGATTGCCGGCGCCTACAATTTCGGCGGCAACTCGTCCTATCACGCCACCAAGGCGGGGGTGAGCATGCTGTCCAACCAGCTGCGCATCGACGCCTTCGGCAAGCGGGTTCGGGTCACGGAAATCTGCCCCGGCCGGGTCGCCACCGACATCTTCAAACACGTCCACGGCAATGACCCCAGCGTCCGGGAACGGTTCATCGACGGTTTCGAATTGCCGCAGGCGACCGATATCGCCGATGCGATTGCCTTCGCAATCGCAGCCCCCGTCGCGGTCAACATCGGACATATGGAGATCACCCCGACGCTGCAGGTCATGGGCGGTCTGCAGACGGCCAAGCCGCAGCCTGTGGCGAAGACGGATCAATCCGGGGAGCCAAAACCGTGAGCGGCTTCGACCTTTCGGCGATCCTCGGAAATCCGGAATATGCCGACATGCTGCTGCATGGCATCGAGATGACCTTCATCATCTATGCCGGATCCTGGTTGCTGGCGATGATGCTGGCGCTTCTGCTGCTGGGTCTGCGCCTGTCACCCTTTCGCCTCGGCGATCCGTTGGTCGCAGCTTACGTTTCCTATCACCGCAACGTCCCGACGCTGGTGCAGCTCATGCTCTGGTATTTCGGGATCTTCACGCTGATGCCGAGCGGCATCGGGAATTGGCTTGCAAGCCACAATGCGGAATCCATCTTCGCGGTGATCGGGCTGGGGCTCTGCCAGGCGGCCTATTTCAGCGAAGATCTTCGTTCGGGCGTACGCTCGGTCGCTGACGGCCAGATGCAGGCAGCCCGTGCACTGGGCCACGGCTACGTCTCGGCGATGCGTTTCGTCATCATGCCGCAGGGCGTGCGCAACGCGCTGCCGCCGCTCATCAATCACAGCGTCTCCCTATTCAAGAACAGCAGTCTCGCCGTCGTCATCGGCGCGTCGGAACTGACGCATGCCGTCAAGGAAATCGAGAACCTCAGCTTCCGCACCTTCGAGATCTACCTGATCGGCACGGTTCTCTACCTCTTCTTCTCGCTGGTGATCATGAGCATCGGCGCCTATCTGTCGATGCGCGCCGATCCCGCCAGGAGTGCCCGCGCATGATCCAGGACATGATCGCCATCGTTCGCGATTACTGGCTGCTGCTGTTGGTCGGTCAATATCCGAACGGACCGCTCGGCGGGCTCGCCAACACGCTGATCCTCTCGGCGCTCAGCATCACTCTCGCCTTTCCTGCCAGCATTCTGTTTGCAATGGCGCGACTCTCCAAGTCGCGGCTGCTGCGCTGGCCGGTCACCGCGCTTGTCTATTTCACCCGCGGCGTGCCGCTCCTGATGCTCATCCTGTGGAGCTATTTCCTGGTGCCGCTCTTGACCGGCGCCGATGTGCCGAGCTTCGTCACCATGCTGACGACGCTTGTGGTCTATCAGAGCGCGTTTCTCAGCGAAGTCGTCCGCGCCGGCATCGTCGCGCTTGGACCGGGCCAGATGGACGCGGCGCGTGCGCTTGGCCACGGCTATATGGGCGCGATGCGCTACATCATCCTGCCGCAGGCGCTCTACAACATGATCCCGAGCATCCTCTCCACCTTCGTCTCGACGATCAAGGATACGACGCTCGGCTATGTGATCAATGTGCCGGATCTCACCTTTGCGGCAAGCCAGGTCAACAACCAGCTCCTGACGCAGCCCTTCCAGGTCTTCCTCATCCTGGCGATCGTCTACTTCATCATCTGCTGGACGCTCACCTACTTCGCAAATCGCCTCGAGCGGCGCATCACGCGGCGGCGTGCGGGACTTCTCAAGGTTCCCACGGCCTCTCCGGTCACGCCATCGAAAATCGTATCGGAGCAGCTATGACCATGTCAGTTTCCGCGCAGGAATCGCAGACGATCCGGCTTTCGCAGGTCTGCAAGAGCTACGGCGACTATCCGGTCCTGAAGAACATCGATGCTGAGGTCGCACGCGGCGAGGTGGTCGTCATCTGCGGTCCATCTGGTTCGGGAAAATCCACGCTGATCCGCACGATCAATCGCCTCGAGGAGATCAACAGCGGATCGATCACGCTCGATGGACAGAACATCCACGCCTCGATGCGGGCGAAGGAGCTCAACACAATGCGCAGCCGGATCGGCTTCGTCTTCCAGAACTTCAACCTCTTTCCGCATCTTTCCGTGGCTGAAAACGTCTCGATGTCGCCGATCCGGGTAAAGGGCGTGGCGCCCGATATCGCGCACGAGAAGGCGCTCAAACTTCTCGACCGCGTCGGCCTCGCCGACAAGGCCCGGGCCTATCCCGGTCAGCTGTCGGGCGGCCAGCAGCAGCGGGTAGCAATCGCCCGTGCGCTTGCGATGGAGCCGCCGGTGATGCTGTTCGACGAACCGACGAGCGCGCTCGACCCCGAAATGGTCGGCGAAGTTCTGGGCGTCATGAAGAGCCTGGCATCGGAAGGCATGACCATGCTCTGCGTCACCCATGAAATGGGCTTCGCGCGCGAGGTCGCGGATCGGATCTGGTTCATCGATGCCGGCCAGATCATCGAAATGGCGACGCCTGAAAATTTCTTCAGCAATCCGACCCATCCTCGGGCTCAGCGTTTCCTCGCTGATCTCAGGCATTGATACCAACCATCAAAAACAAAGGAGAACAGCAATGAACTGGAAATACCTGAGCCTCACCGTCGCATTGGCCGGCCTGGCGGCGGCGATGCCCGCGAAAGCCGATCAGCTCGACAACATCATGTCGGCAAAGACCCTGCGCTGCGCGACGTTTGCCGACGTTCCCCCCTTCGCGTCTCCCGATCCGAAGACCCGCGAAATGGCCGGTTTCGACGTCGATCTCTGCGGCGCCATCGCCAAGGAACTGGGCGTCAAGGCTGAAATCAAGCCGGTTTCGGTCGAAGCCCGCGTGCCCGAGGTCAAGCTCGGCCGCGTCGACATTACCGTTGCCAACCTTGCCTATACGCTGAGCCGCGCCGAACAGATCCAGTTCAGCGATCCCTATTACCTCGCCAAGGAAATGCTGATCGTGCCGGCCGATGACGCCGGCAAGACGAAGGCCGATTATGCAGGTCAGCGCATCGCCTCGACCAAGGGCTCGACCTCGGAAATGTCGATCAAGCTCAACAAGTCCGAGCCGCTGACCTTCCAGGATACCGCCTCGGCCTACCTCGCCGTTCAGCAGGGCAAGGCGCGCGGCATGGTGGCGAACACCATGACGACGACCAAGTTCGTCAACGAATCGAAGAGCAAGGGCAAGGAAATGCGGATGATCGAGGAGCCGATGCTCTACCAGCCGATCGGCATCGGCATGGCCAAGGATCAGCCGGCGCTCACCGCCAAGATCAACGAGATTCTGCATAAGCTCGACGAGTCGGGCGAGATCAACAAGATCTGGGACAAGTGGCTCGGCCCGAACACCGAGTACAAGATGGCCCGTACCGACAAAGTCGTGCCGCTCGCGCAGCTGAAATTCGACCCGATCCCGTAGACCGACCGGTCTCGGAACCTCCCGATGACAATCAACCCGAGATAAGACGGCGGGATATGCCCGCCGTCTACCAACGATGTGAGGCATCCATGATTCATATAAAAGACATCGCTGAGCGGCCCAGCAAAGCCGACATCGAGGCCGTTTCGAAATTTTCGCCGGCGACCATCCACGAAGCCCAGGGCCGCCGCGGCGCACTTTCCTCCCGCCTCAAGCCCGTCGACTGCCGCATGAAATTGTGCGGCCCGGCATTCACGGTGAAATGCGCGCCGCGCGACAACATCATGCTGCAGCTCGCCATCAACTATGCGAAGCCGGGCGACATCATCGTCGTCTCGGCTGGTGAATACGAAGAAGCCGGCTCCTTCGGCGACGTGCTTGCCAATGCCTGCCTCGCCAAGGGCATCGGCGGCCTGGTCACGGATACCGGCGTGCGCGACACGCTGCAGCTGCGGGAACTCGGCTTCCCCGTCTTCTCGCTCAGCGTCTGCATCAAGGGCACGGTCAAGGAAACCATTGCGGCGGTGAATGACACCATCATCGTCGGCGGTGAAACCATCAATCCCGGCGACATCATCGTCGGCGATGCCGACGGACTGGTGGTCGTGCGCAGGCAGGAGGCCCAGGAAGCCGCCCGGCTGTCGCAGGCGCGCGAAGATGCCGAAGCCAGCTATATCGCCGCCTACAAGGCGGGCAAATCGGTCATCGAGGTCAGCAATCTGGCGCCGGTGCTGAAAGCCAAGGGCCTTGTCGTCGACATCTGAGATACTCCCTGATGCCTGGCCGGCGCAGCAAAGCCAGTTGGGCGTCAGGTTCTTGCCGATCCCTCTGTCATACCGGTCTGCACATGCCAGCGCTCACAGATCGGCCTGGACACTATTATGGACACATGTTCTATAAAGCGGACAGATTCGACGGGAGCGCGCCATGCATCTTTCCATGTGGACCTATCCCTGGGATATCCAGGACCAGGGGCTCGACGTCTTCGCTGCCGAGCTTGCCGGCCGGGCAGGCCTGACAACGGTCAGCCTGGCGACTTCCTATCATGCCGGCCGCTTCCTCCAACCGCGCAGCCCGCAACAGAAGGCCTACTTCCCCGAGGACGGAACGGTCTATTTCCGGCCGGATGGAAGCCTGTGGCAGGACACGCTGATCCGGCCGCTGATGGCGGGCAACGTGACCGAGCGCGGCGATATGCTGGAGGCGCTCGTCAGGGAGCGCGCGGCGACTGGTCTAAAAGTCTCCTGCTGGACGGTCTGCCTGCACAATACCCGTCTCGGCATGCTGCATCCCGATCACGTGACACGAAACGCCTTCGGCAATCCCAATTATTATAACCTCTGCCCCTCGAGCCCAGCCGCGCGGGCTTATGTCGTCACTCTCGTGCAGGACATCACGACGAACTACCGGCCTGACATGATCGAGCTCGAGAGCCCGAACTTCATGGGCTTCGCGCATGAATATCATCACGAGAAGGACGGGGTCGGCCTAAATGCCGAAGACGATTTCCTGCTGTCGCTCTGCTTCTGCGATCATTGTATCGCGCGCGCCGCTGGAGCCGGCGTGCCCGCAGAGGGCGCGCGCAGAACTGTGGCGCGCTTCATCGCCGAGCTCTGCGAACGAGCCGTGCCGGAGCGGCAGTTCCCGGATTTCCCGGCAGCCGGCATCGATGCCTTCCGCGACCATCCCGATCTCCATGCCTATCTTGCGTGGCGCAGCGAGCCGGTGACCAGTCTGATCGGCGAGATCAAGGCCGCGGCCGATCCGGCGACGCGTATGGTGCTTATCGATTTGAAGGACGGCTGGCTCGGCGGCGTCGATCTCGCAGCCGTCGGCAAGCTCTGCGACGGCGCGATTCTTTGCTGTTACGACACGACGCCGGCGGCCGTCGGCGATGTCATCCGAGCCGGCCGGGCGGCAATCGGGCGGGAAAAGTTCCTTGGAGTCGGCCTGCGCGTCTTCTATCCCGAGGTCAGCGGACCCATGGTGCTCGCCGCACGCGCCAAGGCCGCTATCGATGCCGGCGCCGACGGCGTCAATTTCTACAACTACGGCCTCATTCCGGCAAAGCGCCTCGACTGGGTCAAGGCCGCGGTGGACGCAATCAGTTAAGTGGGATCGCGCGTACGGGGATTGGCTCAGGATGCGATAGGTTCGGCAACCTGGATCAGGCAGTCGCCGGCCTGGCTGTCGCAATGCAGCCTGTGGGAAATCACGATGCCGTTCTCGGCAAAGCGGAGCTCTTCCTCCGGCTGCTCCAGGCGTTCCAGATCATGATACCATCCCGCCAGATCGCCGGCGGCACCGGCGGTGCCAAGCGCGACAGCCGGCTCGAACCAGCCTCTGCGGCTCGCATAGATGCCCTGGCTGTGCCGGGATAGCGAAAGCAGCTGCAGCGGCCCAGGCTGGGGGAGTGGTCCGCGCGACAGGACCGGGCGCTCGACGATGCCGAGTGTCAAAAGCAGCCGGTCGATCGCCGCCGCCGTGAAGGCCATCGTCTCGGGCGTCACGGTTCCGCCGCCGCCAAATTCGCCGGAAAGCCCGATCGTCCCCGCCCGCGCGGCAGCCCCCATCGATGTCGGCGCCGCCGGTCCGTTATCAGCAATGAAGGCATAGGACGCGCCGAGCGCCCGAATCAGCGACATGGACCGCTCGAAGCGGACGGCATCGGCCTGCCGCTCGATCAGCGTGCAGGGCAGATGCGCCATCGACGTGCCGCCCGAATGCAGGTCGAGCACGACGTCGTGGCGCGGAAAGAGTTCACGCTCGAGGAAATGCGCCATCCGCGCTGTCGGCGAACCGGCGGGATCGCCGGGGAAGGCGCGGTTGAGATTGCCGCCGTCGAAGGGCGAGCAGCGCTTGGCCGCCATCACCGCAGGCAGGTTCGCTATCGGCAGGATGGTGACGGCGCCGCGGATTTCCGCAACATCCAACAGCCGCATCAGCCGGCCGAGCTGCAGTTCACCCTCATACTCGTCACCGTGATTGCCCGCCATCAGCAGCAGAGACGGACCCTCGCCGTTCCTGAGATGAAGGACCGGGATGCGGATCTGATAATAGGGCGAACGGTCTATCGAATAAGGAATGGCGAGGTAGCCGGCCTGCCGGCCCTCGCGCGAGAAGTCGATCGGGTTGACGAGGCCGCTGTGCATGATCTCTCCAGTCCGGGCGGTTACTTCACCGTCAGAGCGCGGCGACCGCCGTCATCTCGACGCGCAGATCGGGATCGGCGAGGCGTGCTTCGGTGCAGGCGCGCGCCGGCGGGTTTTCGATGTCGACCCAGTCGTCATAGACGCCGTTCATCGCCTCGAAATCGACGATTGCCGGCAGGAAAACATTGACGGCGATCAGACGCGAGCGGTCCGTACCGGCCTCCTTCAAAAGAGCGTCGATTTTGCCGAGCACATCGCGGGTCTGCTCTTGGATCCCGGCCTTGCGATTTTCCGCGACTTGGCCGGCAATATAGACGAGACCGCCATAGCTGACGGCTTGGCTCATTCGCGAACCTTTCTGATAACGCTGGATCATGGGCAGGTTTTCCTTTTCTTGCTTTTGAAGGGAGAATTCAGCCGAAGCTTGTGAGATAGGCCGCCGTTACCGAATGGTCGGGGTCGAGACCATAGAGAATGGCGTGCCGGTCAAGGCAGGTGCAGGGATGAGAGATGCCGAACTCGATGACGTCGCCGACGCGGACATCGCTCGCCTCGGCAAGTCCGACGAAGGCGTGTTGATCGTTGAGGCGGAAAACCTCGGCGCTCTCGAGATGGCCGAGATACGCCCCATGGCGATAGAGCGCCAGCGGCCGTGGCAGGCCCTGGTCCATCGCCACGTCGCGCATGCCCATGCCTGAGATCGCAAGCCGCGGCTCCGGCCGCGACAGGACTTCGGCCCAGACCCGCAGCGCCGGATGAAACCCAGCCGCCGCCGAAAGCGTCTCACCAGCCATACGGAAACCGCCGCGCGAATCGAGGCCGGCAAGGCCGCGCTCGTAGACGCCGTGGTCGTGGAAGAAGATGGCGCCGCTACGCAGCACCAATCGGCAGGCCGGATCGGCCGCAACCGCGGCCGAAAGTCCGGCGATCACGAGATCGAAAAACACCGAGCCGCCGGCCGTCACAAGAAGCGCCCGGTCGGTGCTCGTGCGGGCGCGCACCTTCGGCAGAAAATCTGATGTCATCGCCATCAGAGCCTCGATGCGAAGCGTCGTCTCCGCCGCATCAGCGGTCGCGGCAGCACCTTCATAGGCGGCGATGCCACTCAACCGGAAGGTGGACGTCTCCGCGGCAAGAATTGCCTCGAGAACCGCCTCCGCGGTAGCGGCGCTGCGGACGCCGGCCCGGCCGGCGCCGAGCTCCACCAGCAGGCCAAGAGGCGGCAGGTCCATGCGCTCTCGCCACGCCGACCGGAGCGCTTCGACCAGCGCTGTCGAATCCACGAAGACGTGAAGTTCCGCATCGGGATACTGGCCGAGCAGAGCCGCAAGCCGTCGGGCCGCCGCCGCCCCGCCGATCTCGTTGGCGAGGATGAGGCGGCGCTGTCCCGCCTTCAGCAGGACGGCAGCCTGGCGGATATCGGCAACCGTCGTGCCCCAGGCCCCCGCCGTCACAAGCGCCTCTGCCAGCACCGTCGACATCGGCGTCTTGGCATGCGGCGCAATTTCGGCGCCGTGGCTTTTCACATAGGCCATCATCAGTTCGACATTGGCTGAGAAGGCCTGCCGGTCGAGCGAGATCAGCGGTAGAGCCATCCTGCCGTCATAAGGCTTCCATCCCTGCTTGCCGATTTCCGAGAGCGAAAGCGGCGGATGGCCCGGCGGAAAGCCCCGCACCCGCTCGTCGATCAGCACGTTTTCCCACGCAGCATGAAGCTCAGACATGGCAGCCCCTCCGGGCGTCGGACGGGTCGGCGATGCCGAGACGGTAGGTGTCGTTGGCGGTGACAAAGAACAGGGCGCGCTGCTCGTCCTGGGAGAGCTGCGAGGCGACCGTACGGAAAACCTCATAGATCTCGTCGAAAGACGCGTGCAAGCCTGCGACCGGAAAATCGCTCGCAAACATCGAACGTGCCGGCCCGAAACAATCGAGGCAATGCTCGATCACCGGTCGCAGGCTTTCGAGTGTCCAATCATTGTCGTAGGCGACGAGATCGGAAATCTTCAGCCGCACGTTGGGCTCTCCGCCGAGCGCCCGCAGGCCGCGGCGCCAGAGCGCCATGCCCTCGTGCGTCCTGTCGGCAGGGCTTCCGCCGTGGTTGATCACGAAAAGCGTCGCCGGAAAAGCCTGTACGAGCTCGAGCGCTTCAGCCATCTGCCAGGGATAGAGCATCAGGTCGAAGACCAGCCCGAGCCGCGTGACATGGGCAAGGCCTGCTCGCCAGGCGGGATCGCTCATGCGATTCGGACGCAACGCAAAACTCTTGGTCACATTGGGATGCCAGCTCAGAATATCGCGGATGCCGACGACGTTGGGATTTTTCGCTTCCGCCTCGAGCAGGCACATGGCGTCCGGCCGGTCGAGGGCTAAGCCGGCGACATAACGGCGCGCCACGCCGGAGCTGCGGTCGAGCCCATCCAGCCAACGGCTCTCCTCCAGCGGATAGGCAGCGCACCAGCCGGCCTCGACATGGACGGTCGCAACCACATTCTGGCGCGCCGCGTCGGCGTGGTAATCGTCGATGTCATAGTCGCGCAGGATCGGCGCTAAGCTCCCGAACACCATCTCTTCACCTGATACCTGCGCTTTCTGAAGCCAGGGATGACGCTGCAGGCCCAAGTCCCAGAGATGGTGGTGCGGGTCGATTACCGGCCCATCATAGCGTCCCGTCATCGGCGCGTCTCGCGGCCGGAAACGAGCAGAAGGGCGAGGATCAGCGTGCCGAACATGATCGACCGCCAGCTGGGCGAGGCGTTGACGACGGTGATCAGCGCCGTCGCCGTCACAAGCAGGATCGCTCCCGGAATGGTCCCGGCATAGGTGCCGCGGCCGCCGAGGATCGAGGTGCCGCCGAGCACGACGGCGGCGATCGAGGTCAGCAGATAGGGATCGCCGATGCCGACATAGCCTTGCCGGTTCATGCCGAGCACCAGAATGCCGGCAAGGCCGGCGAAAAAGCCCGACAGTGTATGGGCGATCAGCGTGTTGCGTGTGACGCTGACGCCGGAAAGCCGGGCGGCCAGCGGGTTCGCCCCGAGCGCCAGGAAACGGGCGCCAATCGGCATGTGGTGGACGAGCAGCAGGACGACGACCGCGACCGCGAGCCACAGAATGATGCCCGAGGGAATGCCGAGCGGCCGCGCCTGCCCGAGCAGGATGACGGCGGGATTGCTGACGGTGACGGCGCTGCCGCCGGCGACTATGACGAGCAGGCCCTGCAGGAAGGTCGCCATCGCAAGCGTCATGATGATCGGCGGGACGCGGAGATAGGTGGCACCTGCGCCATTCATCAAGCCGATGCAGGTGGCAATGGCAAGGGCTGACGCGATGCCGGCAAGGCCGGTCGGATCCCATGCCGGCGAAATCAGCGGCAACAGGATCGTCGTGACCGTGATCACCGCGCCGACGGAAAGGTCGATGCCGCCCATCAGAATAACCAACGTCTGCCCGGCGGCGACAATGCCGATCACGGCGGCGAGCTCGAGGAGGTAGCGCAAATGGCCGTAGGCGCCGAAGCCGCGCAGCGTGAAGCCTGCAACGAACCAGACGAGCGCCACCAGAAGAAAGGTCAGGAGCGGCGGGTTGCGGAATGCTGATCTGATGATGTTCATCGTCTTGCCCTCCACTCGCCGAGAAGTTCCGGAACGGCGACCGCGCCGACGATGATCAAGCCTTGAGCGACATATTGCGCCACCGGCGGGAAGCCGAGGAAGAACATGACGTTGATCATGACCGAGAGCAGCAGGCTGCCGCAGATCGCTCCGCGCATCGTGCCCTTGCCGCCGAGGAAGCCGACGCCGCCAAGCACGGCGGCGGCAATCGAGTTCAGCGTGAGGGGCGTGCCGATGACAGGATCGCCGGAGCCGGTCTGCGCAGCGACGAAGAGGCCGGTCAGCGCTGCCAGCAGACCGGAGAGCGCGAAAGCCGTGACCTTCACCCGTTCGACCGGGACGCCGGAACGGAATGCGCCGACCGGATTGTCGCCGGCCGCGTAGATGCCGAGGCCGAGCGGGGTGGCGAGAAAAAGCTTCCAGAGTGCCAGAACCACCACCAGCATCAGAAAGGCGACGGGCGTATGGCCGGCCAGCGCCGTCGACAGCCAGTCGGGAATGGCGCCGCCCGGCCGCGGCAGCAGGATGAGCGCCACGCCGCTGATGATGAAGGAGCCGGCGAGCGTGACGATGATCGCAGGAAGCCTCAGATAGGTGACGATGGCGCCGGTGGCGGCGCCGACCGCAAGGCCGGCGGCGGCGACCGCGAGAATGCCGCCCGACACGCCGAGCGCCCCTTCCATCGTCGTCGCGGCGATGACAGCGCCGAGACTGACGAGCGGACCGATCGCCAGCGTGATGCCGCCGTTCAGCATGAGCAGCGCCTGCGCCATGGTGACGAGTGCGAGCGGGAACCAGTTCTGCGTGAACTTCGAGAAGCCGCCGACCGAAAGGATGCCCGGGAAGAGCATCGCATAGAGAATGAGAAAGGCGGCAACGACGAGGTAGAGGCCGGAGAGGCCGCGATTGCGGCGCATCTGGATCGAGGGGTAGAGCCGGGGTGAGGAATCGGTGTTCATGCCGCCTCTCCCTGCGCCGTGGCGGTGACGCCCATGGCAGCACCGACGATCGCCGCTTCGCTGATCTCATCCTGCGACAGCACCGCCGCGACGCGCCCCTCGCGCAGAACCAGGACGCGATCGCAGAGATGCACGAGCTCCGGCGTGTCGGAACTGGCGAGAATGACGAGCCGCCCCTCGGCGGCGAAGGCGCGGAGCATCAGATAGATTTCCCGCTTGGTTTCGATGTCGACGCCGCGGGTGGGATCGTTTAGCAGCAGAACGGACGGATCGAGCGGCAGCCATTTGGCGAGCGCCACCTTCTGCTGGTTGCCGCCGGAAAGCGCCTGCACCGGGCGGGCCGTATCACCCTTGATCGTCAGCCGGCGGGCGAGATCGGCGACCAGACCGGTTTCCGCCGTCCGGTTGCGCAAGCCCTTGGCGGCAAGCCGTCCGAGCGAGGGCAAGATGAGATTGGAGGCGATGGAATGCGGCAGCACCAGCCCCTCATGCTTGCGATCGGCTGGGACATAGACAATGCCAGCCGCGTTCGCTTCGCCGACGTGAGCGGGCAGGCGAGGTTTGCCGGAAACTTCCGCTCGGGCGGCTGCCGCCGGAATGGCACCGTAGAGGCCAAGCAGCAGGTCTTCCTGCCCCTGACCCACAAGCCCGCCGATGCCGACGATCTCGCCGGCGCGGGCGGAGAAGGCGATGTCGCGCACCATGCCGGCGGAAAAGCCTTTGACGCCGATGCGCATGACGCCGGGCGCAGTGGCGCCACGCGGCGGGAACAGGTCGCCGGTCTCGCGGCCGACCATGAGACGCACCAGCCCTTCGCCGTCGATGCCGGAGAGCGACTGATCCGCTGTGACCCCGCCGTCCTTCAGCACCGTGACATGCGAGCAGAGCGCCTGCACCTCGTTGAGGCGGTGGGAAATATAGAGGAGTGCCATGCCGCGACCCCTGAGTGTCTCGATCAGCCCGGCGAGAATGCCGGCTTCATGGCCCGAGAGCGACGAGGTCGGCTCGTCGAGGATGAGCACCCGTGGTTTGCGGAACAGCGCCTTGGCAATCTCGACCATCTGGCGGCGGCCGAGCGCGAGATCGGCAACCGGCATGTCGAGCGGCTCGGTGAGCCCCACCATGTCGCACATCGCCTGCACGCCGCGGCGAAGCGCTCGGTAATCGATGAGGCCGAAGCAGCGCGGAAAGGCGCCGAGCCCGATATTTTCGGCAATCGAGAGACTGGCCGTCAGGCTCAACTCCTGCTGAACCACGGCGATACCGGCTTTCCGCGCCGCCGCTGGACTGAAACGCCCGACGGGTTTGCCGTCGACAAGAATGGACCCGCCGTCGGGCTGGAGGGCGCCGGACAGGAGGTTGATCAGGGTGGATTTGCCGGCACCGTTTTCGCCGAGCAGGGCATGAACCCTGCCCGGCAGAAGGGCGATGTCGACGCCCTTCAAAACCGGATTGCCGAAAAATCCCTTGAACACCTGCCGGGCTTCCAGCAGCGGGTTTTCTTCCGTCATGACGACGTCCCCAACGCGGATTACTTGGTCAACAGCTTGTCGAAGAGCGCCTTGTCGTAGTCCGAGTAGATATAGCCGTCGGCCGGGAACTTGTCGGCGCGTGCGAGATAGCCGCCGATCGAGCTGTCGTCGATAACAGGCAGCGGCACCTTGACAAAGGCCGGGACATCCTTGCCTTGCAGCGCCTGGACCGCGGTATAGACGGAAAGCGCGCCGAGCCAGTTGGGCTGCATCGTCGCCCAGCCCTTCAGACTCTTTTCCTTCCAGAGTTCGAGGAACTGCCTCGCATTTTCGCCTGTCGTCGGCACCTGGTCCCGGCCCTGGCGCTCGAAGGCGAGAACCGAACCGGCCGACAAGGCGCCGCCGAGCGACAGCACGCCGTCGATTTCCGGATTGGCGAAAAGCAGGCTTGTCATCGCTTCCTGTGCCGGCGCGACATTATATTCCGTGTTGGTCTCGGTGATCACCTGGATGCCTGGGTTGGCATCGAGAACCGGCTGGGCGCCCTTGCGGCGGTCGTCGCTCACCGAGATGCCGGCCGGGCCGTTCATGACGATGATTTTGCCCTTGCCGCCGAGCTGGCTCACCATCCACTTGGCAGCCGTCGCGCCCCATTCGTTGGAATCGGTGTTGATCTTCGCCGTCACCTTGTCGGTATTGACCAGGCTGTCGAAATTCACCACCGCGATACCCTTGTCGCAGGCGTCGGAAATGACGCGGTCGAGCGCCGTGGAGGAACCGGCGATCACGACGATGGCGTCGACATTGGCGTCGATCATCGACTGGATATGCTGGATCTGCGTCTGGGCATTGCCCTGCGCATCCGTGATCATCAGATCCTTCACCAGACCAGCTTTCTTCAACTCCTCCACTTCGGCCGTAATCGTGCCTTCGGTCTGTTTCATCCAGGTCGGCACCGAATAGATGTTCGCCCAGCCGATGGTGAAAGGCGCCTTCCTGTCGCCTTTGATGCAATTGGCCGCAGCCGAGGCCGAGCCGGTGGAAAGAACGAGAAGGGCGGCAGCGGCGGCAGCGCCGGCGAGAAGGCGGCGGCGACGCGAGGCAGAAATGCTGTTTTCAGAATTTTTCATGTCGATCCCCTTTTATGTGGCAGCGTTAGCGCTTGCCATCTGTTTTTGTCCACTATAACGTACATATGCTCTAAATAACGGACGGCCGATCTTATGCCGATTTTTCCGCCTCGCAAGAGGGATGAAAAAAATTTTCGCGGCCGGGAACAACAGGATTGGTTGACAGATGCGGCAGAGGGTTTGAAAAGCTTGGCCAAACAGAAATTGGGATCGACAGCAATGGACGCAATTCAGGACGAAGCAATCGGCAAGCGTGCCCGAGGGCTCGACCGTGCCTTCGAAATCCTCGATTTCCTGCGCCAGAAGCGGCAGGCTTTGAAGCCGAATGAAATCGCAGCGCAGATCGGCGCGCCGCGCTCATCGGTTTATGAGCTCGTCAACTTGCTGCTGAGCAATGGCATTCTGGAATTCACGGGCGGCGAGGGGCGCGTCTATCTCGGCCGTAAGCTCTATTTCCTCGGCGCCGCCTATGAAAACCATTTCGATTTCACCCGCGAATGCGAGGCCGCACTGGAGCAGCTCGCCGACGAAACGCGGGAGACGGCGCAGTTCTGCATGCTGGACGGAAATAAATATACGGTCGTGCGCATGCGCGAAGGCGCGCGGCCATTCCGCATTTCGACCGATATCGGTCAGTCGGTGCCGATCCCGTGGACTGCCTCCGGACGTCTGCTCGTCGCGCATCTGTCGGATCAGGAAATCCTGAACTTCATCCCGTCGCAGGATTTTCGTCTGCCGAACGGCGATTGGCTCGATCCGCAAAGCTTCATCGTCGAGGTCCGCCAGGCCGAGCGAGAAGGTCTCTTCACCTTCAACAGCATCGTCGACAGCTTTACCCATTGTTTCGCCGTGCCGGTGCGGGGCGAGGAGGGTCATGCGGCCGCAACGCTCTGCCTGGTCACGCCGCGCGATGACGGCATCGCCAACCGCGACCGCTACCTCGACTGCCTGAAAAAGGCCGCCGCCGGCCTGGAGCATGCCCCGGCCAGGCCGAAACGGGGCTGACACCCCGGACACGAACACCGCCGGCGTGACTTGCTGAAGGAAGCCGCACCGCTCAGCGTGCTTCCCTTAACGCGCTGTGTGCTTCCTTAAATCACAGTTGCATGTCGAAGAGCCGCCGCAGGACAGGCCATGTGTTGTTCTGCGCTTCGATGTTGATTTCGGGATTCAGTCCAATCCCGCAAATCTATTCACCCTTCTACCGAAACTACGGAATGAAGTTTCTCTATTAAATTTATAGAGTACGTATTCTGATGTTCTCAGCGACAGGTATTTCTGCCTTGCTGCTTGGCAAGACAGGCTGTCGCCGGTGAACGGAGAGGACGCAAATGACGCGCAAAATCAGGCTTGGGGCATTTCTTCCTGGCGGTGGACAGCATGTTGCATCGTGGCGGCATCCCGACCAGCCGGTCGACGGTGCGACCAGTTTCGAGTTTCACAAGCAGCTGGCACTCACGGCCGAACGCGGCCTCTTCGATGCTTACTTCCTGGCCGATGGATTGGCGGTCGGTTTCGGCGGAGCGCGTGAAGGCGGCAACGCCCGCGTGGCCGGCTTCGAGCCCGTCACCTTGTTCTCCGCTCTTGCGCCGCTCACCACTCACCTCGGCTTTATCGCGACCTCCTCGACCACCTACGAGGAGCCCTATACGACAGCCCGCAAGTTCGCCTCGCTGGATCTGATCTCGGATGGCCGTGCCGGCTGGAACGTGGTCACCACGACGGGCGATCTCACCGCGCAAAACTTCAACCGTGAAACGCAGCTGCCGCATGCCGAACGATATCGCCGCGCCGCCGAGCATGTCGATGTCGTCCGCAAACTCTGGGAGAGCTTCGAGGACGACGCGTTCATCCGCGACAAGGAGACCGGCGTCTTCTTCGATCCGGCGAAGCTGCACGACACCGACCACCGCGGCGAACATTTCAGCGTGCGCGGCCCACTCAACGTCTCGCGCTCGCCACAGGGGCATCCCGTTATCGTGCAGGCCGGACAGTCGGAAGACGGCCGCGGACTTGCCGCAGCAACCGCCGAAGTCATCTTCACCGCCCACCAGCATATCGAAACCGCCCAGGAGTTCTACCGCGATATCAAGGCACGCGCCCGCAGCCTCGGCCGCAATCCCGATCATATCCTCGTCATGCCCGGCGTATCCGCCTTCGTCGGCAGGACCGAGGCGGAGGCACGCGAGAAGTATGATCGCCTGACCTCGCTCATCCTCGAAGAAGACGGGATCGGCCTGCTCAACGGCCTCACCGGCGGCACGCTCGACCTGCACGGCTACGATCTCGACGGGCCTCTTCCGCCCGCACCGCCGACGGAAGGCATGAAAAGCCGCCAGGCACTCATCCGTCAGATCGCAGACGAAAACAACTTCACCATCCGCCAGCTCTACCAGTGGATCGCCTCGGCCCGAGGGCACTACACCATCGTCGGCACGGCAGAGCAGATCGCCGATACGCTGCAGACATGGTTCGAGAACGAAGCGGCCGACGGCTTCAACATTTTGCCACCCTGGCTGCCAACGGCGCTCGAGGACTTTGTCGATCTGGTTATTCCGGAACTCCAACGCCGCGGCCTGTTCCGCACGGCCTACGAGGGCAAGACGCTCCGGGAAAACCTCGGCCTGCCTTTCCCGACAAACCGCTGGACTGCCGGACGCGCCGTCCTTGAGGCAGCGGAGTGAGGAGAAATCCATGGCCTACGAAATCAACCAGGCTCTTCCGAGAAGCTTCGACCGTCTGAAAAGCAGCAAAGGCAGTAGTTCTCCTCTGGTTTCCCATGTGCGCGGAGTGCTCGCGGCATTTCTGCCGCGCTACGGTCTGCTCATCAGCTTCCTCGTGCTCTGGCAGGTGTCGAGCACCAGGGGCTGGATCAATCCCGCCGTCTTCCCGCCCTTGAACGTGATCCTGTCGGCGCTGTGGACCAATCTTGCCAATGGCGCCTTGCTCGATGACATCGCCATCAGCCTGCAGCGCTCCGGAACCGCTTTCGCCTTCGCGGTCGTTGTCGGTATTCCGCTCGGCCTGTTCATGGGCCAATTCCGCCTGGTTGAACAGGCGCTCGACCCGATCCTGCAGCTCTTCCGGCAGACCTCGGCGCTGGCTCTCTATCCGGTCTTCATCCTGCTGCTCGGGCTCGGTGAAACCTCCAAGATATTCGTGATCTTCTGGGCGACACTGTTTCCCGTGCTGCTCTCGACGATCGGCGGCGTCAAGGAAGTGGACAAGAAGCTCATCGAAATGGCTCGCACCTATGGCGCCGGACCGCTGACCGTCTTTCGCCGCGTCATTCTGCCGGCCTCCGTCCCGGCGATTTTCGTCGGCTTGCGACTTTCGGCGACTACGGCGCTTCTGCTGCTGATCGCTGCCGAGATGATCGGCGCCAACAAGGGCATCGGCTTTCAGGTGATGAACGCCCAGTACAATTTCCAGATCCCGCTGATGTTTGCGGCGATCCTGCTGCTCGCCTTCCTCGGGCTTGCCGCGAATGCCCTGCTCGTTCTCCTGCAGCGCCGTCTCTGCCGCTGGTCTCAGCCGAGCACGTAACCCGCTTCCCGCAAATCTCCTCTTCCGAAAGGATATTCCATGACATTCCACCCCCGCAATCTTCTTCTGCCGGCTGTGATCGCTCTCGGTCTTGCCACGCCGGCCGCAGCCACCGACACGGTCAAGCTGCGCTACCTCGCTAGCCAGGGCGGTCTTGCCGCCCATGAACTTGCCGCCGAACTCGGCTATTTCGACGGCACGGGCATCACACTGGAGAATGTCGGCTATGCCCAGGGCGGACCGGCCTCTCTCATCGCCCTGGCGTCCGGCGATGTCGAGATCGGCAGCGCCGCCACCTCCGCCGTCCTCAATTCGATTATCGGCGGCAACGACTTCGTCGCCGCCTATCCGTCGAACGGCATCAATGACGAGGTGCAGTCGACCTTCTACGTGCTGGAAGACAGCCCGATCAAAACGATCAAGGACATCGTCGGCAAGAGCATCGCGGTCAACACGCTCGGCGCGCATCTTGACTACACGATCCGCGAGGCATTGCATTCGGTCGGTTTGCCGAGCGACTCCGCCAACCAGGTCGTCGTTCCCGGGCCGCAGCTCGAACAGGTACTGCGCTCCAAGCAGGTCGATATCGCCGCCTTCGGTTATTGGCAGACAACCTTCGAGGGTGCAGCGCTGAAGAACGGCGGCCTGCGCCCGGTTTTCGACGATACCGACGTACTTGGCGACATCGCCGGCGGCTTCGTCGTCCTGCGCCGCGATTTCATCAAGCAACATCCGGAAGCCTCGAAAATCTTCGTCGAACAGTCGGCCCGCGCCCTCGACTATGCCCGCGAGCATCCCGAGGAAACCAAGAAGATCCTGGCCAAGGCGCTAGCCGAACGCGGCGAGAACGCTGATATCGCACAGTATTTCCGCGGCTACGGCGTGCGCGCCGGCGGTCTCCCGGTCGAGCGCGACATCCAGTTCTGGATCGACGTGCTGGTTCGCGAAGGCAAACTGAAGCAGGGCCAACTGGCGGCCAAGGACATCCTCTATACGGCCGACGCCAAACCGGCGAGCAATTGAGGAGGCGTGATGAGCGTCGCTGAGGACATTCGCCGCGGGGAGGTGACGATCCGTCGCCTCTCCAAATCCTACAAGCTGAACGGCAAACCGCTGCAGGTTCTGAAGGATATCAATCTCCATATCCGCTCCGGCGAAAGCCTCGCCATCGTCGGCGCCAGCGGTTCGGGCAAGACGACCCTGCTCAGGGTTCTGGCCGGACTTGAGGATTCCGATACCGGAGAGGTGCTCGTCGACGGCAAGGCAATACGAGGAGTCGGCGCCGAACGCGCCGTCATCTTCCAGGAGCCGCGCCTTCTTCCCTGGCTTGATGTACTCGACAACGTGGCATTCGGCCTGGAAACGAGAGGTCTGACGCGTCAACAGGCGAGGGAGAGGGCGCGCCGCTACGTCAAGCTCGTCGGCCTGCAGCAATTCGAAGCCGCCTACCCCCGGCAGCTCTCGGGAGGCATGGCGCAGCGCGTCGGCATCGCCCGCGCACTTGTCGTCCAGCCCGAAATCCTGCTGCTCGACGAACCACTTGGTGCGCTCGACGCGATGACCAAGATCGGCATGCAACAGGAGCTCGCCCGGATCTGGCGCGATGAGGATGTGACGACCATTCTCGTCACGCACGATCTCGAGGAGGCGATTTATCTCGCCGACCGGATCCTGATCCTGCCACGGGAAAAAGGAGCCGAGCCGCGCCTGATCGACATCGATCTGCCCCGACCCCGCGACCGCAGCGCGACGGAATTCGTCCGCCACCGTGAGCAACTGCTGAACCTATTTGGATTGCATTGACGGATGCTTTGCGGGCAGCCGTTAGCAACTCGCAAATGGGATAGAGGAATGAAGACAGCTCCGGCCGCACAGCTGGGGCAGTTCTTATGATTCGTTTGCCGATGGCTTCGTGAAATGAGGTGAGATCGTCGAAAGTGTCGGGCCGTCCGGAGCGTCGCTTGGGAGCGGACGGGAAAATTGCCTCCGCACGACCCAACTCTTGGATGGGGTGGATCGCTAGGTGAAAGGCATGTGCGATCCGAAGTTACTACCTCTCGCCCGCGATCCGGTGAGTCAACTTCGTTGTCCCAATGCAGTTCCGGTACGATGCCGGACAAAAAAGCCCCGCCGAAACGGGGCAAGTCTTGCAACACGGATCGCACAGGAGGAACACCCGTGCTTTCCTGCTAATACAATAAGATAGGATCGGTAAGGTTCCGTGCATCGATCTCTTATTGAGGATTTATTCGCACCAGTCGTTACTGGTGTTGACGAGCGGCGTGTGCGATGGCGTGTTGTCCTCTCCGCTCACTACGATTTCGATTTCCGCCAGTCAGCGGCCCAAGCTCCGAATTCCGAGCGGAACCGCCGTTCTCCGTACTTGGGGTTGATCTTAGTCTGCTCGTAGTATCGCTGCACCGGCACATGAAAGATGCGCTCGCTCGTCTCGATGGGGATGTTGCCCTTGATCCTGAACGACTGTCCGGAGCGGCCTGAAGTGCTCCATAAGGCGAGCAAGTCGCTGACAGTCAGCCGCCGGCGGCGCCAAATGCGAGAGCGCCGATGAGCAACCCCGGCGCCTCGAACAGCACTGATCTCTGCGGATTGCGATTATTGTGACGCATGCCCCATCTCCGTCATTTCGGGCGGAGACTGTAACCCCCTAGGGCACGGCGAATATCTATCCAAAAGAGCTTATCTGACACGGCGCCGTAGGAGGGCTCGCGGCTGACGACCGCAGAGCGGCATTGGTCGACGCGGAAAACAATCTCAGCGACTTGACGCGATCATCGCGTCACTGGCGAAAAACAGCGCCCGAGTGTCGGGCGGTGCATCGCTTTGAGCGGAAACGGGGAAACTTCAAGCGGGTCAATGGACCGTGATTGGACTCGGAGAGGTGAGATCGATCCAGATCGCCGGCGAAGTCTCCTTAGGGCGCATTAATGTCTGCGCAATTTCTTACTTAGCGATTTCGACGATCGACCGCGAAAGCCGGGCGATACGTCCAGAAATGAACGCCGCTGTGCAAGGGGCCTTTCGAGTTCAGGCCATCTTCGCACATTACGATTTCGATTTCCGCCGGCCGGCGGCCCAACTTTGGGCTGATCTTCGTCTGCTCGTAATATCGCTGCACCGGCACATGGAAGATGCGCTCGCCCGTCTCGATGGAGATGTTGCCCTAACAGCGTTTCACCCGACCCATGGATCCACGAGCTCGATTCCAAAACCTTCGAAGCCCCTGGTGTTGCGCGTCGCAAGGGCAAGATCGTGAGCAACCGCGGTCGCAGCGATCAACCCATCCATCGACGATAAGCCACGGCCGCTCCGCTTTGCATGGCCCATCAGATCTCCCCAAGCCACCGCGAATGGGTGAACGGCAAGCTTCGCGAAAGAAGTGACAGACGCCCGTCGCCGAGGCGGAATGGGCGACCTGCGCCATCATCACATGAATATGCTCGAAACAATCAAGGGCTGAGCGGCGGCACGGCGACCGTCACCCGCGGCCAAGATATCGCCTCAGCGCGAAAGCGTCCTTCTGAGGCGATGAATATGGGCAGCGCCGATGCCGCAGCAGCCGCCGATGATCGTGGCACCCGCTTCGGCCCAGGAACAGGCAAAGCGCGAATAGGCGTCGTCGTTCAGGTCATTACGGGTATCGTGCAGGCCTTCATTGGCGGCTGCCTCGCCCGTTTCTCCTTCGAAGGCATTGGCATAGACGCCGATTTCGATCTGCGCATTCCTCTCCCGGAACACCCGTGCCGCCGTCTCGACCGCGCGCTGCATGACCTCCGGCTTGCTGCAATTGAACAGGAAAGCCTCAGCACCCGACGACACCGCCCAGGAAGCCGCCTCCTCGACGCTTTCGCCGGAGCGGAGTTTAGGCACGCCGCCCCTGGTCGCCGCCTCGTCATCCGCCAGTGTGAACGAAATCCAGAACGGCTTGCCCGATGCCGCCACTGCCTCGCGGACGGCCTCGCCCTCGGCAATCAGGCTCAAAGTCTCGCCGAGCCACAGGTCGACGAAGGGAGCGAGGTTTTCGACCAGCACCTTGAGATAGTCCTGCACCCGGGAAGGCTGGAAATTCTCAGGCTCGTAGGAGCCGAAGATCGGTGGCAGCGAGCCGGCGACCAGCACTCTCCGGCCGGTCACGGCATCGGCAGCCTCGCGCGCCAGGCGCCCGGCAAGGCGAATCAGAGCAGGCCCCTCCTGCTGAAATCGGTCTTCACCGATATGGAAGGGCACGAGCGCATAGCTGTTCGTCGTGATGATCTCAGAGCCGGCGGCGATGAATTCCCTGTGTACCTCCCGCACGATGTCGGGCGAATTCATCAGCGCCAGCGCCGACCATTCCGGCTGCTTCAGTTCGGCGCCCAGCCGCAGAAGCTCGCGGCTCATGCCGCCATCGAGAATTCGCGTTGTGCTCATGAGGTAGTCTCCATCCAGGCTGTCGCGCCGTCATCGGCGGCGGGCTTTTCAAAATAAAGTGGCGAGCTTCCGCCTAGCGGCGAACCGGCACCTGCGCTTCGAGACCTCGAAAGACGCGGGCGATAACGGCGGTCAGGGCGAGATAAAAGAGGGTGACGACGATGAGCGGTTCGTAGACGAGCAACGTGTCCTGGCGAACCTTGTTGGCGACGGCGTAGAGATCCATCACCGTCACGGTGAAGGCGAGCGGCGTCGCCTTGAGCTGCATGACGATCTCTCCGGCAATGGTCGGCAGGGCGATGCGAATGGCGCGCGGCAACCAGATACGGCGGGTTAGCTTCCAGGGCGACAGGCCGAAGGCCCGACCGGCTTCAAGCTCGCCCTTGGGAACGGCAAGCAGCGCACCGCGCAGCACCTCGGCCTCATAGGCCGCATAATTCAGCGTGAAGCTGACGGAAGCGAAGAAAAACCCCTCGCGCAGGATCGGCCAAAACAGGCTCTGGCGGATGCCAGGGATCATCGGCAGCAGCGAGCCGACCCCGTAATAGAGGAGCCAAAGCTGGATCAGCAGTGGCGTGCCGCGGAAGAAGGTGCAGTAGCCGCGGGCGGCAAGCCGCGTCAGCCTGCCGCCGCTGACCTGTGCGAAAGCGAGACCGATGGCGATCACGAAACCGAGCACCACTGATATGACCAGCAGCGCTACGGTCTGCCAGGCGCCCGTCAGAAGCAGCGGCCAATAGGAGGAGATCCAGGTGAAACTCATGGCGCGCTTTCTTCAGGCCAGACGCGGCTGTCCCCGCCGCACCCGCCCTTCGATCAGTTTGAAGACGACGTTGGAAGCGAGTGTGATGGCGAGATAGAGAAGAGCCGAGGCGAGGAAAAACACGAAGTAATGTTTGGTGCTTGCCCCGGCGAGACGGGTGGCGAGCGCCAGTTCCTGATAGCCGACGACGGCGACCAGCGCGCTATCCTTGGTCACCGACATCCACAAATTAGCAAGCCCCGGCAGCGCGTTCGGCAACAGCGCCGGCAGCAGGATGCGGCGGAACCGCAGCACCGGTCCCATGCCGAAAGCCTTGGCGGCTTCAATCTGGCCGACGGGAATGGCGAGGATCGCGCCGCGCAGCACCTCGGTCATATAGGCGCCCTGCACGAAGCCGAGCACGGCGACGGCGGCGACGAAACCGTTCACCTCGAGCGGCGGCAGATTGAAAGCCGCCAGCAGCCGGTTGAGGCCGTCGGTGCCGGCATAATAGAGCCCGACGATCAGGATCAGCTCGGGAACAGCGCGAATGACGGTGGTATAGAAATCAAGCAGCAGGCGGAGCACTGGATTGCCCGAAAGCTTTCCCAGCGCGCCGCCCGTGCCGAGCAGCAGACCGACGGCAAAGGCGCAGGCCGAGATGGCGACCGTGGAGACTGCACCTGCCAAGAGAACGCCGCCCCATCCCGGAGGATAGGGGGACAGCAGGTCCAGAATGCCTTGTTGCGCGGTCGCCATCTCTAGAAGTGCTTACTTCGCGCCGTAGATATCGAAGTCGAAGTACTTCTTGGTGATCGCGTCGTACTGACCGTTGGCGCGAACCGCTGATATCGCCTTGTTCAGCTTGGCTTTCAGCTCCGTATCTTCCTTGCGCAGGCCGCCGGAAACGCCAGCCCCAAGGATCTCCTTGTCGTCGGCGACATCGCCCATGTTGGCGCAGCAATCCTTGCCCGCATCGCTTTTCAGGAAGGCGTCAAGCGCCAGCGAATCGCCGAAGACGTAATCGATGCGGCCGGAGGCGAGATCCTGGAAAGCCTCGTCGAGTGTCTGGTAGGTCTTTTCCTCGGCGACGTCGGCAAAATACTTCTTGTAATATTCCGACTGGATCGTCGACACTTGGATACCGATGGTCTTGCCCTTCACGTCCTCTGCCGTGGCGCCCGGCTTCTGATCCTTGGGGCCGATCAGCGTGCTCGGCGTGTTGTAGTATTTATCGGTGAAGTCGATCACCTTCGAGCGTTCCGCGGTGTTCGACATCGACGACCAGATCACGTCGAACTTCTTGCTCTCAAGAGCCGGAATGAGGCCATCCCAAGAGATCTCGACGATCGAGCACCTCTCCTTCATCTCTTCGCAGACGGCATTCATCAGATCGATTTCCCATCCCTGCCACTGGCCCGAAGCGTCCTTGGCGAAGAAGGGCGGATAAGATTCGTTCATGACGCCGAAGCGGACGTCGGCCTGTGCCGCGACGGCGGAAAGCGCAAATGCGACGCCGGCGAAAAGCGTGGGGAGCAGTTTCATTCGCAGGATTCTCCTGGTTCGTGTTGTGGTGATGGCTCGATGGCGGTTCAGTGGGCGCTGAGACGAGTGAATTCCCGGCAGCGGGCGCTGACAGGTGCCCCGAAGACTTGCTCCGGCGTGCCTTCCTCCTCGATCCGACCCTGGTGCAGGAAGAGGACGCGACTCGAGACGTCGCGGGCGAAGCGCATTTCATGCGTGACGATCAGCATGGTCCGGCCCTCTTCCGCCAGATCGCGGATGACTTTCAGCACCTCGCCAACCAGTTCGGGATCGAGCGCCGATGTCGGCTCATCGAACAGCATGACGGCGGGATCGACGCAGAGCGCTCTTGCGATCGCCGCGCGCTGCTGCTGGCCGCCGGAGAGAAAGGCGGGATAGGCATCACGCTTGTCGAAGAGCCCGACCTTGTGCAGCAGGGCTTCCGCCTTTTCGATAGCCTCGCGCCTGGAAACGCCTATGACATGCACCGGCGCCTCGATGACGTTTTCCAGCACGGTCCGATGGGCCCAGAGATTGAAGCTCTGAAAGACCATGCCGATCCCGGTTCGCAGCCGCTCGATCTGCCGCCAGCTCTGCGGCTGCAGCCGTCCGCCGCGACCGGTCTTCAGAGCGACCGCCTCGCCGTTCACGGCGATGCGGCCGCGATCCGGCGTTTCCAGAAAATTGATGCATCTGAGGAAGGTGCTCTTGCCAGAACCGGACGAGCCGATAATGGAGATGACGTCAGACTTATGGGCCTCAGCCGAAATACCCTTGAGAACCTGTTGCGAGCCGAAGCTTTTATGAAGATCTTCGACGCGAAGAGCAGGAATGGACTGATCCGACATGCATGGGTCCGGCTGAAATGAGTTTGCGAAGGATAATGATAAAGTTGCGCGGTTTTTTCGCGCAATTTCTGCCTCTTCTGCATTTAATGTGCAAAATAATCTTTCTCATGCGGCAAATCAGGCAGAACGCATGAGCCGCGAAACACCGAAATGGACTGGACAATGGAACAGCTGGATCGTTTTGATCGTGACATTCTCGATATCGTTCAGCGCGACTGCCAGCTGAAGGCCGAAACGATCGCCGAACGGGTGGGGTTGTCGGTCTCGGCCGTGCAGCGGCGGTTGAAGCGCCTGCGCGAGGAAGGGATCATCAAAGCGGAGGTCGCCGTCCTCGACCGGAAGGCGACGGGAACATCGATGGTGTTCATCGTCGGGATGGAGATCGAGCGGGACAATTACGACGCCTTGGCGAAGTTCCGCGTCTGGGCGGAAAAACAGGATCATATCCAGCAGGTCTATTACGTCACCGGCGCGGTCGATCTGATCGCGATCGTCACCGCCCGCGACGTCGAGCATTATGACGATATCGCCGCCCTCATCATGGCTGACAATCCGCAGATCCGCCGCATGCACACCAATGTCGTGCTGCGCGACGTCAAGCTCGGCCTGTTCGTGCCGCCGGAATAGGATCGCGCCCGGGCAAGCGACTGGACTCAGATCGGGCAAAGGGCATAATTCCGGGCGCAGATCCTTGGGAGGAATGACCGTTGACGCTACGACACCAGATCATCGCATTGGCGATCGTTCCGCTCGTCATCTCGATCCTCGCGATCACCACCTTCATCACCTGGCAATCGGCAAATCTCGCAAAGAACAGCATCGACACGTTCGAGCAGAACATGCTGAAGACAAAGGAAACCGAAATCCTCAACCTGACCAATCTTGCCTTGTCCGCCATCCAAGCGATCTATGATAAGGCCGGTCCCGACGACGAAGCCGCCAAGCAGCAGGTGGCTGAAATTCTGACCTCGCTCGATTACGGCAGGGACGGCTATTTCTTCGTCTATGACTATGACGGCAACAATATCGTTCATCCGCGCCAGAGCTTCCGGCATGGGCAGAATTGGCTGGATCTTACCGATCCTGACGGCGACAAGGTCATTGCCGAGCTGATCGCCACGGCAAAGGCCGGCGGCGGCCTGCATCAATATAAATGGCAGAAACCCTCGACCGGGCAGGTTGCCGACAAGCTCTCCTTCGTCGTCAGCCTCGACAAATGGCGCTGGGTGGTGGGAACCGGCGTCTATCTCGACGATGTCTTTGCCCAGAGTGCGGCCGCCAACGCCGTGATGCGCGCCAACATCAGACGAACCTTCGTCATCGTCGCGCTGATTGCCGTACCTTCGGTGCTCGTCGTCTTCACGACCTGCATGCTGCTGACCTTCCATGAGCGCCGTATGGCCGACGGCCGACTCAAGGAGCTGACGCAGCGGGTCATCGATACCCAGGAGGAAGAACGCGCGCGGCTCGCCCGCGAGCTGCACGACGGCATTTCCCAGAATCTTCTCGGGGTGCGCTATGCGATGGATCTCGCCGGCCGCAAGGTCAGGACCAACGTCGACGATGCAGCGCTGACCATCGACCGTGGTGTCGAGGCGCTAAACGGCGCCATCAAGGAAATCCGGCGGCTGTCGCACGATCTGCGCCCCCGCGTGCTCGACGATCTCGGCCTGACAGCCGCGCTGGAGGCGCTCTGTCATCATTTCGCCGAGCGCACGGGGATCGAGACTGATATCGACGCTTCAGGCTTTACCGGCACGCTGAAAGCCGAGGCCAACACTGCCCTCTATCGCGTCGCACAGGAAGCCTTCAACAATGTCGAGCGGCACTCGGGCGCCTCGAAGCTTTCGGTGAAGCTCTGGAGCGACGGCGGCCGCGCCCGCATGACGATTTCAGACAACGGCACCGGCTTCGACGGCAGCAAGGACGGCGCAGACGGCGAATCAGGGCTCGGGCTGCGCAACATGCAGGAGCGGATGGCCCACTTCCGCGGCCTGCTGCTTATCAACAGCAGCGAGTCCGGCACGACGCTGACGGCGATGATGCCGAGATCGGCCAATCTGCCCGTCGGCAAGCAGGCGGAAGCCGCATGACCGAACGCCCGAAAATCAAGGTGCTCCTGATCGACAACCATCCGCTGGTGCTGGACGGGCTGAAAGCCGTGCTCGAAACCTTCGATCATATCGAAGTCGCCGGCACCGCAGGGCTTGCCCAAACGGGTCTCGACATCGCCCGGCAGGTCCAGCCGCAGGTGGTGCTGATGGACATCAACATGCCGAAACTCAGCGGTATCGATGCGATCGAACTGTTCAGGAGCGAGCTTCCCCAGGCCCGTGTTGTCATGCTCTCCATGCATGACAGCCGCGAATATATCTCCTCCTCGGTCATGCATGGCGCTGCCGGTTACGTGCTCAAAGATGTTTCGACTGACGAGATTGTCTCGGCTATCGACACCGTGGCTGCGGGGGGCACCTATTTCTCCTCGGGTGTCTTCGACGCGCTGATGGGCGAACGCGCGGAAGAGGGCAGTGATCCCCTGACGCCTCGCGAGCGCGACATTCTCGGGCTGATCGTTGCCGGCAGCAGCAACAGGGAGATCGCCGAAGCGCTCGGAATAACCGCCGCGACGGCGGAAACGCACCGCAAGAACCTCAAGAAGAAGCTCGGCATCGCCACCACGGCCGGCCTCATCCGCTATGCGCTCGATCACGGTATCGTCTCGAAAATCAGCGGAAATCCGCGCCTACCCACTTCTGGGTAGGCCCCGGCATTTCGGCCCCGCGCCCATCTTGTGAGGACAAAACCGACGCCATAGGACTCCATCCGCGGCTGGCCAAGTGTCAGTCGTTGGGAGGAATTCATATGCGTTACATCAGCCTTCGATCGGCCGGGAAGGTCGAGCGATCCGAACCGGGCTCGCCGCGGCCGCCGGCTGACAGACCCGCCTTCCACGCCGACAACTGGAACATGGCGATCGCCGCCCGCGTCGCCTGAAAGGTATCCGACATGGAAAAACCACGTAGCAAGGCAGCGCTCTGGCTGCTGATCATTCCGTACATAGGGCTGCTCTGGCCGCCATTCTACAATCTCCGTGAGCCGTCGCTTTTCGGCTTTCCCTTCTTCTACTGGTATCAGCTTCTCTGGGTGCCGATCACCGCGACGCTGACCTGGATCGCCTATCGGAGCGTTCGCCATGACGACTGACATCGACGGCACGGCGCTTGCCGTCTTCATCTTCTTCTTTGCCCTTGTCACCGTCATGGGCTTCGTCGCCAGCCGCTGGCGCAAGCCCGAGACCCTCGCCCATATCGATGAATGGGGCCTCGGCGGCCGCAACTTCGGCACCTGGATCACCTGGTTCCTCGTCGGCGGCGATTTCTATACAGCCTATACCGTGATCGCCGTGCCGGCGCTGGTCTACACGGTCGGCGCCTACGGCTTCTTCGCGCTACCCTATACGATCGTCGTCTATCCCTTCGTCTTCATGGTCATGCCGGTCCTGTGGAAACGCGCCAAAGATTTCGGCTATGTCACGGCGGCCGACGTCGTCCATGGCCAATACGGATCGCGCGGTCTCGAACTCGCCGTCGCGGCCACGGGCGTCATCGCCACCATGCCCTACATCGCCCTGCAGCTCGTCGGCATGACGGCGGTCCTGAAGGGGCTCGGGCTGCATGGCGAACTGCCGCTGGCAATCGCCTTCATCGTGCTGGCGCTCTACACCTATTCGGCGGGCCTGCGCGCACCGGCGCTGATCGCTTTCGTCAAGGACATCATGATCTATATCGTGGTGATCGCAGCGGTCGCGCTGATCCCATCAAAGCTCGGCGGTTATGCGAATGTCTTCGCCTCAGCCGATGCGGCTTTCCAGGCCAAGGGCTCCGGTAATCTGCTGCTCGGTGGCAACCAATATGTCGCCTATGCCACACTCGCTCTCGGTTCGGCGCTCGCAGCCTTCATGTATCCGCATACGCTGACCGGCATCTTCGCCTCCAACAGCGGCAAGACGATCCGCAAGAACGCGATCATGCTGCCCGCCTATACGCTGCTGCTCGGCCTGCTGGCGCTGCTCGGCTATATGGGGCACGCTGCCAACCTGAAGCTCGACAGTGCGAACGACGTCGTTCCCACGCTGTTCAAGACGCTGTTTTCGGGCTGGTTCTCCGGCTTCGCCTTTGCGGCGATCGCCATCGGCGCACTGGTGCCGGCGGCGGTGATGAGCATTGGCGCAGCCAACCTCTTCACCCGCAATTTCTGGAAAGCCTATGTCGATCCCAAAGTCAGCGATGCGGGCGAGGCCAAGGTGGCGAAGGTGACGTCGCTCGTCGTCAAGGTCGGCGCGCTTCTCGTCATCATCTTCCTGCCGACGCAATTCGCACTCGACCTGCAGCTGCTCGGCGGCATCTGGATCCTGCAGACGCTCCCGGCGCTCGTCTTCGGCCTCTATACCAACTGGTTCCGCGCACCCGGCCTGCTTGCCGGCTGGTTCGTCGGCTTCTGCGGCGGCACCTTCCTGGTCTGGGATGCCGGCTGGAAGCCTCTGCATCTGATCAGCCTCGGCGGCGAACCCTTCACCGTCTATACCGGGCTGCTGGCGCTTGCGGCAAACATCGCGGTTGCAATCATGGTCAACGCCTTGCTTCCGGCCAGGGCGACGGCCCGCGCATAGCTGAAAACGCGAAGGGCAGCAAATGCTGCCCTTCGTCGCTTTATGCTTCGGGCAGAAGCTGATGAAAGATCAGGCGATCAGAACTCTTCCCAATCGCTGGCCAATGCCGCGTTGCCATTTGCCTGGAACGACTTGCTACCTTTGCAATCATCTGGCGCGGGCGAGACACGGCTGCTCGCCATGGTGTCAGGCAGCGCGCGGCGGGTATTCGCTGGCAGAGAAGACGTGGTGATGCACCTTCCCGGTGAAGAGCTTCAGAAGCTCACCCGTCACCTCGCGGCTCTGGAACCGCACATCGGAAAGAAGTGCTGCATTCACCGCATCCATATCGGGATAACGAATGGCAAGCGCCATGGCATAGACCGGAGCGCCCTCATCACGCTCCATTCCATCCAACACCCGGACTTCCTCGGCTCCGGGAAATTTCGTCCATAGAGGAACGAGCCGCTGCCTGACAAAATCGCGGAATTCCTCTTCTCTGCCGGGATGGATTTCGCCTTCAAACAAAGCATAACGAATAATCATGGGTTCTCTTTTCCAAAACTCGCCGGAGCTGGATTGATGGTGGTGCGGAGGCGGGGAGGGCGTATCCTCCGATACGCCCGTGGGAAGGCTTATTTGCCCCAGATTTTCTTGTATTGATCGCGATAGCCGTTATCGGGATCGAAGCTGTTCTTCGGCCCTCCGTCGAATTCGACATTCGCGCTGGTCACCACGTGGAGCGGCGACACATAGCCCGACCACGGGGCGCCCGCGAAGGCGCGGTTCAGTTCATCGACGAGTTGCCAACCCTGGAGGTTGAGCGGCTCGGCGACCGTGACGGCCTGGAACTGCTTGGCGCGGATGCGCTGATAGGCGCTCTCCGAACCGTCGCCGGCAGCGACGTTGACCGGCTTTCCGTCGCCGGCGATACCGGCCGAGGCGAGCGAGGGGCCCATGAAGTCGTAATAGAGGTCGTTGATCGCCAGCGAATGCGTCCATTTCGCACCGTACTTCTGCAGGAGCGACGTGGTGAGCTGCGGCATGCGCTGCGAGGTTTCGGCAATCGGGGTATCGACGTATTCGAGCACCGTGCCGCCGAGATCCTCGATCTCCTTTTTCATGCGGTCGGCCTTGGCGATCGCGATCGCATAGGTGGAGTCGGTGAAGATGATGACACCCGGCTTGCCGCCGGCATCGGCGAAGGCCCAGTCTGCCGCGGACTTCGATACTTCCATCGCATCGGTGGTGACGTTGGCGAAGACGCCGACGTCGGCAACCGGACCGACGGCCGAGGCGGCGTGCCAGGACACCATCGGGATGCCGGCAGCCTTGGCCGCTTCCATCGCCGGCTTCTGCTCGACCGCGTCAAAGCCATTGATGATGATGCCATCCGGCTTCAGCGCCATGGCCTGGCCGAAAGCCGCGGTGCGCCCACCGATCGAGCCGGCGCCGTCGAGTACCTTCACCGTCCAGCCGAGCGCGCCGGCCGCTTCCTGCACGCCGTTGGCCACGCCGAGGATGCCGCCGTTCTTCATGTCGCCGGCAAGGACGACGATGTTCTTGCCCGCAGCCCCCTTGGGGCCGCTCGTCGGGCCATCCCATGCGCTCACCTTGGACGCATACTTTTCGACCACCGCTTTGGCATCCGCCATGGAATCGGCCAGTGCCGGCACGCTGAGCATAAAGGCGACGGTTGCAACCGTTGCCTGCAATAAAGTCCTGCGCTTCATGTTCACTCCTCCATTTTGTTTGTTATGAAATGCCGGCTTGGCCGACATCCTCATTTGGATGCGGGTGTGATCCTCCTCACAGCTCCGCGCTTGCGCTGGGCGTAACCTGCAATGCCGATGGCAATCAGCAGGGTTACGCCGTTGAACAGCGGTTCGACGAAGAACGACCCGCCGAATTGCTGAATTCCCGATATACCGACCGCCAGGATGATGACGCCGATCAGGGTGCCCCAGACGTTGACCCGTCCCGGCTTGATCGTCGTCGATCCGAGAAATGCGCCGACAAGTGCCGGGAGGAGATATTCGAGGCCGACGCTCGCCTGACCGATGCGCAGCTTCGAGGCGAGGAGAACCCCCGTCAGAGCCGCCAGCAGGCCCGAGGTGACGAATGCGCCCATCACGAACTTGCGGACGGGAATGCCGTTGAGTGCGGCGGCCTTGGGGTTGGCGCCGATGGCGTAGAGATAACGGCCGATCGGCAGGTATTCGAGAACGATCCACATGCAGATCGCGATCAGCAGCACGTAGAAGCCGGTGATCGGGAGGCCGAACAGCATGGTGCCGTTCAGCGCGTAGAACCCTTCCGGCAGGACGCCGACCACCTGCCGGCCGCCGGTGTGCCAAAGTGCAAGCGCGTACAGCACCGTTCCCGTGCCGAGCGTGGCGATGAAGCTGTCGATCTTCGCCACCTCGACCAGCAGACCGTTGATGAAGCCGGTGAGGATGCCGAGCGCAAGAACGATGAGGACGGCGACCGGCCAGGGCAGGCCGTAGACCGTCTGCAGGCTGATGGCAAGAATGTGCCAGAGCACGATGCCGTAGCCAACCGTCAGGTCGATGCGGCCCGACGCCATCGGGATCATCGCGGCGAGCGACAGCAGCGCAATGATCGCCTTGTCGGAGACGATCGAACGGACGTTCAACACCGTCGGAAACGTATCCGGCAGCATGATCGAGAAGAGCAGGATCAGGCCGACGGTCAGGATCACCAGTCCGTAGACGGGGATCAGGCGCCCGATCTTCTGTCCTGTGGACAAGCCGGCCATTTCGCTTTTGGTCGGCTCCAGCGCCGTGGATTCAATGGATTGCATGGCTGTTCTCCCGATGGCTCAAGCAGCTTCCGATGCGGATGCGGCCGTGATGACCGCCTCCGTCGTCAGAGCCCTTCCAGTCAGTTCGCTGACGATTTTGCCGCGCGAGAAAACCAGCGCGCGGTGGCAGATATGGGCGATTTCCTCAAAATCCGTCGACACCACGACGACTGCGAGACCGGCCTCCAGCGCCTGGGTGATCAGACGGTAGATCTCCGCACGCGCGCCGATGTCGACGCCGGCGGTCGGATCTTCCGCGATCAGCAGCTTGCGGCCGGTTGCCAGCCAGCGGCCGACGACCACCTTCTGCTGGTTGCCGCCCGACAGGGCCTCGACAGGCAGATCCGGATCGTTCGGCCTGAGGCCGACGGTATGGCCGATCGCATGGGCAAGATCGGCTTCGCCGCGCGGTGACAGGAAGGACAACAGCCCGCGCCCGACAGCGCCGGGATTGAGGTAGGTGTTTTCCCGAATGGAAAGCGATGGTGCGACGGATTCCTCCGTGCGGTCACGGGCAATTAATCCGATGCCCGACGCCATTGCGCTCAGCGGGCTTGAAAGGTCCGGGGCCCGGTCATGCATCAGGATCGTGCCGCCGAAGGGCTCGCAGCCGAACAAGGCGCGGCCGATGCGTTCCTGGCCTGCGCCGCGCAGTCCTGCAAGGCCGAGCAACTCGCCCTCTCTTATATCGAAGGATATCGGGCTCGTGCCGGCGCAGACCAGGTCGCGCACCTTGACGATCGCCTTGCCGGGCTTGATCTCGGTCTTCGAAAAGAGACTGTCGCCGCTGCGGCCGATGATCATCGTCACCAGTTCGTCGGGCGTGGTCTCGCTGACGGGCTTCTGTCCGACCATGCATCCGTCGCGCAGCACGGCGACGCGATCGGCGATGCGGAAAATCTCGTCCAGTCTGTGGGAGACGTAGATCATGCCGACGCCGCGCTCCTTCAGCGGCCGGATCGCATTGAACAGGCGATCGACTTCGTCGGCGGGCAGGCTCGCTGTGGGTTCGTCGAGCACCAGAACGTCGGCTTCGACGGCAAGCGCGCGGGCAATGGCGACGAGCGATTTTTCGGTGCGCGACAGGGCCGAGACCCGCGTCGTCGGATCGAAATCGCAGCCGACCAGCTTTAAGGCCTCTTTGGCGCGCGCCTGCGTCCTGTTCCAGTCGATCAGGCCCCGGCGCATCGAGAAGCCCTGCGACAGGCCCATATTCTCACCGACCGTCATCCACTCGATCAAGCCGAGATCCTGATGGATGAATGCGACCGGTTGCCGCTCGTTCGGCTTCGGCGGGCGATGATGGTAGCTCTGGCCGCGGAACAAGATGTCACCGTTGTCGGGCTTGTAGATGCCGGCCAGCGTCTTGATCAGCGTCGATTTGCCGGCGCCGTTTTCGCCGAGCAGCGCGAGGATCTCGCCCTCGCGCAGGTCGATCGAGACGTCACGCAGCGCCTGCGTGCCGCCGAAGCTTTTGGTGATCGATTGGAACTCCAGCAGTCTCTTGGCTTCCACTGTGGCTCCTCCCAAAGCTGCAGCTGTCGTTATGGATAGATGTTATCGATAACATTACCGAATAGTCAAGCGGAAAGTGACAATCTCCCATGCCTGAAATGAGGTCAGTCGGCGGCAAACCCGTCGAGCAGACGCATCATCTCTGCAGAGTCCTTCGGCCCAAGACCGGCAGCGCAAAGCAGACGGTGAATCTCCACCACCGCGCCCGTCATCGGCAGCGGCGTTTTCGTCTTCAGCGTGAAGGCCTGAAGCGAGTCCAGATCCTTCAGCATGTTGTCGATCCTGCCTGTCGGCGAGAAATCCCGGGCAGCGAATTTTGCCATGAATTCCTGCAATATCCGGCTGTCCGCCCTGCCGCCGGCAAGGGCGGCCGGAATGGCGGAGGGATCGACACCGCCGGCTTCCGCCAGCTTGACGGCTTCAGCGACCGCCTGGAACAGCACGGCGCAGAACAGCTGATTGATCAGCTTGGTGGTCTGCCCGGCGCCGGAGGCGCCCATCAGCGTATAATTGGCGGCAAGATGCCGCATCACCGCGCGCGCCCGCTCGAAATCCTCGGGGCTGCCACCGGCCATGATCGTCAGCTTGCCGCCGAGAGCGCCGGGCACGCCGCCCGAAAGCGGGCAATCCACCCATGCCATGCCCGTTTCCCCACGCAGCCGCTTCGCCATGTCGGCGGTCTCGGCCGGGTCGATCGAGGACATATCGATCAGCAGCTTGCCGGCGTTTGCCGCCGCCGCAATACCCTTCTCGCCGAAGACGACGGCGCGGACGATGTTTGCGTGATTGAGGCTGAGCACGCAGAATTCCGACCGCGAGACCGCATCCTCCACCGAAGCGGCCGCGTGGGCGCCCTTGGCTTCCAGCGCCGCGACCTTTTCAGCATCGAGATCGAAAACCGATACTTTGTGGCCGGTTTCGATCAATCGCGTGACGATCGCCGCTCCCATGATACCCGCGCCGATGACGGCGACATCTGCTCTGTGGTCATCCTGCATGATAATCTCCTCCCTTGACGGCCACGCCGCTCAGCCCCTCACAAGCCAGCGCCACCATATCATCCAAAGCCATATCGATCGCCACCGTCACGACACCGGGCTCACCGGTCGGCGGCTCCAGCGTCTGCAGCTGGCTGTCGAGCAGCGACGCCGGCATGAAATGGCCCTGACGGGCCTGCATCCGCGACAACAGCAGCTCGCGCGATCCCTCCAGGAAAACGAAGGCAAGACGCCCATTTGCCGCCTGCCGCAGCCTGTCCCGATAGCTTCTCTTCAGCGCCGAACAGGAAATCACCAAACCCTGCGACGCCTTTTGCGCCGCCGTTATTTCCTCGCCGATCCGGTCGAGCCAGGGCAGGCGGTCATCGTCGGTGAGCGGGGTGCCCTTTGCCATCTTCTCGACATTGGCAGCCGGATGGAGTTGGTCGCCTTCCAGGAACGGCATGCCGTTTTGCGCAGCGATGCGTTCTCCAACCGAGGATTTGCCGCAGCCGCTGACGCCCATGACGACAACGGCCGGGGGCAGTGCCTTTTTCTCGAGGTTCATCATCTCACCTCCCTTAGAGGCAGGTCGTGATGCCGCCGTCGACATAAAGCGTATGGCCGTTGATGAAGGACGAACCGCGGCCCGACAGGAAGACGGCAGCACCCACCAGTTCCTCGACATTGCCCCAGCGTCCGGCCGGCGTCCGCTTTTCGAGCCAGGATGAGAATTCGGGATTGTCGACCAGCGCCTGGTTGAGGGGCGTCTTGAAATAGCCCGGCGCGATCGCGTTGATCTGCAGGCCGTGCTTGGCCCAGTCGGCGCACATGCCGCGGGTCAGATTGCGCACCGCGCCCTTCGTCGCCGTGTAGGGAGCAATGCCGGGACGGGCGAGTTCGCTCTGAACCGAGGCGATGTTGATGATCTTGCCCTGACCGCGGGCGATCATCGCCTTGGCGGCCGCCTGGCCGACGTAAAAGACGCTGGAAACATTCGTGGTCAGCAGCAATTCCCATTTGTCCGCCGGGAAATCTTCCAGCGGCGTGCGGAACTGCATGCCGGCATTGTTGATCAGGATATCGAGCGGACCGATATCGGCCTCAATCGCATCGATGCCCTGTTTGGCGCCGTCCTTGCTGGTCACGTCGAAGATGGCCGCATGGGCAGACAGACCTTGAGCCTTGAGGCTTTCGACTGCGCGTTTGACGCTTTCGGGCGTGCGGCCGTTGATGACGACCTCGGCGCCATGCTGCGCCAAGCCCTCGGCCAGCGCATAACCGATCCCCTGGCTCGAGCCGGTGATCAGGGCGAGCCGCCCGGTCAGATCAAACAGGTTCTTCATGCAAATCACTCCTCCGGTGTCGCTGCGAATGACGGCTTATACCGCCACTTGAGGTGAAACTCACTTGACATCGCCTTTCCGAATTATATGTTATCGATAACATAATCAACAGCCAAAATGCGGGATGGAGACGGAATGCCTGACGTAGAAATCTTGATGGCCGGGGCCTATCCGGAGTGGGACATGGTTGATCTGGAGGCGACCTACCGCGTCCACCGCCTGTGGGAAGCCGCGGATCGGCAGGAACTGATTTCGAAAGTCGGCAGCAATATCCGCGCGATCGCGACGCGCGGCGAACTCGGCGCTTCCGCCGATCTGATGAAACAACTGCCGAAGCTGGAGATCGTCTCCTGTTACGGCGTCGGCACCGACGCCATTGACCTGTCCTATGCCCGCGCCAACGGCATTCGCGTGACGAATACTCCTGACGTGCTGACCGAAGACGTCGCCGATATCGCCATCGGACTGCTGCTTTCCACCGCGCGCCAGATTCCGCAGGCTGACGTTTTCGTCCGCAACGGCCAGTGGGGCAACGTACCCATGCCGCTGGTGACGCGGGTTTCGGGCAAGAAGGTCGGGATCGTTGGCATGGGGCGGATCGGCAAGGCGATCGCCTGGCGGGCTGCCGCTTTCGGCTGCGACATCTCCTATTTCGCCCGCAACAGGGACCAGGATGTCGCCTATGGTTATGAAGCCAATCTGGTCGCGCTTGCCAATTGGGCCGACTTCCTGATCGTCATCGTTCCCGGAGGGGCCGCGACCATGAAGATCATCAACGCCGAGGTGCTGGAAGCGCTCGGCCCGGAAGGCATGCTGATCAACGTTTCGCGCGGGACGACCGTCGACGAGGAGGCACTGATCGCAGCGCTTCAGAACCGCACCATCCAGGCCGCCGGCCTTGACGTTTTCCTCAATGAGCCGAAAATCGATGCGCGCTTCCTGACGCTGCCAAACGTCGTGCTGCAACCCCACCACGGCTCCGGCACCATCGAAACCCGCAAGGCCATGGGCAAACTGGTCAGAGACAATCTCGCCGCGTATTTTGCCGGTCGCGCGCTTCCGACTCCGGTCGTATGAGGATCCCGGTATGAAAGCCATCGTCATTCACGCCGCCAAGGATCTCAGGGTCGAAGAGCGCGAGCCGGAGGTTGCCGGAGCTGGGCAGGTGGAGATATCAATCGAAGCCGGCGGCATTTGCGGCTCCGACCTGCATTATTACAATCATGGCGGCTTCGGCACCGTTCGTCTGCGCGAACCGATGATCCTCGGCCACGAGATCGCCGGCACCGTCAAGGCGCTGGGTGCCCGCGTGACCGACCTTGCCGTTGGAGACCGCGTTGCGGTTTCCCCGAGCCGGCCGTGCAGCCATTGCCAATATTGCTTGAAGGGACAGCAGAACCACTGCCTGAACATGCGGTTCTACGGCAGCGCCATGCCCATGCCGCACATTCAGGGCGGCTTCCGCCAGCGGCTGGTGGCGGAGCGCTGGCAATGCCACAAGGTCGCCGACGGCATTTCCATTCATGAGGCTGCCTTCGCCGAACCCTTTGCCGTGACGCTGCATGCGGCAAGCCGCGCCGGTTCGCTGCTCGGCAAGCGGGTGCTGGTCACCGGCTGCGGCCCCATCGGCATGCTGGCGATCGTTGCCGCCCGCGTTCTCGGCGCCCGTGAAATCGTCGCGACCGATGTGACCGACAGCGTTCTGGCCATCGCCCGCACCAGCGGCGCCGATCGCACGATCAATGTTTCCACGCATGCCGCCGATCTTGCCGCTTATGGCGCCGACAAGGGATATTTCGACGTCATGTTCGAGGCGTCTGGCAATGAGCGGGCCGTGCGCGCCGGCCTTGAGGTGCTGAAGCCCCGTGCCGTGCTCGTGCAGCTCGGCCTTGGCGGCGATGTCTCCATTCCGCAGAACATGATCGTTGCCAAGGAAATCGAGATGCGCGGCACATTCCGCTTTCACGAGGAGTTCGGGCTCGCCGTCGAATTGATCAATGCGCGCCGTGTCGATCTGAAGCCGCTGCTGACAGGGGTTTTTGCCATCGAAGAGGCTGTCGCCGCCTTCGAACTGGCCAGCGACCGCAGCAAGTCGATGAAGGTGCAGATCGCCTTCTGATATTGTCGCCAGCTATGAGGCGCTGCGATCAGTGCTTTCGCGCAGAACGACCCTGTAGCCCGTCAATGTAATCTCGTCGCCGGTCGCCTCGCCGATGCCCTGCAGGGCATCGAGCAGGCGGGCGGCGGCCTGACGGCCGATGCCGTAACAGTCGACATTGATGGTGGTGATGCTGGGATGACAGATCGACGAGATCTCATAATCGCCGAAGCCGGCAATGGCGATATCACCCGGCACGCTCATTCCCCTGCGCTTGCATTCCATGATCGCGCCGAAGGCCGAAAGGTCGGAAACGCAAAGAACCACTTCCGTGTCCGGCCAGCGCTCCAGCAGGCTCATGATCGCCTGGCCGCCCTGTTCCATGGTGATCGGCGGCACGCCGAAGGAAATCGCCCGGCCCGGTCCCAGGCCCAGTTCTTCGACGGTCTTCAGGAAACCGCTTCGCCGCTGGCTGCCGCGCGTATCGCGCGCCGTCGTTCCGCCGATATAGCCGAACCTCCGATAGCCCTGGCTCGCCAGCGTCCGCACCAGCAGCGACATCGCCTCGCTGTTGGAAAAGCCGACGACATGGTTGATCGGCTTCTCCGGAAGCTCCCAGGTTTCCACCACCGGAATGCCGGCCTTATCAAGCATGCGTCGGGCGCGGTCGGTGTGCGAACCGCCTGTCAGGATGACGCCTTCGGGGCGCCGGCGCAGCATCGCCTCGATCAGCTTTTCTTCCTTCTCGGCGGAATAGTCGGTGTAGCCGAGAAGAAGCTGAAGACCGGTATTCTCCAGCGCATCGGTAATGCCGCGGGCGGTGTCGGAGAAATTCGAATTGTTGATGGAGGGCACCAGCGCCGCGATGAAGCCGCTGCGCCGCGAGGAAAGACTGCCGGCCGAAAGGTCGAGCACATAGCCGAGCGCATCGACGGCTTCCATGATGCGCTTGCGCGTCTCTTCGGAAACACTCGCATCCTGCCGAAAGGCGCGCGAAACGGTCATGGCCGATACGCCGACATATTTGGCGACCTCAGCCATCGTCAGCTTCTGGGCGTCTCCTCCTTTGAGACGCTTGTCTTTTGGCTCATCCTCGTTTTTCACTGGGTCCCGCTTTCACAACAGCTTCCGAGTTGGGCAACTCGGGACACGATAAAGTTATCGTTATCATCGCACAATCGATATTATTGCAGGAATGAGTCGTTCCACAGTCCGTCGGGTCTCTGTACGAAGGCTGCAAAACAAGGCAGCATGATATCGATAACAATTTGGGAGGGAGCGTCATGTTCGGAGAAATCGAGGGTACGGGCTTTGAGGTTCTCGACCCGCGCTTTGAAAACTGCTTCGTCGGCCATGTCCGCGTCGAGCGGCTTTGGACGGGCGGCCGCTGGCTGGAGGGACCGGCCTGGTTCGCCGCCGGGCGTTATCTGGTTTTTTCGGATATCCCCAACAACCGCATGATGCGCTACGACGATACCAGCGGGCAGACCTCGGTATTCCGCTCGCCCAGCAACAATTCGAATGGCAACACCGTCGACAATCAAGGACGGCTCGTTACCTGCGAGCATCTGACGCGCCGGGTCACGCGGACGGATTTCGACGGCGGGATTACCATCCTGGCCGATCGCATTGCCGGCAACCGGCTCAATTCTCCCAACGACGTCACCGTTAAATCCGACGGCACAGTCTGGTTCACCGACCCGAACTACGGCATCCTCCACGATTACGAGGGTGACTACGGCGAAGAGGAAATCGGCGGATGCCACGTCTACCGGCATGATCCGGCGACAGGCGCGACCGAGCGGGTGGCGTCCGATTTTGTCAAGCCGAACGGGCTGGCCTTCTCCCCGGATGAGACAGTGCTCTACATCGCCGATACCGGAGGAACGCACTTGGCGGGCGGTCCGCGTCACATTCGAAAACTCGCCGTATCAGAGAATGGAAAGCTGACCGATCTCGGCATTTTCGCCCAATGCACTTCAGGCGTTTTCGACGGCTTTCGCGTCGACCGGAAGGGCAAGATCTGGACGAGCGCCGCCGATGGCGTGCACGCTTACGATCCGGATGGCACCCTGCTCGGCAAGATCCATATTCCCGAGATCGTCTCAAACGTCGCCTTCGGCGGCGAGAAACTGAACCGCCTCTTCATCACCGCAACAACCTCTCTCTACGCGGTCTATCTCACTGCCAACGGGTCGAGGCACGGGTAGCTCTCATACAGGCGAGGCCGCCCTTCAAGGCGGCCTCTACTTTGCGGTGCTTTTCTCTCATCGTTGGCTGAGGCTGTCAGCCAGCCTGACGAGGCCGAGGAAATCCGATCTGTAGCCGAAGGGATCCGTCCCCCGCGATGCCACAGCGAGGTCGGCAATCGCCTGATAGGAATAGGCATCGACGGCGGCGATGCGGCTCAGCTTTTGGCCGAAGGCGGCGACGGCTACCGAGAAACGGACATCCTGCGGCGCGGCGTCGATGGTGGCGACCGCGTTGCCGGCGCCGACAGGTGTGGTGATCAGCGCGCTCTTGTCCTCGCCGGGCCGCTTGAAGCGCATCTTGACGAAGGCAAGCTCGCCCTGATGCCCGCTGCCCGATGCCTCGGCCGGCGCCTTGTCGGCCGGCACCTTACCGGCTGCGCCATACCGCAGGTCGTCATTCATGACCGCAGGGCTTCCCTTGGGCGTAATCTCGTAGATCGCCGTGACGCTGTGGCCGGAGCCGATATCGCCGGCATCGACACGGTCATTGTTGAAATCCTCGCGGTTGAGGGCGCGGGTCTCGTAGCCGATCAGCCGGTATTCGGCGATCCGTTCCGGGTTGAACTCCACCTGGAACTTGACGTCCTTGGCGATCGGAAACAGCGTCGACCTGGCTTCCTCGACCAGCGTCTTCTGCGCCTCCGCCAAGGTGTCGATATAGGCGGCGCTGCCATTGCCGTTCTGCGCCAGCGTCTGCATCAGGGAATCATTGAGATTACCGCGTCCGAAGCCGAGAACGGTGAGGAAGATGCCGTCTTTGCGCTTTTCTTCGATGATGCGCTTCAGATCCTCGTCGCTCGACGGGCCGACATTGAAATCACCGTCCGTCGCCAGCATCACCCGATTGACGCCGTCCTTGACGAAAGCCTGTTTGGCGAGATCGTAGGCCGCCTCAATGCCTTCGGCGCCGCCGGTCGAGCCTCCAGCCTCCAGCCTGTCGATCGCCGAGAGGATCTTCGATTTCTCCGCCACCCGCGTCGGTTCCAGCACCGTCCCGGCATTGCCGGCATAGGTGACGATCGAGACGGTGTCGTCGGCCTTCAGCCTGTTGACCAGCAGCCGGAAAGCGCTCTTGAGGAGCGGCAGCTTGTCCGGTTCATCCATCGAGCCTGAGACATCGATCAGGAAAACCAGATTGGCATGCGGCGCGGTCGCCGGCGCGATGTCATACCCCTTGATCGCCACATGCATCAGTTGCGTGTCGTGATTCCACGGCGTCGGCATCACCGTCACGGTCGCCTTGAAAGGCTGATCGGCATTGTTGGGAAGCGGCCAGTCATAGGGGAAATAATTGATCATTTCCTCGACGCGAACCGATTGCGGATCGGGCATCGCCCCGCCCGTCAACGACCGGCGGACGAAGGAATAAGAGGCGCTGTCGACATCGGCGGAGAAGGTCGAGACCGGATCGGTCGCCACGCTCTTAATCGGATTTGCCGCGGCATTGGCAAACCGTTCGCGGCTGGGGTCGAGCTGGATCTGCACACGCCCATCTGCTGGCGGAACAGGCGAGGGGGCAACGGCGCCCATCGGCTCGACCAACAACTGTCCCTGAGCGGCCATGCCAGGAGCGGCCGGTGCAACACGTTTGGCCATCTCGAGTGCCGCGGCGGAATCCTCCGACTTGTTCTTGAGAGCCACAATTTCGCCGGCATCGAATTCAGAGGGCCGCTCCGCCGCGGGTTTTGCAGTCTGTAGCTCCTTGTCCTGCAAGGCTTGGGCGCCGCTGACGGCAGACGGTTGAGCCGGCCGGCTTTCTTCGGTCGGGGCTTCGGAAAGCTGAGGCGCGGCCGTGACGGGTTCGGCCGGTTTCGGCATGTTGTTTTGCACGAGGTGGCTGGCGATCTCGGTCTGGTCGACGATCGGCGATCCGTTGCGGGTCAGCTCGATCGTGAGGTAACCGGCAGCGGGAATGACGAGCAGCGTCGCGAGAGCTGAACCGGCGAGGAATTTCTTGTTCATGGCAGGGCTCCATATCCAGTTGATGATGGAGCTTGGACGCCAGCCTTTCGCATTTCCTTGGGCTGCCGCCGCATTATTTTCCGCGCTGTCGAAGGCCTGCATTGCCGCGGCAAGCGCGCGCGCGCGCGCTTCCGCATCGGCTGCCGGGGCTGTGAGACGGGAGAGCTTTTCGAGTTCCTTGTCCATCATACCTCTTCCTTGCCGAGCATGGCCTTCAGTCTCTTGCGCGCCTCGTGCACCTGCCAGGACACGGTCGCCTCCGAGCAGCCCATAACATCGGCGGCAGCCGAATGGCTGAGGCCTTCGCCATAGACGAGCAGCACGGCGTCGCATTGCCGTTCCGGCAAAGCACGCACGGCCGTCCATAATTCGCTCGACAGCTCGTCATCATGTCTGCCCGGCGCGGCCGGTTGCGGTTCGGCGGCATAAGCGCGGAATGTCAACTCTTCTCGCGCAAGCTTTCGCCTATGGTCGCGGGCGGCATTGAGCGTCAGCGTATAGAGCCATGTCCTGAAGCGGCTGGCGCCGCGAAAGCCGCGGATGGCCGCACCGAGCTTGACGCAGACCTCCTGTGCAATATCGTCGGCGTCGGTGGCACTGCCCGACCATCGCCACGCCGTCGCGTGGACGAAATCATAATGGCGCGAGACCAGTTGCCCGAAGGCCTCCCGGTCGCCCGCCTGCGCTCGTTCTATGAGCTCCGCATCCAATGCGCACCTACCCCCAAGATATCAGCCAAGATGCTATTTCGGGATTGAGACGTTTCTCCAATGGCTTTCCTTGGGTGGACCATAAAAAAATTATCGGATTTTTAGGAAAAGCGGCAAAGCCTGGAAACTCAAGGCGAAATAAGCAAGCATCGCGACATCCTTGGGTCGCGGTCAGACAGATTACCCTCGAGGCAAAGGCGCATGATGGGGTCAGAGTCGGCCAGGGACATGATCTGTATGTCCCAAATCGAAAGGACCCTGCATGTCCGCTCCATCGCCTGCCCCCACAGAAAAGGGCATTCTGCAGTTTCTCGAGATTTGCGATAGTTTCTATCCGCCGGATGCCGTCCAGGCATCGGTCGAGCAGCAGCGGCATTGGTACGACGCTCTTTGCGCCCGCTTCGACCGCTCGGCTCCCCCGGATATGATCTTTGCGGACGGCATGCTCCAGCGTATCCCGATCCGGCGTTATCGGCCACGGAAAATCAGCACGCGCACCATCCTGCTCTATCTTCACGGCGGCGGCTTCGTCGTCGGTTCGCTGGAAAGCCATCACGCCATCTGCGCCGAGATCGCCGATTTTGCCGGCGCGGAACTGGTTTCCGTCGATTACCGGCTGGCCCCAGAATATCGCTGGCCGGCACAGACGGATGACGGTTTCGCGGTGCTCAAACATCTGCTTGCCGCCAGCAACAAGGTCGTGCTGATCGGCGACAGCGCCGGCGGCAACCTTGCAGCCGGCCTTGCCTTGCGGGCGCGCGATGAAGAACTAACCGGAATTGTCGGCCAAGTCCTCATCTACCCCGCGCTCGGCGGCGACCTCGATGCCGGTTCCTATGTTGAAATGGCTGCGGCGCCCGGCCTGACGACGGCCGATGTCGCCTATTACCGCGATATCCTGCAGGCGCCTGATGGAAACGAGATCGCCGAGCCGTTAAAGGCATCCTCGGTTGCCGGACTGCCGCCAGCCTTCATCACGGTCGCCCATTTCGATCCGCTGCGGGACGACGGACGGCAATATGCCGCCCGGCTCACCGCCGAAGGCGTCGAAGTCTGGTTCCGGGAGGAGCCGCAGATGGTGCATGCATGGCTGCGCGCCCGCCACATCAGCGATGGTGCGCAAGAAGGCTTCCGCGCCGTTTGCGAGGCCGTCAGACATTTTGCAACGGCTTAGAGCCTTTCCGGGTTAGATTGCAGCATTCTGCCGGAGCAGGTTTTCGTCAGGGCAAAGGCGATTGGCGACGGGCATACCCCTTGGTACGTCCGAGCCGATCGCCTTTGATCCTGGCGGAAAGATGCCCGGCCCTTCGGGTTGGCTGAAACGGGCCGGCTGATCGACCGGCCGGCTTGGCCGTAGAGCCGGGCTACGACACGCGCCGGCCGGTCGACCATCCGACTCCGTTTGAGCCAACAGAATGCTGCAATCTAACCCGGAAAGCCTCTAACGATCACATCAGGTCGCGCGCGATCCGCTTCTCCGCAAAGACCTTCTCGAAGATCTGCACGTCATCTTCAAAAGCCGTGACGACGGCGCTGATGATCCACTCGGTCCCGGTGCAGGCAATTCGCGCCGTCGCGACCGTGCGGGCAAACCAGCCAGGCCGGCGCATGTCGCAGGTCCAGGTGGACATGCCGGTCATCGACAGCGGATCATCCGGTGCAATCGACCAGACCTCCTCCCGCAATTGCCGGGTCGACAGGCCGGTCTCAGGATGTTCGGTGAGCCCGGTATCCTCGTGGATATGATACCGCGTCCGGTTGGCCGAGAGGTCGCGAACGACCTGCCGCTTCGTCGCCGCGGCCGCGTGCTCGATATATTTCGGCAAGGGATCGGGATTGGCCGGTTCCTCGATGTCGATCCGGCGATGGTCGCCGATCACCGGCAAACCCAGGCCGAGCGAGGCGATATCGATCTCGACCCCTTCGTCTTCAGGCGGCGGCAGGATCATCGGCCAATAAGCGGTGGAGAGTGAAAGGCGGATGCGATGGCCCTTGCGGAAGCGGTAACCGCAGGCATCGAGCACCAGCCGGATCGACGCCGTCTCGCCCGGCACCAGCGGTTTCGGATCCGCATTGCCGTCGCGATGGGTGAGATTGAGAACGCCGAAGGCGACACGCGTCGCCGTGCCGTCGGGATGGACGTCGATCAGGCGGGCGCAGAGATTGCCGCCCGTTGCATGAGCGCGCAGCGCAAGCGTCAGCACGGGCCGGCCGAGATAGTCGCAATCGTTGGCAAGCGGCATCGTATCGAAGACCAGCGAACCGGCATCGTCCGAGCGCTGATCGATCGCCAGTTCGGCGTCTGGCTTCAGCGTGAAATATTCCCCTGATGCCGTGCCGGTGTCGAGCGGAGAATGGAGATGGACGGGATGCGCGGGCGCATGCGGGATCGGCATGCCCTCCGTCAGCCGGCCGAATTGCTCGACATAGAAACACTGCATGTGCGGTGGCGACCAGACATCCCTTGCGATCCAGAAGCCGGGATCGCTGTCGCGGCGTGCGGCAGGACGGATCGCATCGAGAATATAGGCGCGGGTCTGCGCCAGCCCGTCGATGCCATTGTCCTCGCCGCGCAACCATTTGTTCCACCAGGCGATCGCTTCGCCATGAAAATCGACGCGCGGCTTCGGCCAGGCGAAATGCGGATATTTGTGGACCCAGGGACCGATCAGTGCCTTTGCTTTTTCACCGAGGCCTTCGACCGCCATCAGAGGCGTATTGCGGTAACCGTCCGCCCAGCCGGCAATCACCAGCGCAGGGACCTCCACCTTCGAAAAATCCTCCGAGATCGAGCCGTGACGCCAGAAACCGTCGCGCCGTTGATGGCTCAGCCATTCCTCCATGAAGAAGGGCTCGCCGGCCAGGCGTTCCAGCCACATCTCCTTCCACCGCTCGCCGACAAGGGCAGGATCCGGCGGGCGCGACTGATAGCCGAGCATGGTCGCCGCCCAGGAAAGCTGGGCGGAGAGATGGCAACCGTTCTTGTAGTGAATGTCGTCATTGTAGCGGTCGACGGTCGAGGCGATCGAGATGACGGCTTTGAGCGCCGGCGGACGCAGTGCCGCGACCTGCAGGCTGTTGAAGCCGCCCCATGAAATACCCATCATCCCGACCGCGCCGTTCGACCAAGGCTGCCCGGCAATCCAGGCGATCAGCTCGCAGGCATCGGCAAGCTCGCGCTCGGTATATTCGCCATCGATGACACCATCCGATTCCCCCGATCCGCGGATGTCGACGCGTACGCCGGCAATGCCTGCGGCTGCGAAGACCGGATAGGTCGACTCGTCGCGGGGGCTGGTTCCGTCCCGCTTGCGATAGGGCAGGAATTCGAAGACGGCGGGAACGGGATCGTCTGCCGCGCCGTCTGGCATCCAGATGCGCGCGGCGAGCCGCGTTCCATCCTTGAGGGCAATCCACTCATTCTCGATGGTGGTGAAGCCGCGCGAGGCCATGCTCACTCCTTCATTAACATTCAGTGGCCGGCGCTTTCCATGCGCCGTGTGGCAAGCACTCGTTCCAGCCAGCCGATTTCCATTTCCGGCACCGACTTCAACAGCAGGTCGGTGTAATCGTCGAAAGGCGGCGACAGCGCTTGAGATTTCGGGCCGAACCGTACCAGCTTACCACGATGCATCACCGCCACGCTGTCGGCGATCGCCCGGACGATCGCGATATCGTGGGTGATGAAGACATAAGAGAGCTGCTCTTCCTCCTGCAGGCGCAGCAGCAGCTTGAGGATACCCTCGGCCACCAGCGGATCGAGCGCCGAGGTCGGCTCGTCGCAGAGGATGAGTTCGGGCTTGGCGGCTAGGGCTCTGGCGATCGCCACGCGCTGCTTCTGGCCGCCGGACAGCTCCGCCGGATAACGATCGATGAAGCCGTTGCCCATTTCGATCTGGTCGAGCAATTCCTTCACCCGGGCGGTCTTCTCAGCGCCTCTCAGGCCATAATAGAAGGTCAGAGGCCGGCCGATGATGTCGCGCACCGTCTGGCGCGGGTTCATCGCCGTATCGGCCATCTGGTAGATCAGCTGGACGCGCCTGAGGTCGTCGTTCGGCCGGCTCTTGAGATCGGGCATCAGCGGCTTGCCGTCAAAGAGGATGCGCCCGCTCTTCGGCGGCAGAAGGCCGGTAATGGCGCGCGCCAGGGACGATTTGCCCGAGCCGGATTCGCCGACGACCGCAAGCGTCTGTCCCTTCGGCACGTGCAGCGAGATGTCGTGCAGCACCTTGAAGCCGTTGGAATATTCGGCGCTGACCTTCTCTATCCTGAGAAGGGCTGACGACTGATCGGCGGCTTCGTCGCGGTAGGCCTGCCTGACATTGACGAGGGCACGCGTATAGTCTTCCCGCGGCGCCTCGATGATCTGCTTGACGCTGCCATATTCCACCTGTTTCCCATGACGCAGCACCATGATGTCGTCGGAGATCTGAGCGACGACGGCCAAATCGTGGGTGATGTAGAGGGCGGCAGTGTGCGTTTCCTCGATCGCATGTTTGATCGCCGCCAGCACGTCGATCTGCGTGGTGACGTCCAGCGCCGTCGTCGGCTCGTCGAAGACGATCAATTCGGGGTTCGAGCAGAGCGCCATCGCCGTCATCGCGCGCTGCAACTGGCCGCCGGAGACCTGATGGGGAAAACGTTCACCGAAGTTTTCCGGATTGGGCAGGCCGAGGACACGAAACAGGTAAAGCGCACGTTTGCGCGCCTCGTCCTTGCTCATCAACCCATGTTTGACCGACGCCTCGATCACCTGATCGCCGAGCCTGTGCGCCGGATTGAAGGCGGCTGCGGCCGATTGCGCGACGTAGCAGACCCTTGCGCCGCGAATTTTTCGGATGCCGTTCTTGCCGAGCGCCAGAATGTCGGTGCCGACGAGCCGCACCTCGCCGCCGGTGATTTCGGCGCCGCCGCGGCCGTAGGCCAGCGCCGAGAGGCCGATCGTCGATTTGCCGGCACCCGATTCCCCGATCAGGCCGAGGACCTTGCCCTTCTGGAGATCGAAGGAAACCCCGTCGACGATCGTCACCCGCTTCGGCGGTTCGCCGGGCGGATAGCTGGTCGCTTCGATCTTCAGATTGCGGACGGAAAGAAGCTCAGGCATCGCCGCGCCCTCCCTTGAGGCTGGATGTGCGTTTCAGGAGCCAGTCGACGACAAGGTTGACGCAGACGGCAAGGGCGGCGATCGCCGAACCCGGCACCAGCGCGGCCGATATGCCGAAGATGATACCGTCCTTGTTGTCCTTGACCATGCCGCCCCAATCGGCCGCCGGCGGCTGAATGCCGAGGCCGAGGAAGGACAGGGTCGAAAGAAACAGGATGGAGAAGGCGAAGCGCAGGCCGAACTCGGCGAGAAGCGGCGACAGCGTATTCGGCAAGATCTCGCGGAAGATGATCCAGAGCTTGCCTTCGCCGCGCAGCTTGGCGGCCTCGACGAATTCCATCACCGCGACATCGAGCGCCACGGCGCGGCCGAGACGATAGACGCGGGTGGAATCGAGGACAGCCATGACCAGGATCAGCACGATCATATTCTGCGGCAGCACCGCAAGCACCACGAGCGCGAAGATCAGCGTCGGGATCGACATCATCAGATCATTGAATCGTGAGAGGACGGTGTCGATGAGGCCACGCGAAACGGCGGCGGTGAAGCTGAGGATGATGCCGAGCGAGAAGGAGATGATGGTGGCGGCGGACGCGACCAGCAGTGTCGTGCGCGCGCCGAAGATTAGGCGCGAGAGGATGTCGCGGCCGAGATTGTCGAGGCCGAAGACGTAATTCGCGTCGGCAGGCGCCCAGACGTCGCCGACGACCTGGGTCTCGCCATAGGGTGCGATCCAGGGTGCGAAGAGGGCGAAGATGAAGGCGATGGCGATGCCGATCATGCCGATCCAGGCGGTGATGGGGATGTCTCTCAATCTCATCGTGGATGCCTCAGCCGGGGATTGGCGATGATCGCGAGGATATCGGCCGTCATGTTGAGGAAGATGTAAACCGCGGCGAAGATCAGGCCGCAGGCCTGCACGACGGGCATATCGCGCACCGTCACCGCATCGACCATATATTGCCCCATGCCGGGATAGACGAAGACGACCTCGACGACGACGACGCCGACTACGAGATAGGCGAGGTTCAACGCGACGACATTGATGATCGGCGCCAGCGCATTGGGAGCGGCATGCTTAACGATCGAGCGGGAGGCGCTGAGGCCCTTCAGTTCGGCGGTCTCCATATAGGCCGACGACATGACCGAGAGGATCGCCGCCCGCGTCATGCGCATCATGTGAGCCAGCACGACGAGCACCAGGGTCGCCGTTGGAAGCGCGATCGCCTTCAATCGCTCAGAAAAAGCCATGCTGTCATAGACCGTCGCCGGAAAGGTCGCCATGCCGAACTTCACCGCGAAGAAGAGGATCAGCAGGTAGCCGATGAAGAATTCCGGCAGCGAGATCGCCGCCAGCGAGATGACGTTGATGATCTTGTCGGGCATCCGGTTGCGGAAATGCACCGACACCATGCCGAGGCCGACGGCAAGCGGCACCGAGATGACCGCCGCGAAACCCGCCAGGAAGAGCGAATTTCCCAAGCGCTTGCCGATCTGCTCGCTCACCGAATTCTTGCTGGCCCAGGAGGTGCCGAAGTCGCCCTGAACGGCACTGCCGAGCCATTCGACATAACGCGTCGTCACCGGGCGATCGAGGCCGAGATCCTGACGGATATTGGCGACGGCCTGCGGCGTCGCCGACTGACCGAGATAGGTGGTGGCAAAATCGCCGGGCAGAGCCTCCAAACCGCCGAAAATCAGGATGGAGACGGCAAAAAGCAGGACGATGCTGAGCACGAAGCGCTCGAGGATGAGGGCCAGCAGCGGAAAACGCTGCCGGAACCGGAGGCCGGGCAGGATATTGCTTGGGGCAGGATTGGTCATGGTGAAGACCTAGCGCTGAAACGTCGGGAGGACCGCGGGTTTTTTCCCACGGTCCCGGCTTCGTTGAAGATCGAGAGGGCGTGTGCCTTTGCCGCTAGGCGTCCAGCCAGACGCGCGTTGCGACGTAGCCGTTCGACATGTCGTTGCCGATGTCGTGGACATAACCCTTCACCTGCTTGGTGGAGGCGTTCACGAAGTCGTTGAACATCGGCAGGATCACGCCGCCTTCGTCGCGCACCATCATTGCCATGGCGCGATACATGTCCTTGCGCTTGGCTTCATCAAGCTCGGCGCGCGCCTGCAGCAGCAGCTTGTCGAAGTCGGGGCGCTTGAACTTGGTGTCGTTCCAGTCCGCCGTCGAGAGATAGGCGGTGGAATACATCTGATCCTGTGTCGGCCGCCCGCCCCAATAGGAGGTCGAGAAAGGCTGGACGTTCCAGACGTTGGTCCAGTAGCCGTCACCCGGTTCGCGCTTCACCTCGATGTCGATGCCGGCCTTCTTGCAGCTTTCCTGGTAAAGGACAGCCGCATCGACGGCGCCCGGGAAGGCAACTTCGGAGGTGCGCAGGAGAACCGAGCCGCTATGGCCTGACTTCTTGTAGTGGAAGGCAGCCTTGTCGGGGTCGTAGGTGCGCTGCTCGATGCCCTCGGGGAAGAGCGCATAGGTGCTGTTGATCGGGAAATCGTTGCCCACCTTGCCGTAACCGCCGAGGATCTTCTGCACCATGGTTTCGCGGTCCATGGCATATTTGAGCGCCAGGCGCAGGTCGTTATTGTCGAACGGCGCCTTGTCGCAATGCATGATAAAGACGTAATGGCCGCGGCCGGCGGTCGAGAGAATCTCGACGTTGGGTGCGCGCTTCAACAGGTTGACTGTCTTCGGGTCGACACGGTTGATGTAGTGCACCTGTCCGGACGAGAGCGCGGCGATACGGGCGGTGGCGTCGTTCATGCCGATGATTTCGATGGAATCGACGTAACCCCGGTCGGAGCGCCAGTCGTCCTTGTTCTTTTCGAAGGTGGCGCGCACACCGGGCTCGAAGCTCGTCAGCTTGTATGGGCCGGTGCCGATCGAGGCAAGCGGATCGTCGACGCCGCCGTTCGGCTGAATGACCAGATGGTAGTCCGACAGCAGCAGCGGCATGTCGGCATTGCCTTCGCTGAGCGTCAGCACGAGATTGCCGCCGTCCGCCTTGATCTCTTTGATCGAGCCGAGGACACCGAGCGCGCCGGACTCCGACTTTTTGTCGGTGTGGCGATTCAGCGTCGCGACGACGTCGTCGATCGTCAGTTCCTTGCCATTATGGAACTTGACGCCCTTGCGGATCTTGAAGGTCCAGGTCACCGCGTCCTTCGAGGGCTCCCAGGATTCGGCGAGCGCCGGCACGGCGGCACCCGTCAGCGGGTCGGATTCGACCAGCATGTCGCCCCAGCAGCGGCCGACGCAGAACATGAACTGCGACAGGAATTTCGCCGGGTCCTTGGAATCGGTGGCGGCACCGCCTTCGAGGCCGAGCTTCAGGTGGCCGCCGCGCTTCGGTTCGGCGGCTTCGGCGCTTTCGGTGAAGAGCTTGTCGGCGACGGCAAGTGTGATGCCGGCCGCCATGGCGCGTCCGATGAATTCGCGGCGGCTGAGCCCGCCTGCGGTGACGCGGCTTGCGAGATATTTCGTATAGTCGTTCATTCCCCAGTTCCTTCTTTGGTGCGTTGACAGAACTTCCGGGCAGGATCGCAGGCGGTTTCCTCTCCACCTCCGGTGCCCGCATCATGCGGGAAAACATTGCGGTTGTTGCCGCCTTCTTATCGTCCTTTCCAAATGGGGCTTCGCTTCTCGGCGAACGCCCGCACGCCTTCCAATTGGTCTTCGCTCGAATAGAGCCGGTCGACTGTCGCAAACTGCCGCTTGGTGATTTTGTTCATGGCAGTCTGGAACGTCGAACCTTCCGCTTCGCGCACGATTTCCTTGATCGCCGCATAGACGAGCGGCGGCCCGCTTTCGAGCAACCGGGCAAGCTCCCAGGCTCTTTCCATCAGCCGGTCGGCCGGTAGAACCTCGTTGACGAAACCCCAGCGATGCGCCTCGTGAACATCGAGCCAGCGTCCCGTCAAAAGCATGTCCATGGCGATGTGATAGGGGATGCGCTTCGGCAGTTTGATCGAAGCGGCATCGGCGACCGTGCCCGAACGGATTTCCGGCAGGGCGAAGGTCGCATGCTCGGCGGCGATGATCAGATCGGTCGAAAGCGCGATCTCCAGCCCGCCGCCGCAACAGATGCCGTTGACTGCACAAATGACAGGCTTGTTGAGGTCACGCAGCTCCTGCAGCCCGCCGAAACCGCCCACCCCATAGTCACCGTCGACCGCGTCACCAGCGGCAGCGGCCTTCAAATCCCATCCGGCGCAGAAAAACTTCTCGCCCGCACCCGTGACGATGGCGACGCGCAATTCAGGGTCGTCGCGAAAATCCCGGAAAATCAATCCCATGACGCGGCTGGTCGCCAGGTCGATGGCGTTCGCCTTCGGCCGGTCGATGACGACTTCCAGTACTGCGCCGTCACGTCGTGTACGAATGTGGTCGCTCAAACTATGCTACCTCCTTCGCCGTATGAGAGCATCGACTGCAACAACACCGCGCCCCTCGGGAAGAACCATCAGGGGATTAAGGTCCAGTTCCTCCAGGCGCACCGCATTCTTTACGACATATTCTGCCGTAGCTGCGACGGCGTCTATAGTGGCTTCAATATCGCCGCGCCGGCGTCCGCGATAGCCATGGATCAACTTTGCGATTTTAAGGCATGAAATCGCCGCACAAATATCGGCTTTCGTCACCGGAAGCGGCAGGATGACGGAATCTTCGAGCAGTTCGACGAAGATTCCGCCCGCTCCCAATGTCAGCGACAATCCGAAGACCGGGTCGCGGCTGGCGCCGACAATGAGCTCGGCGACCGGCGGATCAATCATCTTCTCGACGAGATAACCGCCATTCGGCGGCATCGCCGCCGCCGCATTCGACACCGCCTCTGAATCTTTGAGGTTGAGTACGACGGCGCCGGCCTCGGTCTTGTGCGCAATGCCGAGACCCTTCAGCACGACGGGAAAACCGAGCCGCTCGGCCTGCTCGGCGGCTTCACGGGGAGAAAAAGCCTGCAGCCCCCGGGGAACAGGAAGGCCGCAGGCAGCAAGTTCCGTCTTCGCATCGGCTTCCGTCAGCGTCTCGATTTCGCCGTCCATGGGCGGCACGTCGAGCAGCGGCAGGGGAGGCGGGCGATCCCAGACCTTGCCAATACCGGCGGCGACTTCCGCCGCTATGATAGCTTCGTCGATGCCAGAGAAGGCGACGATACCATTCGCCATCAGCCGATCGGCGATCGACTCGGGCATGTTCTCGGGAAGGGTCGCCAGAAGGCCGGCCAGCGCACCGGTGGCAGAGGCCGCGGCGATAACCGCGTCCGCCGTCGTCGCCCATTCGGCCGCATCGCAGCGGTCCCCGCGCGGAAAATCAAGGACGACGAGATTGAGGGCATAGCCGCCGTCGAACATGGCGCTGAAGGCTTCGGTCTGGCGTTCGAAATCGCCCCAGACGAAGGTATGGTAGTCGAGCGGATTGGAAAGCGCCACCATCTCGCCGAGAACCTGTCGCAGACGCGGCAATTGCTGCGGCTGCAGGGGTGGGAATTCTATCCTGCGGCCGACGGCGGCATCCGCCATCAGCGAAGCCTCGCCACCGGAGCAGCTCATGGATGAGATCGAATGGCTTGGCAGAGGGCCTGCGACATGCAGCAGCTTCAGGGTTTCGATGAGCGCCGGCAGGCTCTGGACACGGCCGATGCCGAGGCGGGCGAGCACGGCATCCGCCACGCCATCGCTTCCGGCAAGCGAGGCGGTGTGCGACACGGCCGCCTTTTTAGCCTGCTCGGACCTGCCCACCTTCAGCAAGACGACCGGCTTCTTCGACCGGCGGGCGATGGCGGCAAGGCGCTCGAGGGCCGAGAGGTCGCCGAAACCTTCCACATGAAGGCCGACCGCCGTGACGCGCCGATCCTCCATCAGTGCGCAGGCGATATCGGCAAGCGATGTCTGCGCCTGGTTGCCTGCCGTCACCATATAGGCGATCGGCAGGCCGCGGGCCTGCATGGTGAGGTTGAGGGCGATATTGGATGACTGTGTGAGGATCGCGACGCCGCATTCGATGCGCTTCATGCCGTGCTGGTCGGGCCATAACAGGGCGCCGTCGAGACTGTTGATCAGCCCGTAGCAGTTCGGCCCGAGAATCGGCATGTCGCCCGCCGCCTCCAAAAGGGCTTGCTGCAGTTCGGCGCCGTCGGCAAGTTCCGCCGTCGCCTCGCTGAAGCCCGATGCATAACAGACCGCTCCACCGGCGCCCGCCCGCGAAAGGCTGCGCACGATCTCGACGGTGAGCGTCCTGTTGACGCCGACGAAAGTGGCGTCCGGGGCAGAAGGCAGATCGGATACGGAGCGGTAACACCGCCGTCCAAGCACCTCGTCGAGTTTGGGATGGACGGGCCAGATCGCGCCTGAAAAGCCCATGCGGTCGCATTGCTCGATCACCCTGCGCGCCTCGCGGCCGCCGAAGACGGCGATCGTTTGCGGTCTGAGCAGGCGGTCAAGCGGGCGAGATGTCATCGGCTCATGCTCCCAAAGGCCGGAGCAGGTCGCGGCTGATGATGTGCCGCTGGATCTCGGAGGTGCCGTCCCAGATGCGCTCGACGCGTGCGTCGCGCCAGAAACGGGCAAGCGGCAGGTCGTCCATCAGGCCCATGCCGCCATAGATCTGGATCGCCTCATCCGTCACGTGGGCAAGCATTTCGGAGGCATAGAGCTTGGCCGAAGCGATCTGCCGGTCGGCGGCAAGGCCGGCGTCGAGCCGCCAGGCGGCCGCAAGCGTCAGCCAGTCGGCCGCGTCGATCTCGGTGATCATATCGGCAAGCTTGAACGACACGCCCTGATTGGCGCCGATCGGCTTGCCGAACTGCTTGCGCTCGGCGGCATAGGGCAAGGCCATTTCGAAGACGCGGCGCGCCCGACCGACGCAGGTGGCGGCGACCGTCAGCCGGGTGCCGTAAAGCCACTGATTGGCGATATCGAAGCCGCGATGCACCTCGCCCAGCACCTGGGCTTCAGGAATGCGGCAATCTTCGAAGCTGAGCGTCGAGTTGTGATAGCCGCGATGCGAAACGGAATCGTAGCCTTTGAGGATTTGAAAGCCCGGCGTACCGCGATCCACCAGAAAGGCGGTGATCTTCTTCTTGATGCCTTTCGGCGTTTCCTCCTCGCCGGTCGCGGCAAAGACGATGACGAAATCGGCGACGTCGGCATGCGAGATGAAATGCTTCGTGCCGTTCAATACGAAATCGCCGCCATCGCGGCGGGCGGCGCATTTCATGCCGCGCATGTCGGAACCGGCATCCGGCTCGGTGATGGCAAGCGCATCGATCTTCTCGCCGCGCACCGCCGGCAGCAGGTAACGCTCGCGCTGTTCGCCCTCGCAGGCCATCAGGATGCCGGACGGTCGGCCGAAGAAAACCGTCAGCCCGAGGGAGCCACGCCCGAGCTCCCGCTCGACCAGCGTGAAGGTGACGTGATCGAGGCCGGCGCCACCGACCTCTTCGGGGAAATTGCAGGCGTAGAAGCCGAGTTCGATGCATTTGCGCTGGATCTCGCGCCCGAGTTCCGGCGGGACGATGCCGCTGCGCTCCACCTCGTTTTCATGCGGGTAGATTTCGGTTTCGACAAAGGCGCGAACCGTGTCGGCGATCATTTCCTGTTCTTCGCTGAGACCGAAATCCATGCCGCTCCTCCTATCGCCTCTGGCCGACGTGACGACCGGCGCCTTCGGGCAGCGTCAATTCCGAATGTGCCGCGGCGATCGCCTTGATCTTGTCGAGCACAGCGGCCGGCGCCGGCACGGCCCTGCCTGCCTTGCTGTCGACATGCAGCAGCATGTGCTCGGCGGTCGCGAGAGCCTCGCCCGACGCCGTGTCGTAGAGAGTGTGGAAGACATGCAGCCGCTTGTCATCGGCGGCCAGCACCTGGCAGGTCGAATGGATCGCCTGCCCGAGTTTTGCCTCGCCGAGATGGCGGATATGGCTTTCCACCGTATAGTAGCTGTGGCCTGCCTCGACATAGCCAAGGTCGACGCCGACGAGACGCAACAGGGCGTCCGAGGTGTCACCGAAAACCTGCAGATAGCGGTGCTCGGTCATGTGGCCGTTATAGTCGACCCAGGCAGGGCTTACCTTCGTTTCGACAAGCCGCAGCGGCTTCGAAGGATCGAAGGACGCGGCCGCGCTGCCGCCCCGCGCCCAGAGCGACTGCTCGAAATCCTTCAGCAGCTTGCCGGCGCCCCATCCCCGGCCGCCGTGGCCCCCCTTGAGAGCCTGGAGGATGCCGACGAGGTTTTCGTCGCGGATGCGTTCGAGCTCGCGAATCGAAAGGCCGGCGGCCTGCTCGTCGGATTGCCGGCCGATCTTTTCGATCAGCGCATCGTCGAGATCGACGACATCGGTGAGCTTGGTCCAGGGCCAGGCAAGGCAAGGGCCGAACTGCGCCAGGAAATGCCGCATGCCGGCCTCGCCGCCGGCGATGCGGTAAGTCTGGAACAGGCCCATCTGCGCCCAGCGCAGGCCGAAGGAATAGCGGATAACGTCGTCGAGCGTCTCGACGGTGCAGATATCGTCATGGATGAGCCACAAGGCCTCGCGCCAGAGAGCTTCCAGCAGCCGGTCGCCGACAAAGGCCTCGATCTCCTTGGCGATGTGGACGCCCTTCATGCCGATCGGCGGCAGTCTGTCCATCGCCGCCTGGATGGTCGCCCCGGAAGTCTTCTCGCCGCCGACGATTTCGACGAGCGGCAACAGATAGACCGGGTTGTAGGGATGGGCGACGAAGAGACGTTCGGGATGTTTCATGTCGCGCTGCAGATCGGTCGGCAACAGTCCAGAGGTAGAAGAGCCGATCAATGCGTCGGGACGCGCCGTGGCGTCGATTTGCGTCAACACGCCGCGTTTGAGGTCGAGCCTTTCCGGCACGCTTTCCTGAATCCAGTCGGCATCGGCAACGGCTTCCTCGAGCGTCCCGCAAAAGGTCAGCCTGCCGCGCGGCGGCAGCGGCGCGCCGGTCAGCATGGCACAGGCCTTTTCGGCGTTGGCAATCACTTCGCCGACGACGCGGCCCGCCTCCGGGTGCGGATCGAACACATCGACGTCGATGCCGGCGAGCAGGAAACGGGCAATCCATCCGCCGCCGATGACGCCGCCGCCGATACAGGCCGCCTTGCTGATCTTGGTCATGATATCCTCAGCGTTTCGTCAATTTCAGCTTCTTGCGGACATCTTCCGGACCGATGATCCGCGCGCCCATGCCTTCCACCACCTGCACCGCCTTTTCGACGAGCTGCGCATTGGTGGCGAGCTGGCCCTTGCCGATGAAGAGATTGTCCTCCAGGCCAACACGCACATTGCCGCCGGCAAGAACCGCCGCAGCCGGATAGGCCATGGCGTTGCGGCCGATCGAAAAGGCCGAGAAGGTCCAGCTCTCGGGCACATTATTGGCCATCGCCATGAAGGTGTTGAGATCGTCAGGCGCGCCCCATGGAATGCCCATGCAGAGCTGGATCAGCACCGGGTCTTCGATCAGCCCCTCCTCGGCGAGCTGCTTGGCGAACCAGAGGTGGCCGGTGTCGAAGGCTTCGATTTCGGGCCGCACGCCAAGAGCCGTCATCTTGCTTGCCATCGCCCGCAGCATGGTCGGCGTGTTGGTCATGACATAGTCGCCGAGGTTGAAGTTCATCGTGCCGCAGTCGAGCGTGCAGATCTCCGGCAGGCACTCGGCGACATGGCTGACGCGCTCGCTGGCGCCCGCCATGTCAGTACCCCTCGCATTGAGGGGAAGGGGGCTTTCGACATCGCCGAAGATCAGGTCCCCGCCCATGCCGGCAGTGAGATTGAGGACGACGTCGACATCGGCCGAACGGATGCGGTCGGTGACCTCTTTGTAGAGATCGTTGCGGCGGCTGGCCGCCCCCGTTTCCGGATCGCGGACATGGCAGTGAACAACGGCCGCCCCAGCCTTGGCGGCGTCGATCGCGGAATCCGCGATCTGCTTGGGAGTGATGGGAACGTGGCTGGATCTGGAAACCGTATCGCCGGCACCGGTGACGGCGCAGGTGACGAAGACATCGCGGTTCATCGCTAGAGGCATGTTTTTGTTCTCCCAGTCTTGTCTCCATTACGCGACAGCATCGAGGAGGATGCTTTGCACTTTCAGAAGATCTTGATACATTATCAGAACTCATGGAGGTGGCCTTGCTGCAGCGATCAACGGAACGGCTCGATATCGACCTTCTCGTCCTGCCGGATACCAACCTGATCCTGATCGCGTCGGTCATCGAGCCGCTGCGCGGCGCCAATCGCATCTCCGGCAGCGAACTCTATCGCTGGCGGCTGCTGACGCCGGACGGGGCGCCGGTCCCGACCACCAGCCATATCGCCATTCCGGCCCAAGGCACCTTCAGGGCAACGAGCGAGGAGACGCCGCTTTTCGTGCTGGCCAGTTACAACTGGCACCAAAGCGCAACGCCGGCGCTGAAGATGCAGCTCTCGCAGGCCGCCCGCCACCGCACGGTCATCGCCGGCATCGAATCCGGCACATGGCTGCTGGCCGAAGCAAGCCTGCTCGACGGATTGCCGGCGACCGTCCATTGGGAGGATTACGAGGATTTTGCGCTCGCCTATCCGGAGGTGCGGGCCGTCAAGGATCGTTTCGTCATCGACGGCAAGCGGCTGACGACATCAGGCTCGCTTCCGACCGTCGACCTGATGCTGGAGATCATCCGGCAGCGCCAAGGTTATTCGCTGGCGCTCGAAGTCAGCCGGCTGTTCCGCTACGAGCAGCCCTCCTTTCATGCCGAAGAGCCGCTTTCCGCCGCCTCGCCAGGATTGCGCATGCACGATCCCCGCGTGGCGCAGGCGGTGCGGCTTATGGAAGAACATATCGAGCAGCCTCTGATCCTGGCGCGGATCGCCCGAAGGGTGGGCATCAGCGCCCGGCATCTGCAGGATCTCTTCCAGCAGAGCATCGGCGTGCCGCCGCATGTGCATTATCTCGCGCTGCGCCTGAACGCGGCGCGCCGCAAGGTGATCGAGACGACTGCCTCCTTCGCCGACATCGCGGCGGCAACCGGCTTCAATTCGGCCTCGGCCTTTGCCAGAAGCTACCGGGCGAGTTTCTCCGAAAGCCCGTCCGAGACCCGGCGCCGCCTGCGCCGCCGCATCACGCCATCGGCAGCGGCGACGTAGGCTGGAACGCGTCCCGGATCATCTCGGCGAGCTCGCGGATGGCTTCGGTGGAACGGTAGGTGCTGCGGCGGAGCACGACCTTTGAGGAATCAACTGGCGGGAAACCATCTTCGGCGGTCAGCTCCCGGCAGCCGGGCGGGATGCTGCTGCGGGAAAGTGTTGTCACGGCAAGGCCCGCGGTCAGCGCATTCTTCAGTCCCGATCCCGTATCGGCGATGAAAGCGATGCGGTAGTTGCGGCCGATCTGCTCCAGCGACCGGAGCGCAAAATCACGTGACCAGGTGGAGTTGCGATAGGTCGCAATGGGGAGGGGGTCGAGATCGTGCAGCCGGTGGACCATCGAGGTGACCCAGACTGTGGGATCGATGCAGATGACCTCACCTTTCGTCTGGTCGCTCCAGTCGAAAACGACGGCCAGATCGAGTTCGTCCCGCTCCAGAGCGGCAAGGTTGCGCGACGTATAATCACAGGAGACAGTGACCTCGACGGCCGGGTGACGCACAGCGAAAGCCGCAAGCGCCGCGGGCAGAACCGTCTGGCTGTATTCCTCGGGAATTCCGATGCGCACTGGCCCGTCCAGCGGCTTGCTGCGGATCGTCGCGGCGGCCTCGTTCAGCAGATCGATGACCCTGCGGGCATAGGGCACGAGCTGTATACCCGGGCGCGTGAGTTGCACGCCGCGGGCGCCGCGCTCGAAGAGGGGCTCGCCGATCGCCGCCTCGAGCCTCTTGATCTGGGTGCTGACGGCCGATTGCGTGCGCCCGATTCGCTGCGCGGCCGCGGAGAAGTTCGACGTCTCGGCCACGACCAAAAAGGTTCTGAGAAGGTCGCTTTCGATAGCCTCGTGCATTGGCAAGCCATAGAAAAACTCGATGATAGCCATCACTACTATTCGTTTGTCTAATGTCAATTGCTGGCGCAGAAATGGGCGGCGTTCGACTTCCTTCATTGAGACCATCCGCGTGACCATTGAAAATCCGGCCAGAGACCTCGCAGGCAGCGAGCACGAGAAGGGTGTGCTTCTCATCATTGCCGCGACCCTTGCCTGGAGCGCGAGCGGTGTTTACTCGCGGCTCCTGACCACCGACGTGTGGACGGCGATCGCCTGGCGGTCGTTGTTCGGAGGCCTGTTCCTGCTGATCCCCTGCCTTTTCCTCGAAGGGGGCATCTCGCGGCGGCAATGGCGCTCTGTCTTCCATCCGTCGGGACTTGCAATGATCGCATGCCAGACCTTCAGTCAGGGATGCTTCATCGGGGCGCTTTACATGACCACCGTCGCCAATGTGACGATGATCTATGCGACGACGCCCTTCATCGCGGCGCTGTTCGGCTGGCTCATCCTCAAGGAGAGAGTGGCCAGGCGGACGATGATTGCCGGCGCCGTTTCCCTCTTCGGCGTCGGCATCATCGTCGCTTCGTCGATCGGCGGCGGCACGGGCTGGGGGGACCTGCTGGCGCTCGGCATGACGGCCTCCTTCGCGCTCGTCATCATCATTCCGCGCATCAGCCCCGATGTGCCGAGCCTGCCGCCAACCGTCGTCAGCGCTTTCCTCACTCTCGTCATCTTCGCGCCCTTCGGCTCGGTCGGCTCGCTCGATCTGCACAACTGGATCGTCCTTGCCGCCTTCGGCGCGACCAACTTCTCGCTGGCACTGGTGCTCTTCCTTGCCGGGGCAAAGCGGATGCCGCCGGCGGAGGCGGCGCTGATCGGCACGATGGAAATCGTGCTGACGCCCTTCTGGGTATGGCTGTTGTTTTCCGAGCAGCCGCCGATCGCCACCTATTTCGGTGGCGCAATCATCATCGGCGCCGTGTTCTGGCACACGGCGGTCGACTTCAACCGGGACCGCCGGCCGTAGGCGGCTAGCTGCCGCCTATCCTCCAGTCCACTGACGCGACGGGTTAGGCAGTGTTCGCTCATGCGCCGATGAGCGACCAAGCGATTGCCGTGGCGGCCGTTCCACCCGGCGGCACGGCTAGCCCTTTGCAGCTCCAGGTGGCCTTGGCCTCAATTACCAAAGAACGCACGAAGCTGAGCGAAAAACCCGCCTGGTTTGTGAGCCGCCATCTTTCGTACGCGGCGAGCTAGTGTTGCAGCGCTGACGCGTTCCCCGAAATGACAAAAGCAGACCAGGTCGTGCAATTGCTCATCGCTGAGTTCGAAGAACCGCCTGGCTTCTCCATAGCTGTCATTTTCCATTCCTGCCGCCCGCAGAATGGGATCAGCGAACGCAACAGAGATCGGAGTGTCGTCATCCCGCAACGCAAGCCGATCTGCAATCGGCTGATACTCGGTTTCGTGAAGCGTCTTGAGAAACGGCCTGGGGCTGCGTTCCAGACTGTCGGCCCACCGTTCAAGCCGCTCGCGCCTCGTCATTTCAAGGCGATTATAGGTCGTGCTGACCTTCGCGATCGTTTTCAACTGCTCGAGTGCATGCTGTTCCATTTCGGCCTCCTATCCCGGAAAAATAGATGGTCCGCTCCCAAAAACAGCCTCGCTCAGGTCACAGCCGAAGTCCAATCACGATTGAAAACGACATCTGCCGCGGGCCAAAAGATGTGATTACAGGTGCCACGAGTTTAGCAGGGGAAGCCCGACGGTTGCGATCCTATCATCCGGAGCGATCCGGAAAACTGCCGTATTCGCGAGGTCAATCTATCGTTTCCGCTGGAAGCCGTTGCGACTTGGCGGACTGTCGCCTCGAGTGTCACTCATGTCGTTTTTTTGGGCGCCGTTTTCGATCAGGCATGGTTTTCTGGTCATGTTCACGGCGCTGCCTCTTAAGCTGGCGACATGAACATGCGAGGCTGGCCAGCCGCCGGCGCGCTGCCCCGTAGCGGTGGTAGAACTGAAGTCCTGAAAGCGGTCGCTGGATTGACATCCGCAGATCGAGACGGATCGAAAGGAGGTTCTGGAGCCCGAACCAGCTCTTTGCGCAGCAGATCTCTGGATTGCGGCGGGATATGACGATCGGAACGACAGGCCAGACCTATCGTGCTCACTCTCTCCTCGATCCCGCCTGTCCCCGCCTATCTGCGAAATTCGAAATATCGCCCGATGCGGCGATCTGAATACCGGACTGCAGAGGAGGCAGGCCGGAGGAATAGTTGTCGTCGACTGCATTGGTTGCAGTTCGAGGCATTCAACACATGGGAGGAATCCATGAGCAAGAATAGAGGCGTCGTCTATCTCCGGCCGGGAAAGGTCGAAGTCCGCGATATCGACGATCCGAAGCTGGAAGCGCCCGATGGCCGCCGCATCGAGCACGGCGTGATCCTGAAGGTTATCTCCACCAATATCTGCGGCTCCGATCAGCACATGGTCCGCGGCCGCACGACGGCAATGCCGGGCCTGATCCTCGGCCATGAAATCACCGGCGAAATCATCGAGAAAGGCGTCGACGTCGAGATGCTCGAAATCGGCGATATCGTTTCGGTGCCCTTCAACGTCGCCTGCGGCCGTTGCCGCTGCTGCAAATCCCAGGATACCGGCGTCTGCCTGACGGTGAACCCGGCGCGCGCCGGCGGCGCTTACGGTTATGTCGACATGGGGGGCTGGATCGGCGGACAGGCCCGCTACGTCACCATTCCCTATGCCGATTTCAACCTGCTGAAAATTCCAGATCGCGACAAGGCGATGGCGAAGATCCGCGATCTCACCATGCTTTCCGACATTCTGCCCACCGGCTTTCATGGCGCAGTGCGCGCGGGCGTCGGCGTCGGCTCGACCGTCTATGTCGCCGGTGCCGGTCCTGTCGGGTTAGCGGCTGCGGCTTCGGCTCGCATCCTCGGTGCCGCCGTCGTCATGATCGGCGATTTCAACAAGGATCGCCTGGCGCATGCCGCGAAGGTTGGTTTCGAACCCATCGATCTTTCCAAGAGCGATCGTCTCGGCGACATGATTGCCGAGGTCGTCGGCAGCAACGAGGTTGACAGCGCGATCGACGCGGTCGGCTTCGAGGCACGTGGCCATTCCGGCGGGGAACAGCCGGCGATCGTGCTCAACCAGATGATGGAGATCACCCGCGCCGCAGGCTCGATCGGCATCCCCGGCCTCTACGTCACCGAGGATCCGGGCGCCGTCGACAATGCCGCCAAGCACGGCAATCTCTCGCTTCGCTTCGGTCTCGGCTGGGCCAAGGCGCAGTCCTTCCACACCGGACAGACTCCGGTGCTCAAATATAATCGCCAGCTCATGCAGGCGATCCTCCACGACCGGTTGCCGATCGCCGACATCGTCAACGCAAAGGTCATCCCGCTCGACGATGCCGCCGCTGGATATGAAAGTTTCGACCATGGCGCGGCAACGAAGTATGTCCTCGATCCGCATGGAGAGGTCGCGAAAGCCGCCTGACGCCAAGGCCTGAAGACAAGATTTACGGCGCCGCGCCTGCCTTCGCAGGCGCGGCGCCGTAACGGTCTGAACCGATCGATTGCCAGAGGTTTACGGCAGAACTACTGGATGCTGAACGGGAAATACTTGGCGTTGATCATGTCGTAGGTCCCGTCGGCCTTGATGGCCTTCAAGGCCTCGTTCAGGCGCGCAAGACGCTCCTTGTCATCCAGGCGCAAGGCGATCCCCGCACCTTCGCCGAAATAGGTGACGTCGACCAGATCCGGTCCCTTGAATTCGCAGCAGGTTCCCGCCTTCGTGTTGGCGATCCAGTCATAAATGGCAAGCTTATCCTCAAGGATGATGTCGACGCGCCCGTCCGACAGACCTTTGTATAATTCCGGCGAAGACCGGAAAACCGTCTTCTTCAACTCCGGATAGAGGTGGTTGGCATAGGATTCCTGCGCCGTGGACGATGTCACCCCGAGCCTTTTGCCGCTGAGGGCGGCAGGGCTGACGTCGTTGATCGGCGAGTCCTTGCGGGCGATGAACACCGACGGGCTGGTGTAATATTGCTCGGTAAAAGCGACTTTCTGGCGGCGCTCCAGGCTCATCGACATGGACGAGATGATCGCGTCGTATTTGCCGGCGACGAGATCGGGGATCATGTCGTCCCATTTTTCGATGACGAACCGGCATTCGAACTTGCCGGCGTCGCAAAGGGCATTGGCAATATCGATGTCGAAGCCTTGCAGCTGGTTATTTGCATCAAGGTAATTGAAGGGCGGAAATGCACCTTCGACCGCAACTCTCAGAGGCGTACGATCTTGCGCCGCCAGCTGCAGCGGCGAGGTGGCGGCAAGAAGGACGACCAAACCGCCCGCCATGAGCGCTGCGCGCAGTATAGTCCGAAAGGATAGACGCAACATCGTCGGAAACTCCTTGTGACGTAGTCTCCGCCATAGTGCGCCCCAGCCTTTAATTCTACGTGAACGCTTGTTTGTTACCGTCCACGAATGCGCCCGTGGTGGGTTCAGGGGTTTAGGCTTGCACATCGTTGTCCCTTCCAGCTCCAATTCGTTTCAGCAATCCTGGATCGCTTCAGGGAGAATTCTATTCCTGATCGCTGTCAGCGGACTCGGAGCGATCGGACTGGTCGTGCTTTCCGCACTCTGGGCGGGAACCGAGAGCGATGCGGCAGCCCTTGATCGACAACGCCAGCTTGTCAATGCGCGCCTCAGGGAACAGGTCGATCAAGTCGCGCATGTCATCGGCCAGTTCGGCAATGGCTACCTCTCCGGCGTTTATCCGGCCTCACGGGCAGCCGGAGTTTCCTCCAGCCTCGATACCGTTCTCACGGCGGCGGCCGGGAGTGCGATCAGCCACACTGCGATGTCGGCATTCGGCTATGACCAGGCCTTCGTCGTCGATGACAAGGCGCAGCTGATCATGCTGACCGACGGCGAAACCGAAAAGCGCTATCGCTGGATGAGACCGCTCTTTCTGCCTCTCCTTAAAGACGCGCGCCTGACGGCGAACCACGGCACCGCTTCCAGCGAACGGACCTCATCATCATTGGAAAGTCGAGCGGCCAACACCGCCCGCTCGAACCATGCACTGGCCAATCTGATGCGGCTCGAAGGCCGGCCGACGATCGTGGGCGTCGTTGCCGTCAACGAAGCGGCCGAGGGGCAACCACAGCCGATGCGGCAATTCCTGATCGTCGTGCGGTTTCTCGACGGCGCGGCGCTCGACGAGTTGAGCCGGCAGCAAGGCCTCAACGGCGCGCGCTTCGCGCGAACGGCCGACGCGGATGAAAACGAGGTTGCGTTCCAGATCGACGCAACGGCAAACGGCGAACCGATTGGCTTTATCGTATGGCGGCCTGATCTTCCTGGTTCGAGAGTGATCGGCCGCTTGATGCCGGCGCTTTCGATCGCCGCCCTGGTGATAGCGGTCCTGTTTTCGGTTCTGCTCGTGCGCCTGCGAAGCAGTCTCGGCGAATTGAAGAGAAGCGAGTTGCACGCCAGGCAGCTCGCCTTGCACGACGTGCTGACCGGCCTTCCCAACCGCGCCTTGTTCGCGATGCGGTTCGAGGCGTGCCTGGCCGATACACGCAATTCTGCCGAGCGGTCGGCCGTGGCGCTTCTCGACCTCGACCGCTTCAAGGCGGTGAACGACACCTTCGGGCATGCTGCCGGCGACGAACTCATCAGAATGGCTGCGGAGCGGATCCATGCGTTGCTTCGTCCGGACGACACGCTTGCCCGGCTCGGCGGGGACGAGTTTGCCCTGCTTCTCCGGAACATCAGAGATGATCAACTCTTGCCGTCCATCTGCGAAGCGATCGTTGCCGAACTCGGCAAACCCTTCCCGCTTTTGAGGGGCGAAGCGGTCGCCCGGGTCGGCGGCTCGATCGGCGTCACCGTCGTGCCGGATGCCGGGCGCAATGCCGACGATCTCATGCGTTATGCCGATGTCGCGCTCTATGAGGCTAAGGTGGGCGGAAGAGGTCAGTGGCGCGTCTACTCGCCATCCATGGACGGCGGCAGGAATGCGCGCGACGTCCTCAAGAACGAATTGCGGGATGTTCTGGCGAAGAGCGCGGCCTTGTCGGCTGGTGCTCCACAACCCGGTCCAATCGGCAACAGACCGGACTTCGGGTCGCTCGAGGTCTACTACCAGACAGTGCATCGCGCCGAGGGCGGATACTCCGCGTCTGGCGCGGAGGCTCTCGTGCGCTGGCGTCATAGTCAGCGCGGACTGTTGACGCCTGCCAGCTTCATCCCTGCGGCCGAGGAAGGGGGCCTCATCGATGCCCTCGGTGTCTGGGTGCTGCGCGAAGCCTGCAGGGCTGCCTGCAAGTGGCCTGGAGACACCTTTGTGGCGGTGAATGTGTCTCCCTCCCAACTGAGAAGGCCCAACTTCGCCGAGGAGGTCTTCGCCGTGCTTGAAGAGACCGGCTTGCCGCCGTCTCGCCTGGAGCTCGAACTCACCGAGTCCTCGCTGATCGAGGATAGCTCGGATGTCTATTCGGTCCTGAAATCACTGCGCGGCCGCGGAGTTCAGATTTCGCTGGATGATTTTGGGACCGGCTTTTCGTGCCTCAGCCATCTTGTCCGCTTCGACATAGACCGCATCAAGATCGATCGTTCCTTCGTTTCCCAGCTGGGCGCAAAAGCCAACGGCGCGGCCATCATCGGCGCCATCGTCACGCTCAGCCGCAACCTCGGCATTTCGACGACGGCCGAAGGGGTCGAAACCGAATATCAAAGGGACTTTCTGGCCGCCCTCGGCTGCACCGACCTCCAGGGCTACTTCTTCTCCAAACCGGTTCCGCTTCGCGAACTCGACTGCTTCGGCAAACCCGGAAGCAGCGCCGCCTTACGGACGATCGTTCCAGGAGCCATTGCCTGACCATCTCCTGATCTTCCGGCCGTCGGGAACTTTCGCTCCGGGCAGCGGTTCGCGCCCAAAGACGAACGGAGGATGCGATGGGCGAGATCGGCGAGTGGCGGCACCTTTGCGTCGACATGCAGCGGATGTTTGCCGAAGACACGCCATGGCACGTTCCATGGATGGCCCGGATCTCCCCTCAGATCGAGGAACTCGCCGGCCGCTATCCAGCCCGAACGATCTTCACCCGTTTCGTGCCACCCCAGCATGCGGACGCGATGCCGGGAAAATGGCGCGATTATTACCGGAAATGGTGGATGATGACAGGCGAACATCTTCCGCGTGGCCTCGTCGAACTGGCTTCCTCGCTCGCCTCGCATGTTCCGCCGGCAAGATATTTCGACAAACGCACCTATTCCCCCTGGATCGACGGCCGCCTTCATAACATCCTGCAATCGGAACGCGTCGACACCCTTGTGATTACCGGTGGGGAAACGGACGTCTGCGTGCTTGCCGCTACGCTCGGCGCCATCGATCTCGGCTATCGTGTCATCATGCTGAAGGACGCCGTCTGCAGCAGCGCCGACGACACCTATGACGCATCGCTGGAACTTCTGCACGACCGCTTTTCCGTGCAGCTGGAGCTCATGGAAACCGATGAATTCTTGAGCGGCCTTGGCTGAGAAGCCTTTTCCGCGATCTTTATTGATGTGTATCAAGGCTGGTCTTTCCGCGCCGGCATACGTTTTCCGGGCAGCCTGTCCGAGGAGCCCGGCAGCGCGTGTTGTGGCAGGTTTGCGAGATCAACCGGTCCGGAGATAAGCAATGTCTTTGAAGCTGATCAGTGGAATGATGAAGTCGTCCGGCGAGGAAGCCCTGCTGGTTATGGATGCGGGCGGCACGAACCAGATGGTCGTTATCGACAGGGAGGCCCTTCTGGAGGTTGCCCAGCCGCCGCGTTGCGACGAAAGCCGGCTTCAGGAAAACATCGGCCTTTTCAGCCGGATTGCCTGCGCGAAATTCGATCGCGGCGATTTCGAGCGCGATGGGCGCATCAGAATTCATGCAGCCGACCTTGTCGCATGAGTGCCGCTCGCCTCCCTGACGTGGTGAGGCTCGCATAGGAAGCGGCGCGTCAGATCCAACGCGATCGAACGCCAAGCATCATCGCCAACGGCGAGATCATCCGCCTACGTCAGGAACGAGCCGGCGGCACCGGCGAGCACCGCGATACCGCTCACCATGGCGAGCCGAACCGCATAGCCAAGGCTTCCCGCGCTTGCTGCAAGCGCTGTTTTCGCAAGAAGATTGGCGAAGGCAGCAACCGCTATGGCTTGTGCAGCCGCATCCGCCGGCAGGTTCGGGAGCTTCGCGATCGAAAGCGTTATCGCATCGAGATCGCCCAGCCCTGTGATGAAGGCGACCACCCCCAGCGACTGGGTTCCGAAGAATTCCAAAGCCGCCCGCGTCACGATGGTGACGGTGGCAAGAAGAAGAGCAAAGCGCAGGACGACGTTCACCTCCAGCGGATTTTTCGGTGAAAAGTCGGGACTGTCACCGGCGCGCGGCGACAAGCCGGCCAAGCCACCGCCGATGGCAAGCGCCGCCGCACCCGGGCCGAGCAATGCCGCAAGCTCCGCCATCACCGCCGGTGCGATGACACCGCAAATCAAAAGCACCCGGCTCAGGGATACCGCCCCCGCCATCATCGCTCCGGCTGAAAGCAGCGGCGAGAGCGCGGGAATCTGCTTGGACTGTCGGGCAAAGGAAAGGGTCAAGGCCGTCGAGGAAACGATACCCCCACAGGCGCCCGTCAGGAGCAGTCCGGCTCTGGCGTCGGTGAGCCGGATCATGACATAGCCCACAAATGAAACCGCCCCCACGAATATGGTCAGCATCCACAGCTCGAAGGGGTTGATCATTTGCCAGGGATCGACCGCCTCATTGGGAAGAATTGGAAGAATGACGACGGTCATCGTCAACAAGATCAGGGCGGCTCTCAACTCGAGCCAGGTCAATTTCCGCAGAAATCCGTGCAGTGGCTCCCGCGCCGCCAGAAGTGCCGTCATTGCGACCGCGCTCGCCGCGATCGTCGTCATATCTGCAACGACGGCTCCGAAACCGAGCGCGAACACCGTGATCGCGGCAATGGCGCCGGTTGCGCTGTAGTCACCCTCCCGCAGCGCCTGCATGCGGCTGAAGACAAGGATCGTGATGCAAAAGAATACGAAGATGGCCGTCGGCAGGATCGGCCCCGCAATAGGTTGCAGGAAGCCGCAAAAGCCGCCGAGGAAACTCGAGAGGCCATAGGTCCGGATACCCGCCACTCTCTTGCCCGGCGGGGCCTCGCGTTCTTGCCATCCACGTTCGATGCCGACGAGTATGCCGATCGCAAGTGCAAGACTGAGGCGCTGGAATGCATCAGCCGTCACCAATGAAGTCATCATCCGAAGGTCCAGTTTTTGTCGGCGCCGCCTCCCGGAGATCTTCTGCCCGATATGCCATGAGCATGCATTTCCCTCTCCCTGTTCCTGGAAGCCATCCACACCCATGCGGCCCGGTCATTGCGATTGCTCAATCACCCCATCTGATTGTGCCGTTGCAGTGAGCAGAGTCCGCTTGATGTAGATCAACGAGATCTTTCGCCGCGACGATAATCTTGAACGAGACGAGAGGATTCCGCCATGGTCGATAACGCGCTTTTGATACCGGAGCAGGCGCTGCCTGCTTCTGCTAGAAATCTTTTCCTCGCCGCCTACAGACTGAACATCGAGGCGTCGCGGATGATGCTGCGTTGTCAGATCGAACTACTGACTTCATTCCGGCGTCGGCTTCAACTTTACGAGACCTTCCTGGACGACCTCGCCGAAAGTGCCGAACTGAACGATACGTTCGAGGTCGTGGCCGACTTTGCACAGAATGCCTTGGCCGAGGCGCCTCGAGAGACCGCGCGACTGGCCGGGATCTCCTCGAAAATGGGGGTGGTCTCCGCAAAGGTCGTGCGCAAACTGGCGGATGAGACGGTCAAGGACTTGGGCGCTCGAACCTGCGCTTGAGGCGTCCGCTCAGCCCGCTATCTCGTCTTCTGCTTTTTCCAGGGCTGCGTTCAACAGTTGGAGCGCGAACTCCTCTGCTGCCTTTTCGTCATCCGCGCAAAGCTTCAATGGGGCGCACCGCTCCTTCAGATTACGGATAAGTCTCCGGCGAAGCCTCGGGACCAGGCGCGATTCCGTTTTGGCGACAAGCTCCTGCAAACAGGTGACGGCAATCGCTTCGAACATGAGAAGCTTGCCTTCGACTTCACCTTGTGAAGGAATGGGCAACCGCTCGCCGCCCCGTTTGAAGTCTCGTTCCGTCGACAGCATTTACGGCCTCCTAACCGATGACAGGCCCTGCACCTCTCCGAATTCCGCGATCGGGACGTCCACGGCCACGCCTGTCAATCGAGAAGCAGCCTACAGGGCGGAAATCGATATCGCTTTGACGAAGGTCAAGGAACCCGGGGCGATGGTGACTATCCTTTTCCTATCCAACCAGAGAGGTATATCGACATGACCATCAGGACGGTACTCAGCATCCTCAGCGTTCATCAGTTCGAGGAAGATCTCAAAACCGCAATCGACTTCTGCAGCGCCCATGGCGCGCATTTGAATGCGCTGGTGATCTCCTTGGGAACTGCACCAACGATCGGTAATTATAACACCATCTCTTCTGTCTGGCTTGAGGAACGCCAGCGCGAGATCGACGCGCTCTCCGACAAGGCTGCGGAGATCAAGGATATTCTCGACCGAAGCGAGATCTCCTACGAAGTCCAGGACGTCTACACGGAATTCGCATGGGCCGACGAAG
>NZ_JABDWI010000013.1:0-226543 GCF_019685235.1 Rhizobium sp. NLR8a
GCGGAAGCATGCCCGGCCCACCGGCCGCACCGCTTCGCCGTGGGCGAAGCGACAAGTGCGTCCGGCGATTCCAAAGTCTTGCAGATTTGCCAGGCAAATCTGCGGGAGGGTTGGCTGAAACGGGCCGCCTGCTCGACCGGCCGGCTTGGCCGTAGAGACGGGCTACGACACGCGCCGGCCGGTCGACCATCCGACTCCGTTTGAGCCAACAGAATGCTTCAATCTAACCCGGAAAGGCTCTCCATAATCAGCGGACCTGATCGAGCAGACGTTTGCATTCCAGGAGGTCGTAGAGCGCCTCCTGAAGCAGCGCCCTGTCTTCCTTGCCGACGCTCGATTTGCCGATCGAGACCTCCGGCTGCTCGTCGTCGCCGGCGACGAAATTGAAGAACCGGCGGGTGATCGGCGGCTTGGCGCGGCCGACAATCTGATCCTCCTCCGCCATGCCGACACGCGGTTCCCCGGCGCCCATCTCCTGCGCACCCGAGGCAAGCGCCTCGACGCTGGCGAGATCACCGTGGCCGACCGAGATGACGAACTTGTTGCCGTTGGTCTTCAGAAGCTTCTGCACGCCCTTGATCGTATAGCCGTGATCATAGAGCAAATGCCGGATGCCCTTGAGGAGGTCGACGTCCTCCGGCCGGTAGTAGCGACGGCCGCCACCTCGTTTCATCGGCTTTATCTGGGGAAACCGTGTCTCCCAAAAGCGCAGCACATGCTGCGGCAGATCAAGATCGTCTGCGACTTCGCTGATGGTGCGAAAGGCATCGGGGCTCTTGTCCAACGTCATATGCTACGCAACCTCGCAGGCTCGATCCAACAGCGACTCACCATATTTCAAAGGTTTGGCGTCGACAATTCAAGTCATGTCTCGACGTTGCGCACAGGGGATCGACCAGTGCGAGAAAAAACACCGCTCCAAGAGGAGGAAGGCTGATCTCAGGGAGCCGGATTCTGCGGCTTCAGCTTGATCTTGCGGGCGACATGCGCCTTGAGGATGCGCGTCTTCAGCACGTTCGAAGCCTTGAAAGTCATCACCCGGCGCGGAGAGATCGGAACCTCCTCGCCGGTCTTCGGATTGCGGCCGATCCGCTCGTTCTTATCGCGAACCTGGAAGGTGGCGAAGGAGGAAAGCTTGACGGTTTCGCCACGCACAATGGCATTGCAGATTTCGTCGATGACGGTTTCCACAAGTTCAGCGGATTCGGTCCGGGAAAGACCAACCTTGCGGAAAACGGATTCCGCCAGGTCTGCTCGCGTCACTGTTTTTCCGGTCATGGTTTCCCCGCCCATTACAAAATATTTTTTGAAAGCGAACGAAGAGTATTTGTCTTGCGCCTCACGGTCAAGCTCTTGTTCGCCGCCAGTTTTTTAGGATTCGTGCTTACCAGCGCAGCAGAACAGCGCCCCAGGTGAAGCCGCCGCCCATCGCTTCGAGCATCACGAGGTCGCCCTTTTTGATCCGGCCGTCGCCGGCGGCGGTCGCAAGCGCGAGCGGGATCGAGGCGGCCGAGGTATTGCCGTGCAGGTCGACGGTGACGACGACCTTGTCCGCATCGATGTTCAGTTTCTTCGCCGAACCGTCGATGATGCGTCGATTGGCCTGGTGCGGCACCAGCCAGTCGAGGTCTTCGGCCGTTGTCCCGGTCGAATCGAAAGCGGCCTGAATGACATCGGTGATCATGCCGACGGCATATTTGAAGACTTCGCGGCCTTCCATACGCAGCTTGCCGACGCTGCCCGTCGTCGACGGTCCACCATCGACATAAAGCTTGTCCTTGTGCGAACCGTCGGAGCGCAGATGCGCGGTCAGCACGCCGCGATCGGCAGACGTGCCCTCACCTTCTGCCGCCTCGAGCACGATCGCGCCGGCGCCATCGCCGAAAAGCACGCAGGTGGTGCGATCGTTCCAGTCGAGAATGCGCGAAAAAGTCTCGGCACCGATGACGAGAACGCGCTTTGCAAGGCCGCCGCGGATATAGGCGTCGGCGGTCGTGACCGCATAGACGAAGCCGGTGCAGACGGCCTGGACGTCGAAGGCAAAGCCGTGGCTCATGCCGAGACGGTTCTGGATGTTGACCGAGGTGGCCGGAAAGGTGTTGTCCGGCGTCGAGGTGGCGCAGATGATAAGATCGATATCGGCAGGCGTCAGGCCGCCATTGGCAAGCGCCGCACGCGCGGCGGCTTCGCCAAGCGAGGCCGTCGTCTCGTCGTCGCCGGCCACGTAACGCTGGCGGATGCCGGTGCGCTGGACGATCCATTCGTCCGACGTATCGACGATAGCCTCCATATCACTGTTGGTCATCACGCGTTTCGGAAGTGCGGCTCCGAACCCGCGAACCACTGAACGGATCATATTCGATTGAACCCCATAGCTCATGCCGCTTCCGGGCCAATGGGAGGCAGCCGCTTGGCATGATATTTCTTAAGATCGTTTTCTATTTTCTGATTGAGGCCGTTCTTAGCCATGTCGTAGCCGACCTCGATGGCAGCGGCGATGCCTTCGGCATTCGCCCCGCCGTGGCTCTTGATGACGATGCCGTTCAGGCCGAGAAACACGCCGCCATTGACCTTGCTTGGGTCGAGCTTCTCACGAAGCATATCGAAGGCGCTCTTGGCGAAGAGATAGCCGATACGGGCGAGCAGTGTGCGCGACATGGCGGCACGCAGATATTCGGCGATCTGCTTTGCGGTGCCTTCGGCCGTCTTCAGCGCGATATTGCCAGAGAAGCCTTCGGTGACCACGACGTCGACCGTGCCCTTGCCGAGGTCGTTACCCTCGACGAAGCCGGAATATTCGAGCGAATCGATATTCGCCTCCCGCAACAGCCGGCCGGCCTCCTTGACCTCTTCCTGGCCTTTCACCTCTTCGACACCAACGTTCAGAAGACCGATCGTCGGGCGTTCGATCTCGAAAAGCGCGCGCGCCATGGCGCCGCCCATCAGGGCAAAATCCATCAGTTGCTGTGCATCGGCGCCGATCGTCGCACCGACATCGAGCACGATGCTCTCGCCCTTCAGCGTCGGCCAGATCGCCGCGATCGCCGGGCGCTCGATATTGGCCATCGTGCGAAGACAGAATTTCGCCATCGCCATCAGTGCGCCGGTATTGCCGGCCGAAACGGCGACATCGGCATCGCCCGTCTTCACCGCCTCGATCGAGCGCCACATGGTCGAGACATAGCGGCCGCGGCGCAGCGCCTGGCTCGGCTTCTCTTCCATGCTGACAGCAAGCTCACAGTCGTGAAAGACTGATTTTTCCTTGAGTTTCGGGAACTTGGCGAGAACGGAATCGCACTGTTCCTTAAGACCGTAGAAAACGAAGGAAATATCCGGATGCCGGTCCAGCGCCTTGGCGGCGCCGGGGATGACAACCTGGGGACCAAAGTCGCCACCCATGAGGTCGAGAGATATTCTGATCACGCGTCCCTGATCCTTCTTTTCGCCGAGGGGCGAAATTTCGGCCAAAATACCGGTTTTGGCGTCGCATACAACTGAATTATGTCAAATGCCAGAGGTGCTTCAGTCCTTTTTCCAGTCCTTGAGGACCGCGAAAGCGGAGGGCTTTTTATCGTTCTCGCCGCTATCCTCGATATGGCCCTTGAACTCGACACCCTCCTTGCGGGGATAGGGATCAATGGCGAGCGCGGCGAATTCGGCAACCACCTCGCCGGCATCGATCGTGTCGCCGACAAAGGCCTCGGGCAGGTCGGGACCGTCGGGATCGAGCAGCATCTCGCCGGCGTCGTTGCCGGGCTGGCGGGCAAGCTTGGAACCCTCGGGCACGAAGATCTGCTCGAAACTTTCGTCGATCACGGCTTCGACCGGTTCCAGCGTCACGACGCAGGACTGGACGATCTTCGCCTGTACGCGGCCCTTGACACGCACGCCGTCGCGTTTCCAGCGGGCGATCTGCAGATCGGCGCTGAGATCGTCGACGGAGACAACGCTCCAGGCCTCGGCAAGCGCCTTCAACTCGCTGGCATCGGCCTCGATATGAACCTCGACGGGATTGGCCGAGATGTGGCCGACCTTGACGCGATAGGAGAAGGGAACATCGTCCCGATCGTTCTTCATCGTTTCCTCCTTCAGGCGACCGGCGGCAGCGTTGCCGAACCGCTGGCGATCAGCTCCTCCGGAACGGCGGACAGATGGGATTCTGCGGCCATCATCCAGCTGGCCAGGCCGGACATATCCGCCGGTGTCTCGGTTTCCGGGTGGATATTGCGCATCAATGCAAGCGCCAGCGCCTCGGCGTCGCCGGCGTCCATCGCCTTCGAATAGGTTTCGAGCCGGCCATAGAACATGCCCGCGAGCTTCTTCATGCGTTTCGGCACGCTGTTGTCGCCGATGCCGAGCTCGCGGATCGAATAGTCGATGTCCTGAAAGAAGGCATCGACGATCTCCTGAGCAATCTCCTGGCCGCTGACGGCCGAGGCGCGCGTGCGGCGAAAAAACAGAATCATCACGATCGACAGCATTTCGAAGCGGCCCATGACCGTATCCGGTACATCGAGCTGCTCGTAGAGATCGGGCATGCGCGCGGCTGCGGTCAGCGTCGCATATTGCCTGTCGACGATCGCCTGATTGTTGTTTTTCTTGCGGAAGAGCCCGAGGATCATTGTTTTTTCCGGAAATGCCTCATTCTTCACGCCGGCTAGCGTCCGGCCTTGTTGCATGATTTCGAAAGCTGGTTTACCGAAGCAGGCGCGAATTGCAATGCCGTTCGTGGCCTGCTTCGGGACGACGCCTTCGAGCCGCCAGCGAAGCGAATTCGGGAAACTCGACCCGGAATGGCCACAATGGTTTTGCAGGAGGAAAGCGTGCAAGGCACAAAATGGCTGCTATCGACACCCAAGGGAGTAGATGTCGTTGAAGAAACGGTATTTCAAGTCTGACATGAAATTCTTCAGCAGCGCGGCCATTGCCTTCATAATCGCCTCCACATCAGCTCTTTCAGGCTGCCAGACCGGCACCGTGCTCAACGGCGGCTATGTCGTCGATCAGCAGTCGCTCAATCTCGTTCCGGAAGGTTCCAGCCGCGAACAGGTCCTGCTCTCGCTCGGCACGCCATCGACGACGGCGACCTTCGACGGCGAGGTCTTCTATTATATTTCACAGCGGCGCACGCGCGCCGTCGCCTTCCAGAAGCTGAAGGTCGTCGACCAGACCGTTCTGGCCATCTATTTCGACAAGGACGGCGTCGTCACCCGCCGCGCCAACTACACACTGCAGGACGGCAAGGTCTTCGATACGGTCTCGCGCGTCACGCCGACCGGCGGCAAGGAACTCACCTTCCTGCAGCAGATGCTCTCCGGCGGCAGCGCAGCAAGTGCTGCCCGCAGCCTGTTCGGCGGCGGCGCCGGCGGCACGCCGCAAAATCCGAGCAGCCTGCGCTGATCGGACAGATTTCCAACAAAAACCCGCCGGATCGCTCCGGCGGGTTTTTATATGTTCGGGGTAGCATCCGCGGCGCACCGCGGTGCTTGGACCATCAACCGGCGAGAACGGCCAGCAACAGCAGCGCGACGATATTGGTGATCTTGATTGCCGGGTTGACGGCGGGGCCGGCTGTATCCTTGTAGGGATCGCCGACGGTATCGCCGGTGACGGAGGCCTTGTGTGCATCCGAGCCCTTCATGTGACGCACGCCGTCCTTGTCGACGAATCCGTCCTCGAAGCTCTTCTTGGCATTGTCCCAGGCGCCGCCGCCCGAGGTCATCGAGATGGCGACGAAGAGACCGTTGATGATGACGCCGAGCAGCGATGCGCCGAGGGCGGCAAAGGCCGAGGCCTTCGAGCCGGAGATAAGAAGCACACCGAAATATACGACGACGGGGGCGAGCACCGGCAGCAGCGAAGGCACGATCATCTCGCGGATGGCGGCCTTGGTCAGCAAGTCGACGGCCTTGCCGTAATCCGGCTTTTCCGTGCCTTGCATGATGCCGGGCTTCATCTTGAACTGCCGGCGAACCTCCTCGACGATCGAGCCGGCGGCGCGGCCGACGGCTGTCATGGCGATGCCGCCGAACAGATAGGGAATCAGGCCGCCGAAAAGCAGGCCGGCGACGACGTAAGGGTTCGACAGCTCGAACGAGATTTCGCCTATATTGGCGAAATAGGGATATTGGTCGCCATGAGCCGCGAAATACCGCAGGTCGTTGGCGTAGGCGGCAAAAAGCACCAGTGCGCCGAGACCGGCCGAACCGATCGCGTAGCCCTTGGTGACCGCTTTGGTGGTGTTGCCGACGGCGTCGAGCGCGTCGGTCGACTTGCGCACTTCCGGCGGCAGATGGGACATTTCGGCGATGCCGCCGGCATTGTCGGTGACCGGACCGAAGGCATCGAGGGCGACGATCATACCGGCGAGGCCGAGCATGGCGGTGACGGCGATACCGGTGCCGAAAAGGCCGCCGAGCTGATAGGTGGCCAGAATACCGCCGACGATGACTATGGCCGGCAGAGCGGTCGATTCGAGCGAGACTGCCAAGCCCTGGATGACGTTGGTGCCGTGACCGGTCACCGAAGACTGGGCGATCGAAACGACGGGGCGTTTGCCGGTGCCGGTATAGTATTCGGTAATGACGACGATCAGCGCGGTGACGACGAGGCCGACGAGACCGCAGACGAAGAGGTTGGTACCGGTGACGTCGGCGCCGGCGACCGTGCCAAGCGAGCCCCAGCCGACGGTCAGCGAGGTGGCGGCGCCGAGACCGACAATCGACAGCAGGCCGGTGACGATGAGGCCCTTGTACAGCGCACCCATGATCGAGCCGTTCGAGCCGAGCTTGACGAAGAACGTGCCGATGATCGAGGTGATGATACAGGCAGCGCAGATCGCCAGCGGATAGACCATTGCTGATTGAAGGATCGGCGCGCCGGCAAAGAAGATCGCGGCGAGAACCATGGTGGCGACGACGGAGACGGCATAGGTCTCGAACAGGTCGGCCGCCATGCCGGCGCAGTCGCCGACATTGTCGCCGACGTTATCGGCAATCGTCGCCGGGTTGCGCGGATCATCTTCGGGGATACCGGCCTCCACCTTGCCGACGAGGTCGCCGCCGACATCGGCGCCCTTGGTGAAGATGCCGCCCCCGAGACGGGCGAAGATCGAGATCAGCGAGGCGCCGAAGCCGAGCGCCACCAGCGCGTCGATGACTTCGCGCGAGCCGCTCTCGTGTCCGAGCCCGACTGTCAATATCGTATAGTAGATGGAGACGCCGAGCAGCGCGAGGCCCGCCACCAGCATGCCGGTGATGGCGCCCGACTTGAAGGCGATGTCGAGACCGGCGGAAAGGCTGGCGGACGCCGCCTGGGCGGTGCGCACGTTGGCGCGGACGGAGACGTGCATGCCGATGAAACCGGCAGCACCTGACAGAACGGCGCCGATCAGGAAACCGACGGCGGCAGTGGCGGAGAGAAGCAGCCAGGCTGCGATGAAAACAACGACGCCGACAAGCGCAATGGTTCTATATTGACGCGTCAGGTAGGCTTGGGCGCCCTCGCGGATGTAGCCCGCGATCTCCTGCATCCGGCTGTTGCCCTGATCGGCGGCAAGCACCGACCGGGTTGCCCAGGCGGCATAGACCACCGAGAGCAGACCGGATGCGATTACGCATAAAAGAATGGTCATTTCGCTCTTTCCTCCCATAGGCCGGAGCTCACTCCTTCTCCGGCAGATACGCCGCCGACTCGCCTTCCTCTCCACAGAAATGCACAGCTAAGCGGTGCGGAGATTGCGTGGTCGATCACGTGGCGTCAAGCCCGCAAAGGCCGAAAACCATTGCGGTACGAAGAAAGACGTAGGGAGATTGTTCGGCGGCTAAAGAGTTACTTCTTCGCCTCGCCGCGGACCTGCTTGGCGATGCGGTCGAGCACGGCATTAACGAGCTTCGGCTCGTCGTCATCGAAAAAGGCTCGAGCGATCTCGACATATTCGGTGACGATGACCGCCACCGGGACGTCCTTGCGATCGAGGAGTTCGAAAACGCCGGCACGCAGGATGGCCCGCACCGTGCTATCGAGGCGCGACAGCGCCCAATCATCCTGCAATGCCGCGGCAATCAGGGGGTCGAGACGAACCTGATCACGCACGACGCCGGAGACGATGGAGCGGAACCAGGCGGCATCGGCCTTCAGATAGGTGGCGCCGTCGAGTTCCTGACCGAGGCGGTGCGCCTCGTATTCGGCGACGATTTCCAGAACGCCGGTGCCGCCGACATCCATCTGATAAAGCGCCTGAACGGCCGCCAGGCGGGCAGCGCCCCGCTGGTTCGCAGTCTTGACCGGCCGTTCCGTCTTGTCGTCGTTCATTCGTTATGCACCCAGTTTCTGCTTCAGCGCGATCATCGTCAGAGCCGCGCGGGCGGCAAACCCGCCCTTGTCCTTGTCCGAACGGCGGGCGCGCGCCCAAGCTTGTTCGTCATTTTCGACGGTCAGGATGCCGTTGCCGATGGCAAGGGATTCGCTGACCGTGAGATCCATCAGCGCGCGCGAGGATTCGTTCGATACGATATCGAAATGATAGGTCTCGCCGCGAATGACCATGCCGAGAGCGACATAGCCGTCATAATGCGTGCCGCCATTGTCGTCCCCATCGAGCGCCATGGCAATCGCTGCCGGAATTTCCAACGCGCCGGGAACGGTGACAACCTCATAGGTGGCGCCGGCTTGTTCGAGCGCAAAGGTCGCGCCTTCGAGCAGCGCGTCGGCCATGTCGTCATAGAAGCGGGCCTCGACGATCAAAATATGGGGAGCGGTCTCTCTCGACATTGTTTACCTTCGGTTGGCGGGACTTTTTCCACTCGACAGCCCGCGGTCAAAACATGCCTTCATCAGAATGGCAAGCACTTTCGGCCAGTGCTGCAAAAGCGAAAGAGGAAATATCGACAGCGGGATAGCCGCACCATCCCTGCCGAGCCTGCCAAGCCTTCGAAATCCGCTTTTCCGGGGGCGTGGAAAACGGCAATTCGAAGGCGGTTTTCATGAAGAATTTTTAATTCTTTTTCAGGTACTTATCCCATTGAATCGCGAAAGTGACAACGCCAATTCCATCTCGTGACGCAGACGATCCCCTGCACGACAGCCGACCGTCAAAGCAGATGAAAGGATTAAATCATGAACCGCGTTGTCACAATAACCATCGCCGCAGCCCTCTCCTCACTCGCTTTTGCCGGCGTCAGTCGGGCCGAGAGCTTCAGAATGAACTCCGCCCAGGGCATCGAGCAGACGCTCAGGACCTTCCGGGGCAATGACTTCAATGTCGAGCAGGTCCGAAACTGGCACAATCTCGACGACGAGACGACAGGTCCGCGCTCGGCCCCGGAACGTTCCGGCCAGGCGATACACGGAATCCAGGCCTCGATCCATGCCAACAGATCGCTTGCACACCGTCTGAACAATGAGGGCGTCGATGTACGCAACATCGTCAACGCCGAACAGGCGGCGGACGGAAGCGTGACCTTCTACGTCCGCTGAGATCACAACCTGTTGCAAGCTCGAAGCATGGGCGGCGTTCTCCTCTCCGCCCATGCCGAGGATTTTCCCGGGTCAGCGCGCGATTGCCATTGAATTTTCCGGCAAGATGATAGCTTCTCTTCCTGCAACAGGAGGACATCATGGCGGCGGAATCGAAAGCGATCATCAATATCGCTGATCTCAAGCTCGACCACTGGAAACAGGGCGAGTTCTACGAAGGCGCCGACGTCTCGTTCGGCGCGCTGCTCGGCCTTGCGGGCCTCGGCATCAGCTACAATGAGGTGCCATCCGGCAAATCGAGCTGCCCTTTCCACAATCACCACGTCGAAGACGAGTTGTTCTACGTGATCGCAGGCACCGGCGAATACCGCTTCGGCAGCGAGCGCCATCCGGTCCGGGCGGGCGACGTACTCGGCGCACCCGCGGGCGGGCCGGAAACGGCGCATCAGCTTATCAATACCGGCACAACCACGCTCGTCTATCTCGGCATTTCGACGATGGCGAAAACCGAAATCGTCGAATATCCCGATTCCGGAAAGTTCCTTGCCAAGACCAACAGGGAGGCGACAGAAACCGGGCGCTTCCGCCATATCGGAAAGACTGAAGGCGATCTCGACTATTGGGACGGCGAGCCCGGCGCCTGAACGCGATTTCCCCAAGGACCTATCGTGATCGACATCCCCACCCTAGAAACGGAGCGGCTGACGCTTCGCCCTCACCGCCTCGACGATTTCGAGGCGCATGCGGCGCTGTGGGCGGATGAAACTGTCGTTCGCTTCATTACCGGCGTGCCGTCGACGCGCGAGCAGAGCTGGAGCCGCATGCTGCGCATCGCCGGCATGTGGCACCATATGGGTTTCGGCTTTCTGGCCATCGTGGAAAAGGAAAGCGGCAGGTTCATCGGCGAAGCTGGTTTCCTCGAAGCCCGGCGCGATATGGAACCGTCGATCGAGGGAACGATGGAGATCGGCTGGGCGCTGTTGCCCGCAGCCCACGGCCGCGGTTATGCCACAGAGGCGCTGACGGCTCTGATCGGCTGGGCCGAGGCGCATTTTCCGGGACAGCCGATGAGCTGCATCATCAGTCCCGAGAACTACGCCTCGCTGCGGGTCGCGGCCAAGCTCGGTTTCCGCGAGACCACGCGCACGCAGTACAACGGCGAGATCATTCAGTTTTCGCGTTAGGGAATTCAGCCAAGCGGGGAACGCAACGCAGAGAGTCCACCGCGCAGGCCCAATGCTCGTGGAACGCGGAGTTGCGAATGCCCGAGGGCGTGCCACCTTTCTCCCAGCAATCATTTATCTATCTGGCGAGATCCGCGGCGTCTTTTGCCGATTTTGCCTGTCCTTCCGCGCAAGCCTCGCGTAACGCCCGAGTTCTATGGTGATGGCAAGCCGTCTGCTTCGGTCCTCCGGCGAGGCGATCACCGCTTTCGCCGGCTGAGGCTGGAGAAAAGCGTTTCAAGGGGAGAAACATTTGCCGCGCGTGTCGATCTGTATACCGGCCTACAAGCCTGATTTCTTTGAACTCACCCTGAAGAGTGCAATCGCGCAAAGCTATACGGATGTCGAGATCATCGTCTCGGACGATTGCCCGACGGACGCCATCGAGGCAATCTGTTCACGGTATTCCAGCCTCATTACTTATAGCCGCAATCCCCATCCCGGCGAATACACCAATATCATGAGGCTCGCCGGTCTCGCCGAGGGCGAATACATCAAATTTCTGTTCGATGACGACGTGCTTAGCCCTTTCTGCGTGCAGTTTCTTCTTGAAGCGCTGGAGGCAACGCGCGGCAGAGGGACGAAACTTGCCTTTTCACCGCGGCATGTGATCGACGAGAGGAACAATTTCATCAACCTGATCAACCATTTCCAGGTTGCCCAGGGTTTAAAGGTCATCGAAGGCCGGGATTTCATCCGCTTGACAGCCATGCATCACCTCAACCTTATCGGCGAATATTCGACCGTGATGATGCGCAAGGCGGACTGCTTCGATGAGAACGGCGAGTTCCGGCTTTTCAGACCGGAAAACGGTATCTTCCGCGGCCTTCTTGATCTCTCAGGCTGGATGGAGCTCGCCAAGGAAGGCGCATTCGTCGCCCATCCGCACCCGCTTTCCTATTTCCGGCAACATTCCAATTCCAAATCAAACCATACCACGAACCCGATCTTCATCTACGCCATCATCTTTTACGAAGACATTCTGAATTATGCGCACGCCAACGGCTTCCTCAGCCCGCAGGATTTGCCGGTCTCCTATCGCAATCTGATCAATGTCTACCAGTATTGGCGCGCCGCCTTTCCGGAACTTGAGGCGAGGATCGCTCGCCTGAGCACACTGCTTGATGATACCGGGCGATGGAGCGCGTAGCGGTTTGGGGCCGCTCGATTCCGGAGAGCTTCGCGGTACCCGCAGGTTTCGCACAATTCTCACGATTTAATTGATGGTCGACATGGAGCGATCATGCAGGCAGAGGATTTCAAATGATGCAGTTGATGGATGCTACAATGGCGGGTATCAGCGGACGCGAGCAGATCGTGCAGGCGTCTTTTTCCGTCGTCGTCCCCGCCTTCAACGCATCAAACGTCATTGGGCGATGCCTGCAGAGCCTATTAAGTCAGCAGGGGCAGACGGCATTTGAAATTATTGTCGTCGACGATTGCTCGGCGGACGACACGATCGCTAAAGCCGAAGAGATAGCTCGTGGGCATAATAACGTTAGTGTCCTGCGCCTCGACGGCAACGGCGGACCCGGTATCGCCAGGAATGCAGGGGTACTCAGAGCAAAAGGCGAATGGATTTGCTTTGTCGATGCCGACGACGTCGTCGAGAACAACTTTCTGGAGATGCTTCAAGCATCCGTCGAAGACCTCACGGATATCCTCGCGTTCAACTCCAGCCTTCATGACGCAGAAACCGGCAATAGCCTGAAAGCCAGCATCCGCGAGGATCTCGCCCGAGTCGAGGGCGCCGACAGGCTGGCGGATTATCTTCAGGATCGCGTTGATCGATCAGTCATCTTCCATCTGTTCCGCCGCCGTTTCCTCCTCGACAACAACATCATGTTCCGCGGCGGCCTTCACGAGGACGTCGATTACATGTTTCACGCGCTGATGCGCGCGCGTTCGGTCAAGAGTCTCGACCGGCAGATCTACCGCAAGCTCGATACACAGGGCTCAATCGTCAATTCTCTCAGCACCCGTCACGTCGACGGCTTCTTCGATGCGCTCGACGCCATGCATGCGCTCGTGGCGGACACGCCTATGTGGCCTGACCTGAAAAATCCTTTCCTGACGGGCATCATCAACGTGACCGCGTCTCGCCTGCTCAGGCTGCTGCCCGGCAAGGTGGTCAAGCTCGAGGATGCCGGCAAGATCCTCTCCACGCTTCACGACCGTGTCGTGCGCTCAATGAAGCTTGCCGAGATCGTCTATCCCCTGCCGGTTCCGCCATCCGGCTTCCGCACCAAATACCGGATCACCTTCGATGCCTTCATGAACGGCATGGAAAAAGGCGATACGACCGAAGATATGCTGAAAGTCTTCGCGGAAATCGCGCCGAAGCTCTGGAGCTGCTACGACCTTCATCATTCCATTCTGCTCGGACCCGGCGAGGTGCGCACCTGCTGCAAGCGCTTCACCTATGAAGGCGAGCTGAAAGGCGATGTGGTTCTTTTTGGCGGTAACGGCAAGGACTTCGAGTTCACCTACGGCGATATCAAGCAGGCAAAGGATGCCCTGTTCCTCGAGATCAACCGAGACAACTCAGATGAATGCCGCGGTTGTCCCTTCTTGAGATTCGAGGATTGGGGGCGGCCGCTCAATCAGGGCGTCAAGTATCTTTCCTTCGAGCATCACTCGCTTTGCAACATGCGCTGCACCTATTGCAGCGAGACGTATTTTGGCGGCAAGAAGCCTGCTTATGATGCGGGCGCATTTATTGACACGTTAAAGGATGCCAAGGCCCTCGAGAACATGGAATATATCGTCTGGGGCGGCGGCGAACCGACGGTCGAGCCGCGCTTCGACGAGCTGCTCAGCAAACTGGCTGAGGGCATTTCCAATGTTAAGCAGCGCGTCATCACCAACGCGACAATGTATTCGGAGCCCCTTGCAGACCTTCTCCGGAAGGATCAGGCTCATATCGTTACCAGCATCGACGCCGGAAACAGCAAGAATTTCAACGAGATTCGCAAGTACAAACATTTCGAGCGAGTATTCGAAAACCTCCGCCGCTATGCTGCCTGCTCTTCGCGCAACGTCGTCATAAAATATATTCTCTTGCCGGAAAACAGCTCCTCGGACGAACTCCGGCAATACGCCGACCTGATCGTCGAGAATGGCTTGACCGATTGCAACTTCCAAATCAGCTGCGATTTCAAAACGGATCGCGTGACCGATGAGCAGTTAGTGTCGATCGTAGAACTTCACCATCTGCTGAGAGTTCGCGGCGCGCGTCTCATTTTCCTTGACGATCTCGTCTGGCAGCGGATCTTGACGGTTACGCCGGATACTCTGGAATTGCTGAAATCCAAGTTGGAACCTTCGGTGCTGGAGACGGCATTCGAGCCGGTCCATCCTAAGGGCGTTGTGGTTTGGGGGATTGGCGGACAAGCTCAGATCATTCGCCGCAAGTCGCAGTTCTTCAAAACGAGCAAGATCGCCTATTTCATAGATCCGCGCCCCGAAATGATCGGCCAGAGGCTCGGCGGCATCGAAGTGCGCGCTCCTCATTCGGCCCTGTCGGATGACCTGCCGATCATGATCGGCGCCGTGCAAAGCGCGCCGGAAATCTATGATCAGATTGAGGCCCTCGGCATAAGCCCCCAGCGGATCCTGCAGAAAGTCATCCTGTAGCGCTGAAACACTGATCGAAGCGATTGGAAGTCAACCGCCTCGATCAGCAAGCCTCGGGAAACGCCCGCAGCTTATGATTTTGATCACCGCGTCCGTTTTCGAGTCTTTGAACACCGCAAGCGGATGGAAGAGAGCTGTTAATCTGCAGCTCCAGCGGTTTGATGCGCAACGCCCCTAACTCGTCAGGGGATGTGGGAGGGATTTGAGAATGACCAAGAGAGCATTGCTGGTCGGCAGCAACTTCAGCGCAGTTCCCCTTCTATTTGCCCTGAAGAGGCGCGGCCTGCATATTTCCGTGTGCGGAAACCGGCCGGATGAGCCCTGCCACGCGCATGCGGATCAGTCGCATTTCATCGACTACAGCGATCCGACTGTGTTGCTCTCCCTCGTCGAGAACGGCGATTTCGATTTCATCGTGCCGACCGGCAACGACCTTGCCTATATGTCGACCACCTTCGTCGCCGGAAAGCTCGGATTCCCGCGCTTCGATTCCATGGAAACCGCGACGATCATTCACACGAAGCAGGCGTTCCGCAGCTTCACCGAGCAGTACGATATCCCTGCCCCACGTTCGGTGCGCTTGCATGGCGACTCGCCGGTCGAGACCGGCGAACTGCGCTATCCGCTGCTTGTGAAGCCAAGCGACAGTTTCAGCGGTCGTGGCGTCACGAAGGTTTTCGACAGGACAGAACTTACCGACGCCGTCGCCGACGCCCGGCGCAACTCGCGCGCGGCGGAGATCGTGATAGAGGAATTCGTCGAAGGCAGCCTGCACAGCCATTCCGCCTTCATCAAGGATCAGGAAATCGTCTTCGACGTCTTCGTCGACGAATATTGCACAATCTACCCATACCAGGTCGATTCATCGAATCATCCGTCGCGGCTCTCCGAAACTGTTCGTTCGAAGACGCGTGCCATTATGGCGCGTGTCGTCAAGCTGCTCGGACTGCAGGACGGCCTCATCCATACGCAGTTCCTGTCAAATGGCGACGATGTCTGGATCGTCGAATGCATGCGACGCTGCCCGGGTGACCTTTACGGCTCACTTGTGGATCAGTCTCTCGGCATCGATTATGCCGACCTCGTCATAACGCTGCTGCTGGGCGAGGAATTTTCAGTCAATCCGCGCTTCAAACCGCCGCTGTTTTTTGGGCGCCACACCATCACCTCCGACACGCCCTCGACGCCGTTTTCCTTCTCACATTCCATTCCATCATCCGATGTCCGCATCGCGCAACTCAAGACCACCGGCAAGCCGATGAATTCGGCACCGTTCGACAAGCTGGCCATCCTCTACGCCCGCTTCGAGACGCGAGACGAGATGCTGAAGGTGGTGCCGGATTTCAAGACCTTCATTTCGCTCCAAACGATGCAAGGAGACTTCGCATGAGCCGATCAAGCCAAGGAGTACCGGAAAAGCTGCGCCTCGCGTTTCTGGGCGGCGCCGTCAATTCTGCTGTAGGCCGCGCTCATCGGGATGCAATCGAGCTTGATCAGAAATTCGATCTTGTCGCTGGCTGCTTCAGCCGCCATGAGGAGATCAATCGCGAGACGGCGGAACAGTACCGCATTTCACCGGAGCGCTGCCATGGCGACTTCGATACTTTGCTATCGAAAGAAGCCGGCAACATCGATGCTCTCGTCGTGCTTACGCCGACGCAGCAGCATACGAAGCAGGTTGTCGGCGCACTCGAGGCGGGTATTCCGGTGATCTCGGAAAAGGCTCTTGCCGGTTCGAGCGCCGAGACGCGCACGATCGACAATGCGCGCAGTAATGGGACCTTTTTGGCCGTAACCTACAATTACACGGGATACCCCATGCTCCGCGAAATCCGTGGCATGGTCGAGCATGGTGTTTTCGGCGAATTGCAGCAGATCCATATTGAGATGCCGCAGGAGAGCTTCCTCCGTTTCCGCCGCGACGGGACACCGATGACGCCACAAGATTGGCGCTTGCGCGACGGTCCCGTGCCGACGGTTTCGCTCGATCTCGGCGTTCATGTGCACTCGTTGCTTCATTTTCTTACCCAGCGAGAGCCGGAAGAAGTCTGCGCGACCAGCCAGAGTTTCGGCAACTTCCCGCAGGTGCTCGACAATGTGCAGGCGCTCGTGCGATGCGCCGGCGGCCTGCATTGCAGCATGTGGTACGGCAAGACAGCCCTCGGGCAACGCAACGGCCTGCGTGTGCGGCTCTATGGCTCCAAGGCATCAATCGAATGGCTTCAGGAAACCCCCGAAGTTGCCCATTTCTACGACCGCAACGGCCGCAAGCAGATCCTCGATCGCGCCAGCCCGGATATCATGATCGCCAACGCTAGCCGCTATGAGCGGTTCAAGGCGGGTCATCCTTCGGGCTTCATCGAAGCCTTCGCGAATTATTATGCCGATCTTGCGGACGCCCTCCTGCAGCGCAAGACCAATAGCGCACGCTTGCCCCATCCCTATGTGCTCGGGCTCGATGAGGCGGAAGAAGGACTGCGGCTGCTGGAAGCGATCGAACGCTCGCGGCTGGAAAAGCGCTGGATCGAAATTGAGCCGCGGGGCGTACGGCGCCCTGTGACAGAGCGGCTCGAAATCCAGGCTCCGCAACTGGCACTCTAATCTGTCGTCTACAGGATGAAGAAAACGGCGTGATCGATGGTCACGCCGTTTTCTTGTGAGTTGCCGGCTGCATGCGCGGTTTCGCAATTTCTTGTTTGGCAGGCCCCGCGTTCCAAATCCTGCTGACAAGGGAGGCCGCCTGGCCTATTGGCGAGGGATACCGCATAGCAGATCGTTTCTATCTGCGGTGCGACATGACATCCGGAAGATCGTGTTTTAAACCGACTGGATCAGCCCGCAGACCTTGTCGACGATCTCCATCTCCATGTCCGGATAGATAGGAAGGCAGAGCACCTGTAGTGCTGCTTCGCTTGCGACCGGCAGGTTCGACGGCTGGGCGGAAGGCAGGCTGCGATACATCGAGAAGCTTGAAATCAGCGGATAGAAATAGCGGCGCGGATGAATGCCGTTTTCCTTCAGTAACTCGTAGAGCCCGTCGCGTGAAATGGGATAGCCAGCGCGGACGAGGATCGGGAAATAAGAGAAGTTGGAGACGGTCTCGCCGGAACGGTCCAGGCATTCAATGCCCGCAACGCCGCGGAGCCGCTCGCGGTATGCACCGTCGATGAGCTCCCGCCTTTCGAGTGCAAACTTGATGTATTTCAGCTGCAACAGGCCGAGCGCAGCGTTGAACTCGCTCATCTTGCCGTTCGTGCCCGGCGCCACCACGGTCACTTCATCGACGTAACCGAAGTTCTTCAGCTGGTCGATGCGGGTCTTCGTCTTGATGTCCGGGCAGATGATGGCTCCGCCTTCGAATGTGTTGAAAACCTTCGTCGCATGGAAGCTCAGGATGGAGAGGTCGCCGTGATTGAGAACGCTTCCCCGTTCGTCTTCCACGCCGAAGGCATGGGCGGCATCATAGATGATCTTGAGATTGTAGAGATCGGCGATCTTCTGGATCGCATCGACGTCGCAAGGGTGGCCGTAGCAATGCACCGGCATGATCGCCGTCGTCTGCTGTGTGATCGCCGCCTCGATCTTCGCTGGATCGAGATTGAGGGTCACCGGGTCGATGTCGACGAAGACGGGCTTTAAGCCGTTCCAGAGAAGCGAATGCGAAGTGGCCACGAAGGAATAAGGCGTGGTGATGACTTCGCCCGTGACGCGCAGCGCCTGAAGCGCCGTCAGCAGCGCAACGGTAGCGTTTGAAAAGAGGCTGATGTGCTTCACGCCGAGATGATTGCAGAGCTCCTGCTCAAGTTGCTCATGGAACGGCCCGCCATTGGTCAGGATGCGATTGTTCCAGATCGCTTCAAGCGAAGGAATGAATTCTTCAAGCGGCGGCAGGCTGGGCTTCGTTACGTAGATCTTTTCGTTTTTCATGACGCCGTCCAGGGTTGGGCCCTATCTCGGAAATGGGCCTGGTACGAACATCACGGCTTAACCTGTTGCGAAGCTGACCAGCGAAATTCCTGTCAACAGTGTGGCGCAAGCTTCACGTCCAATAGTCGACCCCCATACGAATGCCGTATCGTGAATCACGAAGACGGCAGCCATTCGCGAAGGACGATACCTTGACGATCAATCAGCCCATTTCTTCTTTGCCGGCCGGTCTTCCTGATCTGGCGCTTCTCACGGAGAAAGCTGCCGGGACGGGATCTGTCATTATCTATCAACCTTATCTCGACCCTTCGCAACGCAGCCAGATCGACGCAGCGGCCATGCCGCTCGATATCTCGTTCAATACGCAGGCCACGACCCGCGAATATGAACTCTTCCGCACCCTGTATCAGCATCACGAGGCGATCGGCCTCGGCGACGACGTATTCTGGGGGCTGCTCTCCAGCAAATTCGAGATGAAGTCGGTGACGAGCTTCCCGTCCTTTGTCACGGAGGCGGAAAAGGCCAGGGCAGAAGGTGCGGACGCCTATCTTTACAATCCGCTGATCGGCCACGCGGCGATCTACAGCAACGTTTGGGAACATTCGCTGCTTGGCGGTCATCCCGGCATGGACCCGATCTTCCTGCATATCCAGAACCTCGGCTATCCGATCGCGCCGCCTCAGGACAAGACTGCCTTCGCGTTCTGCAACTATTTCTGCGGCAACCGGAAATTCTGGTCCGGGTATTTCGCCTTTTGCGAACGCATTCTCGAGTCGCTGGAACACCAAGCGCGCGCCGGCACGCCGGCGGGTACTGCCTATGCCGGCACGGCTCACTATTCGCGCGATGCCAATGCGAAGATGCGCCCCTTCGTGATCGAGCGCCTGCTCGGGCTTTATGTCCAGCAGGCTGCCGCCTCCGGATTGAAAATCGCCGCCTTCGTGCCGGCCCTTGCCGATTTCGAATGGAAATTTGGTATCCGCCTCGGCCGTCTGCTGCATGGGCTCTTCGCCGCCAAGGAAGCCTTTCTGAAGAGCCTTGACGAGGCGCTCCTGACCTCGTGGCAGGAAGGCCGCCAGCCGCTCATCAAGCAGCCGCATCTGATCTGGATGGCTGATGATCCGCCCGCCTGGATGCCGCGCGGCCAGTTCATCGGCGGCCGCGAATTGATGCGCGCCTATGCTCCGCAGGCATCAGGCGCCACCCCGACGCCGCAGCAGCCGATACGGATGGAAAGGCCCGCTATATCAGCCGCGCCGAAAATCGAGCAGCCGCTCCGCAACCCGCTGCAGCCCTTTGCCGGCGGATGGCAGGCGCACAAGGACCGTCACTGCATCTGGATCGTGACGCCCGAAAACTACAATCACAGCCACGCCTTCGACGAAGTCGCGCTCGGCCTGCAAGGCGCCTTCGAGGAACTCGGCGGCTCGGCACCGATCGTCCGCGACATGAACGCGTTCGCAGGCCGTGCGCCGATCATCTACGGCGGCAATCTTCTCCCCGCCGAAATCGCCGCCCATCTGCCGAAGGACAGCGTCATCATCAACCTCGAGCAGGTGTCCGAGGAAAGCAGCTGGATCAATTCGCGCTATATGTCGATCCTGAGGGCGATGCCGGTGCTCGACTACAGCCCGCGCAACCGCGAAAACCTTGCCGCCAAGGGCATCGATCACGCCGGTGTCCTCGAAATCGGTTACAGCGGTTGCCTGAGCCAAATCCAGCACAACCCCGTCAAGGATATCGACGTCCTCTTCTACGGCTCGATGAACGAACGCCGCCACCATATCCTGAAGACGTTGAACGACAGCGGGCTCAAGGTCGCGCATCTCTTTAACATCTATGGTGCGGAACGCGATGCGGCGATTGCCCGCGCCAAGATCGTCATAAACATCCATCATTATGCGAGTGGCGTTTTCGAGATCGTGCGTATTTCCTATCTGCTCGCTAATCGCGTTTGCGTGCTGACGGAAGGTGATAGCCGCGATCCAGACCTCCAGCCCTTTATCGGCGGCTTGGCAATTGAGCGCTATGACGACATGATCGACCGCTGCTACAAGCTGATCGCAGACGCAGACGAGCGCGATGCCACTGCCGCGACTGGCCTTGCGGCCATGCGGAGCCGCTCGCAGGCGGACATGCTGATGAGCGTCATGAAGGCCGCAGAAAAGGTAAGTCATGCGCATTGAGACCGCAGCCATCGAGGGCATTGTTGCAATCACGCCGCCACGCTTCGGCGATCACCGCGGCTACTTCTCCGAGGTATTCAAGGATGCCTGGTTCCGGGAAAATGTGGCCAACGTCACGTTCATCCAGGACAATGAGTCGCTTTCGGCGCAGGCTGGAACCGTCCGGGGGCTGCATTTCCAGATCCCGCCCTTTGCCCAGGGCAAACTGGTGCGCTGCCTTGCCGGTCGGATCATGGATGTCGTCGTCGATATCCGCGAGGGATCGCCGAGCTTCGGCAGATGGCTCTCTCAGGAACTCTCGCCGGAAACTGGCAAGCAGCTCTGGATACCGGCCGGTTTCGCGCACGGATTTGTAACGATCGAGCCGAACAGCGTTATCAGCTACAAGGTAACCGCACCCTACAGCCCGCAGCATGATCGGGGTATCGCGTGGAACGATCCGATGATCGGCATTCGCTGGCCGTTCGATGAGAGAGAGATAGTGTCGTCCGACAAAGACAAGACACTGCCGCGGCTCGCCGATCTGCCAAGCCATTTTTCTTATTCAACACAGCAACCCAAGGATTGATCGTCGATGCGCATACTGGTCACGGGCGGAGCGGGCTTCATCGGATCGGCATTGGTGCGCCATCTTGTCAGCGAGATCGGCGCCGAGGTGCTGAATGTCGACGCACTGACTTATGCCGGCAATATGGCATCGCTGAAATCCATCGAATCGGCGCCGAACTATCAATTCCTGCGCGCCGATATCTGCGACCACGCCAGGATGCAGGAAGCATTCGCGTCCTTCCGCCCTGATATCGTCATGCATCTCGCCGCAGAGAGCCATGTCGACCGCTCGATCTCGGGCGCTGCCGATTTCATTCAGACCAATATCGTCGGCACATTCAGCCTGCTGGATGCCGCGCGGCACTATTGGGACGGGCTGGACGCGCGCAGCAAGAGCGCCTTCCGCTTTCTGCATGTCTCGACGGACGAGGTCTACGGCTCGCTCGGCGACGAGGGCCTCTTCGCGGAGACGACGCCTTACGATCCGTCCTCGCCCTACTCCGCCTCCAAGGCCGCGAGCGACCACCTGGCGGTCGCCTGGCACCGCACCTATGGCCTGCCCGTCGTCGTCTCCAATTGCTCCAACAACTACGGCCCGTTCCATTTCCCGGAAAAGCTCATTCCGCTGATGATCCTGAACGCATTAGAGAGCAAGCCTCTTCCGGTTTACGGCAATGGCGCGAATGTTCGCGACTGGCTCTATGTCGAAGACCACGCCCGCGCGCTTTTCACGATCGCATCCAGAGGACGCCCCGGGGAAAAATACAATGTCGGCGGCCGCAATGAGCGCCGGAACATCGATGTCGTTCATCGCATTTGCGCGATCCTCGACAGCGTCTACGCTGACAAAGCACCTCATGCACATCTGATCGCCAACGTCACGGACAGGCCGGGACACGACGCACGCTATGCGATCGATGCCTCGAAGCTCGAAAGCGAACTCGGCTGGAAGGCGCAAGAGACTTTCGAAACCGGCATCGAGAAGACGGTGCACTGGTACTTGGAAAACGAATGGTGGTGGAGGCCGCTGCGCGAGAACGTCTACTCCGGCGAACGCCTCGGCGTTCTCAAAGGACAATAAGCGATGCGCATTGCCGTCACCGGCAAACAGGGCCAGCTCGTTCAGTCGCTGCTCAGACGTGGCGCCGAAACGGACGTCGACATCAGTGCGGTCGGGCGCCCGGAAATGGACCTCGCGAATCCCACAAGCATTGCGGCCGCCTTCTCGGCTCTGCGCCCAGATCTGATCGTCTCGGCCGCCGCCTATACGGCGGTCGACAAGGCCGAGAGCGAAGCCGAGCTTGCTTTCTCAGTCAACGCGACCGGCGCCGGGGCGGTTGCCGAGGCTGCCGCGCGGATCGAGGTCCCGGTGATCCACATTTCGACGGACTACGTCTTCAGCGGCGACAAGGCCTCCGCATATTCCGAAGAGGATGCCACGGCGCCGATCTCCGTCTATGGGCGTTCGAAACTCGCGGGCGAGAAGGCCGTCGCGGCGGTGAACCCGAACCACGTCATCTTGCGCACTGCCTGGGTCTATTCGCCCTTTGGCACCAATTTCCTGAAAACGATGCTGCGGCTTTCCGAGACGCGCGATCATCTTCGCGTTGTCGCCGATCAGACAGGATGCCCGACCTCGGCACTCGACATCGCCGACGCGATTCTTGCGATCGCAACCCGCATCGTAGCGGATCCTGCGCCATCGCTCCGCGGCACCTTTCACCTGACCGGCAGCGGCGAAGCTAGCTGGGCGGACTTCGCCGAAGAGATATTCGCGGAGCTTCATAAATCCGGCGGCAAAAAGGTCGAGGTCGAACGCATCCCGACGGCGGATTATCCGACGGCGGCGATGCGTCCCGCCAATTCGCGTCTCAGCGGCGACAAGCTCGCCAGAACATATGGAATCCGACTCCCGGAGTGGAAGCAGTCCATGATGGTGGTCATGCAAGACCTTTTGAATAAAGGTCTTTAAGGAGATTGGCATGAAGGGAATTATCCTCGCCGGCGGCACAGGCACACGTCTGCATCCGATCACAGAGGCCGTCTCGAAACAGTTGATGCCGGTCTACGACAAGCCGATGATCTACTATCCGCTGACGACGCTTATGCTCGCCGGCATCAGGGAGTTGCTGATCATCACCACGCCTCACGACGTCGAAGCCTTCAAGCGCCTTCTCGGCGACGGCTCGCAATGGGGAATTTCGCTGAACTATGCCGTACAGCCGAGCCCGGACGGCCTCGCCCAGGCGTTCATCATCGGCGCCGACTTCGTGCACGGCGACAGCTCGGCACTCGTTCTCGGCGACAACATCTTCTACGGGCACGGCTTGCCGGAAATCATGAAATCTGGCACGAGTCGTCGCGAAGGCGCGACAGTTTTCGCCTATCATGTCACCGATCCGGAACGCTATGGCGTCGTCGGCTTCGACGAAAAGATGAATGCGCTGTCGATCGAGGAGAAGCCGAAGGAGCCAAAATCGAACTGGGCGGTGACCGGCCTCTATTTCTACGACCAGCAGGTGGTCGATATCGCCGCCAACCTGAAGCCGTCACCGCGCGGTGAATTGGAAATCACCGACGTCAACCGCACCTATCTCGAGCGCGGCCAGCTATTCGTGGAGTTGATGGGCCGGGGCTATGCCTGGCTCGACACCGGCACGCCGGACAGCCTGCACGATGCCGCGGGTTTCGTCAGCACCCTGGAGAAACGCCAGGGCTTCAAGATCGCGTGTCCCGAGGAAGTCGCCTGGCGCATGGGTTACATCTCGCAGGCCGAACTCGCCAAGCTCGCGGAGAAGCTCGGCAAGAGTGCCTACGGCCAGTACCTGCGGAAGCTGTCCCCGGATTGGTGAACTGTCTGGCCGACCAGACGCGCTGTCCCTTTCAACCCGCATAACTGCAAAATCGACCGCGATTTTCGCAGTTATGCGTTCGTCCGTATGGATCAGACGTTTCCGGCTTCTCGCGCACTCGGAAATTCCGCCAGCCGGGCAGCGTAACGCGCCATGGTGTCGACTTCGAAATTGACAAAATCGCCGGCCTTGCGCTCACCCCAGGTGGTGACGTCGAGCGTGTGGCGGATGAGCAGGACATCGAAATCGGTGCCGTCGACAGCATTGACGGTCAGCGAAGTGCCGTCCAGTGCGATCGATCCCTTGGGGGCGACGAATTTCGCCAGATGTTCGGGCGCACGCAGGCGATAGCGGGTGGCGTCACCCTCCGATGTCACCGAGAGGATTTCCGCCTTGCCGTCGACATGGCCGGAAACGATGTGGCCGCCGAGCTCGTCGCCGATCTTCAACGACCGCTCGAGATTGATGCGGCTTCCTTCTTGCCAGGTGCCGATCGTCGTCAGCCGCAGCGCTTCTTCCCAAGCTTCCACCTCGAACCAGCGGCCATTGCTGCCTTCATCAGGCAGGCCGGTCACGGTCAGGCAGATGCCGGAATGGCAGATGGATGCACCCATATCGATGGTGGAGGGATCATAAGCGGTCGCGACGCGCAGCTTGATGCCCTCCTTCAGGGGGGAAACGGATTCTACTATACCGACATCGGTGACTATTCCGGTGAACATCAAAGCCCTCTTTCATATTCGTCCAGGCGATCGTCGCCAAAGATTCGCGTGCTCATATGCATGAAACCGGATGGTATGTCGGTTGCCTGCAACGGGGATTCAATACCGCCCTCACCGAGGGCGACAGGCGCCTGATAGAGCTGGATGTGGTCGACAAGACCGGCTTCGAGGAATAGCCGCGCCGTCTTTGCGCCGCCTTCGACCAGAAGCGAAGAAATGCCCCGCGTCGCAAGCGCCGGGAGCAAGACCTCGGGGTGATAAGGATTGCAGTAGACAATTTCGACGCCGGCGGCTTCGAGCGCGGTGCGGCGGGAGTCCATGTCGGCGGGGTCAGTGGTCGGCGCCCCAGCATCCGCCCCCAACGGCGAAACCTCTTCCCTCGCCACCACAATCACCGGCACGTCCCGCGCCGTCTGAACCAGCTTGCTCGTCAACGGCAATGCCAGCGCGGGATCAAGGACGATGCGGATCGGCGACTGTGCTTCGAGGCCTGGCGTGCGCACCGTCAAAAGCGGGTCATCTGCTATCGCGGTGCCGATGCCGACGAGGATCGCGTCGGTTTCGGCGCGCAGCGTCTGAACCTCAGCGCGGGCCTCCGGACCTGTGATCGCCACTTGGCCCTTCCCCTCACGGCCGATCATGCCATCGGCGGAAACGGCAAGCTTGAGAGTCACATAGGGGCGGTTCTTCGTTTGGCGGGTGAGATAGCCGGCCAGCGAGCGCCGGCCCTCTGTTTCCAGCACGCCTGGCGTCACCTCGATGCCGGCGTTGCGCAGCATCGCGATGCCGCGGCCCGAGACGCGCGGGTCAGGATCGGTGACGCTGACGACAACGCGGGCAATGCCATAGGCGATCAGCGCCTCTGCGCAAGGTGGCGTCTTACCGTGGTGCGAGCAGGGTTCGAGCGTCACATAAGCGGTGGCGCCACGGGCGAGTTCGCCGGCTTCGGCGAGCGCCTGCGGCTCGGCGTGCGGGCGGCCGCCGAGAGCCGTGACCGCACTGCCGACGACGACGCCGTCACGAACGATCAGGCAGCCGACGGAAGGGTTGGTGGCGGTACGGCCGAGATGCCGGCGCGATAGGCGGATCGCCGCCGCCATGAAACCTTCGTCCTCCGCCGAGACTCTCATGGCTCATCTGTCCAGCGGGTCGCGGGCGATCTTGGCGTTGATTTCGGAAATGACCTTCTCGAAATCCTCGGCAAGCGAGAAATCCCGGTAGACCGAGGCGTAACGCACGAAGCCGACATCGTCGAGGCTCTTCATGGCTTCCAGCACCTGCAAGCCGATTTGCTCGGAGGAGATTTCCGTCTCGCCGGAACTCTCAAGCCGGCGGACGATGCCGGAAACGGCGCGCTCGATGCGATCCCGCTCGACGGGGCGTTTGCGGAGCGCCACTTCGAAGGAGCGCACCAGTTTGTCACGATCGAAGGGCACCTTGCGGCCAGTCTTCTTGATGACCATCAGCTCGCGCAGCTGGACGCGCTCGAAGGTGGTGAAGCGGCCGCCGCAATCCGGACAGATACGCCGCCGGCGGATGGACGTGTTGTCCTCCGCCGGACGCGAATCCTTGACCTGGGTATCTTCCGAACCGCAATAGGGGCAGCGCATCGCTACTCCTTACCCCATGTAGCCATACATGGGGAAGCGGTCTGTGAGGTTGACCACCTTGCCGCGCACGGCGGCTTCAACGGCGGCGTTGCCGTCATCGGAATTGGCGACCTTCAGGCCGTCGAGAACCTCGACGATCAAATTGCCGATCTCGCGGAATTCGGCTTCCTTGAAGCCGCGCGTCGTGCCGGCCGGTGCGCCCAAACGCACGCCTGACGTGACGAAGGGCTTTTCCGGGTCGAAGGGAATGCCGTTCTTGTTGCAGGTGATATAGGCGCGGCCGAGAGCTGCCTCGGCGCGCTTGCCGGTGGCGTTCTTCTTGCGCAGGTCAACGAGCATCAGGTGGTTGTCGGTGCCGCCGGAGACGACGTCGAGGCCGCCTGCGATCAGCGTCTCGGCCAGCGCCCGGGCGTTCTTGACGATCTGAGCGGCGTAATCCTTGAATTCCGGCTGCAGCGCCTCGCCGAAGGCGACGGCCTTGGCAGCGATGATGTGCATCAACGGACCACCCTGCAGGCCCGGGAAGACAGCCGAATTGAACTTCTTGGCGAGATCCTCTTCATTGGTGAGGATGACGCCGCCGCGCGGGCCGCGCAGCGACTTATGCGTCGTCGTCGTCGCGACATGGCAATGCGGGAACGGCGACGGATGCTGGCCACCGGCGACGAGGCCGGCGATGTGAGCCATGTCGACCATCAGATAGGCGCCGACGCTGTCGGCGATCTCGCGGAAGCGCTTCCAGTCCCAGATGCGGGAATAGGCGGTGCCGCCGGCGATGATCAGCTTCGGCTTGTGCTCTTCGGCTTTGCGGGCGACTTCATCCATATCGAGCAGGTTGTCGCCTTCGCGCACGCCGTAGGAAACGACGTTGAACCACTTGCCCGACATGTTGACCGGCGAACCATGCGTCAGGTGGCCGCCCGAATTCAGGTCGAGACCCATGAAGGTGTCACCGGGCTGCAGCAGCGCCAGGAACACGGCTTGGTTCATCTGCGAGCCGGAATTCGGCTGGACGTTGGCGAAATTGACGCCGAACAGCTTCTTGGCGCGCTCGATCGCCAGTTCCTCGGCGATATCGACGAACTGGCAGCCGCCGTAATAACGCTTGCCCGGATAACCCTCGGCATATTTGTTGGTCATGATGGAGCCCTGGGCTTCCAGCACGGCGCGGGAGACGATGTTCTCGGAAGCGATCAGTTCGATCTCGTGCCGTTGGCGACCGAGTTCCTTTCCGATCGCGCCGAAAATTTCCGGATCAACGTCCGCAAGCGAGCGATTGAAGAAGGATTCGGTGGAAGCATTGGTCATGGGCGGGCTCCTCAACTGGAATGCGCTGAGGTATTAGCCTTCCGCCGTGGCAAGGGCAATACGAAGAACGACATTTGCTGAGCAAAGCGCGCGCTCCGGCCATTTTGCGACAGCGCGGCGCCGATGAATGGCGGCCGCATGACGCAGCGCCCTGCCCGGCATAAAAAAACCGCGCCCTCGAGGCGCGGTTCTCAAAATCACGATGCTGAGGTCGCCGCTTACTGAACCGGCTGTTCCATGCCGGCCGTGGTGTCGAGTGCGAGCTCGGCATTGCCGTCCATCTGATAGATGTCGTCGCGAAACTGGACGATGCCGTCGGGCATGCCCCAGGCGGAGATGTAGACGAAATAGACCGGAACTTCGGTGGCGAGCTTGATCGGCGTGTTGACGCCGCTTGCGATCACCTGTTCCATCTGCTGGCGGTTCCAGCCCGGCGTCTCGCGCAGCAACCAGGTCGACAGGTCGCGCACGTTCTGAACGCGGACGCAGCCCGACGATTCGAAACGCATGAGCTTGTTGAACAGGCCCTGCTGCGGCGTGTCGTGCATGTACTCGCCGTTCTTGTTGTAGAAGTTGATCTTCGTCGACGCCATGGCGTTGATCTTGCCCGGGTCCTGGCGAAACATCAGGTTCGGCGCCTCGCCGTTCCAATCGACAGTCTCCGGAGAAACCTCATTGCCCTTGCCGTCGATCAGGCGGATCGCGTTCTTTTCGAGATATGTCGGATCCTTGCGCATCAGCGGCATGATGTCCTTTTCGACGATCGAGCGCGGCGCGGTCCAGTAGGGGTTGAGGATGACTTCGTAGATCTTCGAGTTGACGAGATGCGTCGGTCGGCTCAGACGGCCGACGACCGCGGTGTGGCGCGTCGCAACGCTGCCGTCTTCGACGGCCTCGACATAGGCGGCCGGAATGTTGACCATTAGGTGGCGGCGGCCAAGATCTTCCGGGAAGGTCTGCAGGCGGACCAGATTGGTGTTCAACTGCTGCAGGCGGACATCGGCCGGAATGTTCATCGCCTTCAGCGTGAACTCGCCGAGAACGCCGTCGGACGGCAGGCCGTGACGCGCCTGGAAGCGCTTGACGGCGCCGTCGACATAGGAATCGAAGGCGTTCGACATGCCTGCCTCGCGCGGCAGGTCGCCGGTGATCGCAAGGCGCTGGCGCAGCGCCTGGACGGCGGGAGAGGAAACGCCGAGCTGCAGGCGCTGATCACCGGGATTGACTTCCGGCCAGCCGCCGGCTGCCGCAATCTGCTGATACTGCATGATCGCCTGCTGTGCGCTCGCGACCGATTGGGGACCGAGGATCGGCGTATTGGAAACGACGGCGGTCGCCGTGCGCGAAGCCGCCTTGGCATCGAACTGGTCGTCCCAGTTGCCGCGGCGCGGCGCGTTGATCAGCGTATCGAGCGCCGACTGCGCCAATGCCGGCGCGGCCATAGCGCTGGCGCCAATCGTTGCCGCGGACGCAAGGAAAGCGCGGCGCGAGAGAGCTTCATTTCCGTTTTTCTTCGACATAGTCCCAACCACTGAATGCCGCATGCAAGGAAGCGCGGCGCTTTGCGATATCACTGCGCCGTAACGCAGATCCCTATCCATTCGTTCTCCCGGCACATCGGAAAATCCTGCCCCGCATCACAAGACTGCGATGCGGAAGCCTGAACGTTCCTGGTCCATTGAAAGCGCCGGTTGCTAACCTTCCGCTGCCACACCAATATGGCCAATTCGTGTTGCCGGGACCGCAGATCGCTGCCGATGGCCGAGTCATCACGCAACGAACCATGTGACGAGGTAAATCGTGCCGGTTAATAACGGCTAAAAAACGGCTTGAATACCGGCCCTTACGCTTGCCTGCCATGCGTTGCAAAGATGCCACGCGGGCGCAAACGGCAAAACCGGACGCGCAGGGAACGCATCCGGTTTTCTTCAACCCTGAAAGGAGGTCGAGGGTCTTAGAGGCGATACATGATCGAGTCGTTCCAGAAGCGGTCGAGCCGCTGGAGCAGCTTGTTCATCTGGGTGAACTCGTCGGTGCCGATGCCGCCGACCTTGTCGATCGAGGCGATGTGGCGTTCGTAGAGCTTGGCGACCGTTTCGGCGATGTCCTGGCCGGTGTCGGTCAGGCTGATGCGGACCGAGCGGCGGTCGATGCGGGAGCGCTGGTGGTTGATGAAGCCGAGGTCGACCAGCTTCTTCACGTTGTAGGAAACGTTGGAGCCGAGATAGTAGCCACGGGAGCGCAGCTCGCCGGCGGTCAGCTCGGAATTGCCGATGTTGAAAAGGAGCAGCGCCTGGATGGCGTTGACGTCGCTGCGACCCTGGCGGTCGAACTCGTCCTTGATGACGTCGAGAAGACGGCGATGAAGACGTTCGACCAGATGAAGGGATTCCATGTAAAGATCACGGATGCCCTGATCCTGCTGGTCACGGAAGTTGGATACCGCCTGCGGCTTGATTTTCGTGTTCATATTGACTGCCTCACTGTTTGTTTGGCGGTGTCGTTTTCTTCCCGCCTTGAGTGAGACCCTATCGAATACATATAAAATTCGACTTAAACCGCAGGCTTAATGGAGCCTTACCGGAAACTCCACGTTGTCTCAGGGTAAATCAACACTTACCTGGCGGCGGTGCCGGCGCTTTTCCAGCCAGAGCAACAGGCGGAATATGCAGTAGACCGCGGCGACCATGAGATGCAGCAGAATGATCAGCTTGTTGGGTCCGAAGATATCAGGCAGCAGGCCATACATCAGGATCTGCCCGCCTGCTGCCAGCACCCAGATAACCGGCCCCCAGGAGACGGTAAGCCAGAGGCCGAGGGAGGCGACGGGGAAAAGCACGGCAAGGCTGGTGCTCGCCACCTTCCACGGCAGGTTCAAAAGATCGAAGCGGCCGGCGCCGACCAAGGAATAGCCGACGAGCATCGCCCAATATTGGAGACCGAACCAGAAGCAGGATACGGCCACCAGCCTCAGGAGGAGGATGAAGAGAAGATCCGCCAGCGTGCGTTTCGGTAGTGTCGGGGATTCGGTTTCCATGGCGCAAACATCGGTTCGGGATCGGATCGTTACAAGCAGTTTTTCCGCCGCGGCCAATCGTCCGGTTTGGATTTTCCGGGCGCCATGATAATGAGCGCTCCGATAAATGGAATGGGCCAGGGACAGATATCATGCAAGATAAGACGCATCTCGTCGACGACATCACCGGCCATCGCCGCATGCGGCGCAACCGCAAGGCGGACTGGACGCGCCGGCTGGTGCAGGAGAACCGGCTGACGGTCGACGACCTGATCTGGCCGATCTTCATCGTGCCGGGTTCCGGCATCATCGATCCGATCCCGGCCATGCCCGGCGTCAACCGCATGAGCATCGACAAGGCCGTCGAGGCCGCCCGCGAAGCGGCAGATCTCGGCATTCCGGCGCTGGCGACCTTTCCCAATATCGAGATGGAGCTACGTGACGAGACAGGCTCGAACAGCCTCGAGGCCAACAATCTGATCAATAAGGCCACGGCGGCGATCAAGAAGGCGGTGCCGGAGATCGGTGTCATCACCGACATCGCGCTCGACCCCTTCACCAGCCATGGCCATGACGGCATTCTGAGAGACGGCGAGATCGTCAACGACGAGACGGTCGATCAGGTGGCGCGCGCTGCCGTGATGCAGGCCGATGCTGGCGCCGACATCATCGCGCCGTCGGAGATGATGGACGGGCGCATCGGCGCCATCCGCATGGCGCTCGATGCCGCCGGCCACCAGAGCGTCGGCATCATGAGCTATGCAACGAAATTCGCCTCTGCCTTCTACGGCCCCTATCGCGAGGCGATCTCGACAGGCGGCCTGCTGATAGGCGACAAGAAGACCTATTATATCGACCCGGCCAACGGCACCGAGGCGATCCGCGACGCCGCCCTCGACGTCGAGGAAGGCGCCGACATGCTGATGGTCAAGCCCGGCCTGCCTTATCTCGACATCTGCTGGCGGATGAAGGAGGCCTTCGGCCTGCCGACCTTCGCCTACCAGGTTTCCGGTGAGTATACGCAGATCAAGGCGGCAGCGATGAACGGCTGGATCGACGGCGAGCGGGCGATGCTCGAAACGCTGCTGTCGTTCAAGCGGGCGGGATGCGACGGCATCCTCACCTATTTCGCGGTCGAGGTGGCGAAAATTCTCGCAAAGAGGTGATTTCGGGGCGAATGATTGTATTTCGCCCCGCCGACACCATATCAGCGGCGTCGCTTTTGCGAGAGGAGATCGAGATGAGCTACAACCCCAATCCGCTTTATGCCGCACCGGAGGACTGGCGCGCCTATAGCGGCGTGTTGAGCCGCCGTGTGTTTGCCTTCATGCTCGATTACCTCATCGTGGCGCTGCTGTGCATTCCCGCGGCGATCGTTCTGTTCTTCCTTTCGATCGTCACGCTCGGCCTCGGCTTCTTCCTCTACCCTGCCCTCTTCGTCATCGTCGCCGGCCTTTACTTCGGCCTGACCGTCGGCGGACCGAGCCAGGCTTCGCTCGGCATGCGGGCAATGGGGATTGCGATCGTGCGCGTCGATGGACGGCCGATGGATTTCCTGACGGCGATCGTGCATCTGGCGCTGTTCTGGATCCTCAACTCGGTGCTGACGCCGCTCATCCTGCTTGCCGGCCTGTTTATCGAGCGCAGCCGTCTCATCCACGACCTACTGGTCGGCACGGTGACAGTGCGCACTGCCTGAGATCCTGCTGCCTGGGACCTGGTGGCGGAGACGAAAAAACTCTCCGCCTTCCCTGTACCGGGGATCACGATGCTCCATATCCAAAATTAGAAGACTGAAATGAAGGGCGGAGACCGCCGCGCTGTTGACGTTTTCTATTCTTAGGTCATGCTGTCAGAAAACGGCACTGTCTCGACAAGGAAACTTCCGCGACAAATGAATACGCAGACGACGCCATCCCCGCAGTTTTATCTGACGGCTCCGGCTGCGTGTCCGTATCTGCCGCATGAGATGGAGCGCAAGGTCTTCACCCATCTGGTCGGCCCGCGGGCCGCCGAGATGAACGACATCCTCACCCAGGGCGGGTTCCGCCGCTCGCAGAACATCGCTTACCGCCCGGCCTGCGAATCCTGTCGCGCCTGCGTTTCCGTGCGGATTCTCGCCCAGGAATTCGAACCGACGAAATCGATGAAACGGGTGCTTGCCGCCAATTCCGACGTCATCGCCACCGAATTCGCAGCCCAGCCTTCCAGCGAGCAATATTCACTCTTCCGGCGCTATCTCGATTTCCGCCACCAGCAGGGCGGCATGTCCGACATGACCGTGCTCGATTATGCGATCATGGTGGAAGACACGCATGTGAACACGCGAATCATCGAATACCGCCGGCGCGAGGAAGGCTCCGGGCTGGAGGAGCGGCCGAAGGGCGAACTGCTTGCCGCCGCACTCACCGACACGATGAGCGACGGGCTGTCGATGGTCTATTCCTATTTCAATCCGGCGCTCGAGCGGCGTTCGCTCGGCACATTCATGATTCTCGACCATGTCAGGCGCACGAAAGCGCTCGGCCTGCCGCATGTCTACCTCGGCTACTGGGTTCAGGGTTCACGAAAAATGGACTATAAGACCCGTTTCCAGCCGCAGGAGCATCTCACTCCGCGCGGCTGGGAGCGTTTCGACCCCTCCTCCATGCCCGAAAGCACCCACGATTAGAGCCTTTCCCGGTCAGCTTGGAGCATTCTGTTGGCTCAAACGGAGTCGGATGGTCGACCGGCCGGCGCGCGTCGTAGCCCAGATCTACGGCCAAGCCGGCCGGTCGAGCAGGCGGCCCGTTTCAGCCAACCCTCCCCCAGATTTGCCAGGCAAATCTGCAAGACTAAAAAATCGCCGGACGCACTTGTCGCTTCGCCATGGCGAAGCGGTGCGGCCGGTGGGTCGGGCATCTCTAGCCAGGGCAGAGGCGATCGGCTCGGACGTACTTGGGGGTATGCCCGTCGCCAATCGCTTCTGCCCTGACGAAAACCTGCTCCGGCAGAATGCTTCAAGCTGACCAGCAAAGGCTCTAAATGCTCCCCACCGCTCTTTCCAATCATCGGAAGGGCCTGCTGCTGACGGCGATCGGCGGGCTGGCGCTTTCCATGGATATCCCGCTCGTCCGCCTTGGCGACGGTGACATCTGGTCGATTCTCGGAATGCGGAGCGCAGCAACGGTCGTCGCCACGCTCGTCATATTAGGAGCAATGCGCCTGGTTTCGGGCAAGTGGCCGGTTCTCGTTCCGGGGCGACCCGGTTTGCTCGCCGGTCTGCTCTACGGTCTCTCTTCCCTCACCTTCGTGCTGGCCGTCTTCAATACGGCCACAGCCAATGTCGTCTTCATCGTCGCCTTCAACCCGATGTTCGGAGCTCTTCTTTCCTGGATTTTCCTCAAGGAGAAGCCTCCGGCCGCAACGCTGGTCGCGATGCTGTTCATGATATCAGGCGTCGGATTGATCGTGAGCGAAGGACTTTCCAGCGGCCATGTTTTTGGCGACGCCATGGCGCTTCTCAGCGCGCTCATTCTTGCCGCAGCCATTACGGTCGGGCGTGCCTCTCGCCGGCAAATGGGCTTCGTGCCGCTGCTTGCCGCCATCCTGCCGGCTGTACTCGGCCTCACGCAGGCTCTGCCCTCAGGGCTTGCCATCGTCCATCCCGGCTGGATCCTCTTCAACGGCGCCATCGTGATGCCGGTCGCCTTCTGGTGCCTGGCGACAGGACCACGTTATCTGTCCGCGGCTGAAGTCGGCATGTTCTATCTCTTGGAAACGGTGCTGGCGCCGATCTGGGTCTGGCTGATCTTTGCCGAAACGCCCGCGACCATGACACTCGTCGGCGGCGGCATCCTGACGGCGACAATCGCCGTGCATTCCCTCTGGATGGCGCGACGCAAGAGCGTCAGGCAAGTCTCATGATGTGACGTTGTCGCTTGCCTGGCCCCATGTCATACAACGATGAAGGAGCGACGCGCTTCCCTTGGGACTTCAGCGTGCCGCTCAACCGGTAGCCTTCAACTGCTGCTGTTCCAGTTCCCGGCCGAGGGCTTCGACGACATGCGCCCAGCCTTGCCGCGTTTTCTCCTCGTGTGCGGCCCATTCGGCGCACATTTCGTGGGTCAATGTAAGCCGGCTGCCGCCGCCGAGAGGCTCGATGTCGATTTCGACGCGATCGCAATTGTGGTCGTGCTCCTCGACGGAAAAGCTGAAGACCATGCGTTGCGGGCGCTTCAATTCCAGAAAGACGCCCTGATGAAAGGCGTCGCCGGTCGGGCGGCGGTCAACGACGAAGAAACGGCCGCCGACACGCGGGTCGATGTCGGCACGGATGACATGTCCATCATCGGTCGCAAACAGGAAGCGGCGGGCAATTTCGGGGTTGAGCCAGGCGTCGTAGACCACAGCGGGCGGGGCCTTGTAGGTCTGGCTGACATGCAATTTGATGGTGCTGGCGGGCATCGATTTTCCTCCGGTAGGGGCACGGGCGCCTTCTCGAGGCGCAACGGACCACAGCCGCTCCGTCCGCCCACGCAACCGGCCTTCTCTTATTTTGATAACAGCAATGAGATAGAGAAGTTCCCACGCCCGCCAAGAGCCGAGCGCGGAATTTAATTCGACAGAAAATCAAGGCGTTACGACGGTCCTTTGCGCGCCTGGACAGGTGCGCGGCGCCGTAAAGCCTCAGCCGGCGAATTTGCCGCTGCGCGGGAAGCCCTTCGGCACGGTGCGGCCGGCGCTAGCGCGATCGCCCAGCCATTCGGCCAGCTCGTCCTTGTTCTTCGTGAAGGTGCGGCCGGCGCTGTCTTCCCAGACGAGGCCGTCTGATATTGCGAAGCAGCGGACATCGGAAATGCCGCCATCCTTGTAGCGCTGCAGGCGCACGCCCTTGCCGCGCGACATTTCCGGCACCTGCGCGAGCGGGAAGACCAGCAGCTTGCGGTTCTCGCCGACGACGGCAACATGATCGCCGCTAACCGGCACCAGCAGCTGCGTTTCCTCCGGCAGCGCGACATTCATGATCTGCTTGCCTTTGCGCGTATTGGCGACCAGCTCCGCCTCTGGAACGACGAAACCGTTGCCCGCCGTCGACACGATCAGTTGCTTGCGCGCGGAATCATGGACGAAGGCGGTCAGCACCGCCTGGTCGTTATCCATGTCGACCATGATACGCAACGGCTCGCCGTGGCCGCGTCCGCCCGGCAGCTTGTCACCACCGAGCGTGAAGGCCTTGCCGCCTGTCGTGACGATCAGGATCTTGTCCGTCGTCTGCGCCGGGAAGGCCACCTTCAAGCCGTCCCCTTCCTTGAAGGTCAGCGTCGCGGTGTCGGCGATGTGGCCCTTCAGGGCGCGGATCCAGCCCTTTTCGGATATGACGACCGTGATCGGCTCCTTCTCGATCATCGCCTGCTGGATCGCCTCTTCATCGGCCTCAGGCGCGTCGGCGAACTGGGTGCGGCGGCGGCCGACCTCGGTCGCCTTGGCGAATTTCTTCTTCACCTCGCCGATTTCCCAGGCAACCGTCTGCCACTGCTTGTCGTCCGAGGCAAGCAGCGCCTCGATCTCGCTCTTTTCCTTGGTGAGTTCGTCAAACTCCTTGCGGATCTCGAATTCTTCCAGTTTGCGCAGGGCGCGCAGCCGCATGTTGAGGATCGCTTCGACCTGATTGTCGGTCAGATCCCATCGCGCCATCATGACCGGCTTCGGCTCGTCTTCCTCGCGAATGATCCGGATCACCTCATCGATGTTGAGGTAGGCGATCAACAGACCGCCGAGGATCTCGAGACGCTTGTCGATTGCGGCCAGGCGGAAGCGCGACCGGCGCTGCAGGACTTCGCGACGGTGGTCCAGCCACTCCTTCAGCACATCGTTCAGCGCCATGACTTTGGGGATGCGCCCCATGGACAGAACGTTCATGTTGAGCGGAAAGCGGCTTTCGAGCTCCGTCAGCTTGAACATCGATTCCATCAGGATGGTCGGATCGACGCTGCGGGACTTCGGCGCCAGGACGATGCGAATGTCCTCGGCCGATTCATCGCGGATGTCTTCCAGCAGCGGCAGCTTGCGGGCGATCAGCAGCTCGGCGATCTTCTCGATCAGCCGCGATTTCTGCACCTGAAAGGGAATTTCGGTGATGACGATCTGATAGCCGCCGCGACCGAGATCCTCCGTCTGCCATTTCGCCCGCACGCGAAAACCGCCGCGGCCGGTGCGGTAGCTCTCGATGATGCTGTCGCGGCTGTCGATGATAATGCCGCCTGTGGGGAAATCCGGGCCGGGAATGAATTCGACGAGCTTTTCGATGGTCGCATCGGGATGCTTGATCAGATGCAGGGCGGCGTCGCAAAGCTCATGCGCATTGTGAGACGGGATCGAGGTCGCCATGCCGACGGCGATGCCGGAGGAGCCGTTGGCGAGCAGGTTCGGGAAGGCGCCGGGAAGCACGACCGGCTCGGAATTCGATTCGTCGTAGGTGTCGCGGAAATCGACCGCATCCTGATCGATGCCTTCGAGCAGCAGTTCGGAGACCGCCGTCATCTTCGATTCGGTGTAACGCATGGCGGCGGGGCTGTCGCCGTCTATATTGCCGAAATTGCCCTGGCCGTTGACCAGCGTATAACGCTGCGAGAAATCCTGGGCGAGACGGGCAAGCGCGTCGTAGATCGACTGGTCGCCATGCGGATGGTAGTTACCCATCACTTCGCCGACGATCTTGGCGCATTTTCTGAAGGCCGAAGTAGGCCTCAGCCCCATCTCGTTCATCGCGTAGACGATGCGGCGATGGACAGGCTTCAGCCCGTCGCGCACGTCAGGCAGCGCGCGGTGCATGATGGTCGACAGCGCATAGGCAAGGTAACGCTGCTCGAGCGCCGCCTTGAGGTCGACCGGCTGGATGTTGTCGTCGTCTCCGCCGGAAGGCGGCAAAATCTCTTGTCCCATGGGCCTTGACTAGCCCAGAAGTGGCCGGCGGGCAAGGAATCCGGCCTATTGCAGCTGTGGATGAAGTCTTGGGGGCGACATCAAAGGATGAGACAAACGTTCCGCCGCAATTTGGACTTCGTTTGCCGTTCCCTTCAACAGAAATTTAGAAGTCCGCAAATATAAAGCGGCCCCAATCCGTAGTAGCGTAACTGCAGATTTCCAAACCGCCACACGCCACCAGAGGAATCACCCTTATGAACATTTATCGGACAACGCGGCTGATGCTGTCGGGCGCAGCCTTTTTCTCGCTCGCCGGCTCGGCCTTGGCCCTCGACGGCAATGATCTGCTGAAGAAGCTCAATGCCGCCTATGCCGCACAGGGCGGAACGATTTCGGCTGACGGCGTCGATATCAATGGCACCACCGTGACCTTAAAGAAAGTCAGCATCAAACCGGCCGGCAACGAGAGCTTCGCCATCGGCGAAGTCACCCTGTCCGGCGTGGAGGAAGATGAGGAAGGTGGCTATTACATCGAAGAGGCCGCCTTCCCCGATATCAACACGACGAAAGACGGCGTCACCATGACCGCACAAGAGCTGACGCTCGGCGGCATTTCCATTCCGGCGACAGCCGGCGGCGACAGCCTCGACACAATGATGCTCTACGAAACCGCCCATACCGGCCCGCTGAAGGTGGTCAAGGACGGCGCGGAAGTGTTCTCGCTACTGCAAAGCGACATGAACCTGACGCTGCGCGAGGACGAATCCGGCTTCGATTTCGACGGCGCCTTCAAAAGCATGAAGGCCGACCTCACCAAGGCCGACGATCCGCAGGGCAAGGATGCGATCGAGAAGCTTGCGCTACAGCACGTCCAGGGTGACATCACCATGAAAGGGGCCTGGGAGCTCGGGCCCGGCACGTTCGACGTTTCGGAAATCGCCTTCGACTTCACGAACATCGGCAAGCTCAACCTCGGCTTCAAGATCTCCGGCTATACGATGGCCTTCATGAAATCACTGCAGGATGCGGTGAAGGAATCGGAATCCAATCCGAACACGGAACAGTCGCAGCAGGCGCTCGGCCTTGCCATGCTCGGCCTGATGCAGCAGCTGTCCTTCGAGGGCGCTCACGTGCGCTTCGAAGATGCCTCGATCACCAAGCGGGCGCTCGATTACGCCGGTTCGCAGCAGAACATGTCAGGCAAGCAGATGGCGGATTCGCTGAAGGCGATGACGCCGATCATGCTGGCGCAGCTCAATATCCCGGAACTGCAGAACGCCGTTTCGGCCGCCGTCAACACCTTCCTCGACGACCCCAAGAGCTTGACGGTGAAGGCCGCTCCTGAAAAGCCGGTGCCGTTCCCGACGATCGTCGGCGCCGCGATGGGCGCTCCGAACACGCTGCCGCAGGTGCTCGGCGTCAAGGTTTCGGCCAACGACTGATCGCTCAAATTGCAAGAAAGGGCCCGACAGTTCCGCTGCCGGGCCCTTTCTTGTTTCAAATCAGACGATCCGCGCAAACAAAAGGCCCGGCGTTTGCGGCCGCCGGGCTTTTCCATTCGACGCTGAGCTGAACTCAGTCCTTCTTGACCGGCGGGATCGGCCGGATCGCGAGTTCTCGCAGCTGCGTCGGGGTTGCCGGGGTCGGCGCGCCCATCAGCAGGTCCTGGGCCTGCTGGTTCATCGGGAACAGCGAGATCTCACGCAGGTTCTTGGCGCCGACGAGCAGCATGACGATTCGGTCGATGCCGAAGGCGGCGCCGCCATGCGGAGGCGCGCCGTACTGGAAGGCGCGGTAGAGGCCGCCGAAGCGGTCCTCGACGTCCTGCTGGCTGAGACCGACCTTCTCGAAGGCGGCGACCATGGTTTCCGGCGACTGGTTGCGGATCGAACCCGAGGCGATCTCGAAGCCGTTGCAGACGGCGTCGTACTGGAAGGCCTTGATCGTCAGGGGATCCTGGTTCCTGAGCGCATCGAGGCCACCCTGCGGCATCGAGAACGGGTTGTGGGCGAAATCGACCTTCTTTTCCTCGTCGTTCCATTCGAAGAATGGGAAGTCGACGATCCAGCAGAGCTCGAAGCGGTCGCGGTCGACGAGGTTGAGTTCTTCGCCGGCCTTGGTGCGGGCCTCACCCGCAAACTTGTAGAATTTTTCCGGCTCTCCGGCGACGAAGAAGCACGCGTCGCCGTCGCCAAGACCAAGTTGGGTCCGGATCGCATCGGTGCGCTCCTCGCCGATGTTCTTGGCAAGTGGTCCGGCGCCTTCGAGCTTCTCGCCTTCCTTGCGCCAGAAGATGTAGCCGAGGCCCGGCTGGCCCTGGCTCTGCGCCCAGGCGTTCATGCGGTCGCAGAAAGCACGCGAGCCGCCTGTCTTGGCCGGGATCGCCCAGACCTGGACCTTCGGGTTGGAGGCGATCATGCCGGCGAAGACTTTAAAGCCCGAGCCGGCGAAATGTTCGGTCACCGCTTCCATGACGATCGGGTTGCGCAGATCGGGCTTGTCGGAGCCGTATTTGCGGATCGCCTCGTCATAGGGGATGCGCGGCCATTCCTTGGTGACCGGCTTGCCTTCGGCAAACTCTTCGAACACCTTGGTCATCAGCGGACCCATGGTGTCCCAGACGTCTTCCTGGGTGACGAAGCTCATTTCGAGGTCGAGCTGGTAGAATTCGCCAGGCAAGCGGTCGGCGCGCGGGTCTTCGTCACGGAAGCACGGCGCGATCTGGAAGTAACGGTCGAAACCTGCGACCATGAGCAGTTGCTTGTACTGCTGCGGCGCCTGCGGCAGAGCGTAGAAGGTGCCGGGATGAATACGGCTCGGCACGAGGAAGTCGCGCGCGCCTTCGGGCGAGGAGGCTGTGAGGATCGGCGTGGTATATTCGGTAAAGCCCGCGCCGCCCATTTCACGGCGCATGGCCGAAATCACCTGGGTGCGCTTGACGATGTTTTTGTGCAGGGTTTCGCGGCGAAGATCGAGGAAGCGATACTTGAGGCGAACGTCTTCCGGATAATCAGGCTCACCGAAGACCGGCAGCGGCAATTCCTTGGCGGCGGAGAGCACTTCGATCTCCTGCGCGTAGAGCTCGATCTCGCCGGTCGCCATGTTCTTGTTGACGGTCTCTTCGGTACGGGCTTTGACGAGGCCGTCGATGCGGATGACCCATTCGCCACGCACGGTTTCCGCCGTCTTGAAGGCAGGGCTATCCGGGTCGGCGACGACCTGGGTGATGCCGTAATGGTCGCGAAGGTCGATGAAGAGAACGCCACCATGGTCGCGAACGCGATGGACCCAGCCGGCGATGCGGACGGTCGAGCCGACATCCGTCTTGCGGAGGGCGGCGCATGTGTGGCTGCGGTAGCGATGCATGATCTCAAATCCTGGCATGTGGCTGAAGACGGCAGCAGGGGTTCGAAGACCCTCCCGCGCCGACAAGAAAATCGGGCGGAAAAGCGCATGGACGCTCCGATTTGTCAAGGCTTGGCGCGCCCCGCCCCTGGGTTTGGCATGCGTTTATGGCAAGGCTGCGACCCGCAGGCTGCGGCAGTTTGGCCGCATTTCCCATATTGATGAAGATGCGGCTCAACTTTAAAAGGATCAGCATTCCCATCCTGGAGCCGCCGCATGCCTCTGCTGACCCGCCGCAACCTTCTGAAGGCATCCGCCGTCGCGGGCGCATATGGCGCAGGCATGGCCATTGCGGGCAAATTCGGACTGGCCGAGGCGGCGTCGGAACCGCAGCTGCTGACGGCTGTGAAAACCGAGGCCATCCTGACCGAGGCGAGTCCGACTCGGGATGTCATGAGCTGGGGCCATGACGGCATGCCGCCGGTTCTGAGAATGACCAAGGGGCGGCCCTACGCGGCAAGGCTGAAGAACGGACTCGATGAGCCGACGACGATCCATTGGCACGGGCTTCGTATCGACAACCGCATGGATGGCGTGCCCTTCGTGACGCAGCCCTATATCTATACCGGCGACAGCTTCGACTATGCCTTCACGCCGCCCGATGCCGGCACCTTCTGGTACCATCCGCATTGCAACACGCTGACGCAGATGGGACATGGCATGACCGGCATGCTCGTCGTCGAGGATCCGGCTGATCCGGAATTCGATGCCGAGGTGTTGCTCAATCTGCGCGACTGGCGTCTCGGAGGCGACGGGCAGTTCATCGCGCCCTTCCGGCCGCGCGACGCTGCCAAGAGCGGCACCTACGGCACGGTGCGCACGGCCAACTGGCGCCAGGAGCCGCAATATGACGCCCCGGCCGGCGGGTTGGCGCGGCTGCGCATTGCCATCACCGACGTGACGCGCATCTTCTTGCTGAAGATGGCGGGCGCAGATGCGACCGTCATCGCAATCGACGGCAATCCGGTGCCGAAACGCTTCCCCCTCGACCTCCTGCAGATCGGGCCGGGCCAGCGGCTCGATCTTGTGGTGCGCATGCCGGACGATGAAGGCGCCGTCGCGACACTGGAAGACATTCGCGGCACGGCGCCGAAGACGATCGCCAGCCTGCGTGCGGTCGGGGCATCGCTGAAGCGCGACATCGGCGATCTCGGGCCTCTTGGCCAGAATCCTGTTCCGAAGGCCGATCTTTCCGTTGCCGAACAGATCCCGCTGGTCTTGAGCGCCACTGCGGAAAATGCCGCCGTGGAAAGCATCTGCGGCACGCTCGGCTACAGCTTCTGGGCGATCAACAAGGTGCCGTGGCCCGGAGACACGCCCGATCCGACGGCGCCGCTGGCGGAACTGAAGCTCGGCAGAAGCTATGTCTTCAACCTCGAGAACACCACGCCGCACGCGCATCCGATCCATCTGCACGGGATGAGTTTCACGGTGATCTCCTCCTCGGCGCGGGAGGCGATGCCGCTGGTGTCCGACACCTACCTCGTCCAGCCGGACGAGAAAGTGCAATTGGCTTTTGTCGCCGACAATCCCGGCGACTGGGTGCTGCATTGCCACATCATCGAGCATCAGAAGACGGGAATGACCAGCTATATCAGAGTGAGCTGAAGCATTCCCTGTGCCTCAGTTTGGACGTGATTCTTCTTCAGCAATGCTTGAAGCGTATGCTGTTGTATTGACATATCGAAGCGAAAGGAGAAGGAAGGTTCAACCAACCTTTTCCTTGCGAATGAAATGATATGATCGAAACCACCGCCGATTTGGCGGCCGCCTGCAAAGAGCTGGCCAAGTCCGACTTCATCACCATCGACACCGAATTCCTGCGTGAGACGACGTTCTGGCCGGAGCTCTGCCTGATCCAGATGGCAAGCCCGACATTGGAAGTACTCGTCGACCCGCTGGCGAAGGGCATCGATCTCGCTCCCTTCTTCGAGCTGATGGCGGACACCAAGGTGTTGAAAGTCTTTCACGCGGCGCGTCAGGACATCGAAATCATCTTCAATCGCGGCAATCTCATTCCGCATCCGATCTTCGACACGCAGGTCGCCGCCATGGTCTGCGGTTTCGGCGACAGCGTCTCCTATGACCAGCTGGTCAGCCGCATCAAGAACGTCCATATCGACAAGTCGTCGCGCTTCACCGACTGGAGCCGCCGGCCGCTCTCCGAAAAGCAGCTGGAATATGCGCTGGCCGACGTCACCCATCTGCGCGACGTCTACCTGTCGCTGAAGGCGGAACTCGATCGCGAAGGCCGCACGTCGTGGCTGCGCGAGGAAATGGACATTCTCGAGGCGCGCGAGACCTACGACATGCATCCCGACGACGCCTGGCAGCGTCTGAAGATGCGCCTGCGCAAGCCGCAGGAGCTGGCAATCCTGAAATACGTCGCCGCCTGGCGTGAGCGCGAGGCGCGGGCCCGTAACGTGCCGCGTTCGCGCGTTTTGAAGGACGATGCGATCTATGAGATCGCCCAGCAGCAACCCAGGGATTCCGAAGCGCTCGGCCGCCTGCGCACCATTCCGAAGGGCTGGGAGCGTTCGGCCGCCGGGACGGCAGTCGTCGAAGCGGTCAATGCGGCGCTCGCCCTTCCGAAAGCCGAGATGCCGCATGTGCCACGTCAGGCACAGGCCCCGGAGGGCGCAGCTGCCGCCGTCGAACTCTTAAAGGTGCTGCTGAAGCTGATCTCGGAAAAACATGGGGTGGCGCCGAAGGTGATCGCCAACAGCGAGGATCTCGACAAGATTGCCGCCGATGGCGAGAAGGCCGATGTCGCTGCCCTGCACGGCTGGCGGCGCGATCTTTTCGGCGAGCCGGCGCTGCAGCTGATCCAGGGCCAGATCGGATTGCGATTCGCCGGCCGGAAGGTTGAAACCGTCGCACTCTGACACCAAATCGAATTCGCTCAACGCCATTTTCCCAACCGAAAACAATGGCGGAGACACTGCGAAGCGAAGGGCGCGGCATGCGGGAAATTTCTCCGACGCAGAACTGGATCCTGATCGTCATCGTTCTCGCGGCGAGCGGCGTCGTCTATGATTCGATGTTCTATTCGGAGCAGACGCCGGTCGTCGGGGCGATCTTCGCGCTGTTCATCGGCATGCCGATCATTGCCTTCGAGCGCAAGGTGCTGTTCCGCGGACTCTACAGACGCATCCAGAAGCTACCGACCTTCGCCTTCATCATAACCGAACTGGCGATCTACGAAATTCTGATGAGCATTGGCTTTGCCTGCGCCGGGCTGCTGCTTCGCTCGGTCGGCGTGCTGAAGCCGACGTCGCTCCTCGATCTCGTCATCATGCCGTTCGACGTCTTCCTTTATGCACTTGTCGTCTGCTTGGCGCTGATCTTCATCCTGCGCGTGCGCGAACTGCTCGGCCGCGAAGTATTCACCAGCATGCTCATCAGCCGCTATCGCAATCCGGTCAAGGAAGAGCGGGTCTTCCTGTTCATCGATCTCGTCGATTCGACGGCTTTTGCCGAAAAACACGGCGACCTCAGGGCGCAGCAGCTGCTGAGCTCGCTGTTTGCGACTTTCGCCGAGCCGGTCAGACGCCACAAGGGCATGATCAACGACTATGTCGGCGATGCGGCGATCATTACCTGGCCGCTGGCCCGCGGCGTCAAGGATGCGCGCTGCGTTCGCTGCATCTTCGATATCCTCGCCGATATCGAAGCCAATGCCGCCGGCTGGCGGAAAAATTACGGCCAGGTGCCGAAGCTTCACGTTGCACTTCATGGCGGCGAGATCATCACGGCGGAAGTCGGCGTCGACCACCACAAGATCAGCTATTTTGGCGATACGGTGAATACGACCGCCCGGCTGGAGACGCTCTGCCGCAGCCTGAACCGGCAGGTGCTGATCTCCGCGGAACTGGCCCGGCGCATGACCTTTCCCGATGACATTTCCTGCGAGGATCTCGGGATCCATGCCGTCAAGGGACGCGGCCAGGCACTCGGCGTCATGGCGCTGTCCTCGCGTGCGGTGACCGTTCTGAACACGCCCGCAGTCGTTCTGCACGGCTGAGCAAGTCCATTTATCACCCGTCACCAAAGCTTCACCCAACCGTCAATTCGCTGACACGGAAGCCCTGTTAAGCGGAAGCCATTCGCATCCGTCCATGGGGATATTATGAAGAACGTCCTTTTTGCTTCCATATCGCTTTTCATCCTGATTGCCGGCCCCGTTTCGGCCGACCAGCAGCAGTTCCCGGCCAAGCTCACCGGCCAGGCGATCCTGCCAGCCAATACCATGGTTCCGGCTCCGGCCGACGCCCCCGAATTTCTCAAGCATTCCGGCAAGTTCACGACGCCGGACCGCAAGCGCAGCGAAGCTCTCGGCGCCGTTCCAGGCAAGGACGGCGCGCGCGTGACCGACCTCAAGCTTCCGTTCGACGGCCAGCCGATCCAAGGTTTCTCAGGCATCAAGACGATGGCTGACGGGACCTTCTGGACGCTCTCCGACAACGGCTTCGGTTCGAAAGCCAACTCTTCCGACTCCATGCTGTTCCTGCATCAGATGAAGTTCGACTGGACTGCCAACAAGGCTGAGGTCGTCAAGAACCTCTTCCTCTCCGATCCAAACAAGATCGCCCCGTTCCCGCTCGTGCTCGAAGGCACGGAAAAGCGTTACCTTACCGGCGCCGACTTCGACATCGAATCGATCCAGCCGGATGCCGACGGCTTCTGGCTGGGCGACGAGTTCGGTCCCTATCTCCTCAAGGTCGATACCGAAGGTCGCCTGACGGACGTGATCCCGACGATGCTCGACGGCAAGCCGGTGCTTTCGCCCGACAACCCGCTGATCCAGCTGCCTGGCAATCCGGCCGCCAAGATGCCGGTCTTCAACCTGAAGCGCTCCGGCGGCTTCGAAGGCCTTGCCATGTCGAAGGACGGATCCAAGCTCTACGGCCTGCTCGAAGGCGCCATCTACGAGGATGACGGCACGATGGAAACGGCTGACGGCCATACGGCCATCCGCGTCATAGAATTCGACGCTGGCTCCAAGAAGTGGACAGGCCGCAGCTGGCTTTATCCATTCGAAGACAAGGGTGTATCGATCGGGGATTTCAACATGCTCGACGACTCCACCGCTCTCGTCATCGAGCGCGACAGCGGCGCCGGCACCAGCGACAAGGCCTGCTCCGACCCGAAGCAGCCGAAGCCGGATTGCTTCGAAGCTCCGGCGGTGCTGAAGCGCGTCTACAAGATCGAATTCAACGACGCCAACCTCGGCAAGGCCGTCCGCAAGATCGGTTACATCGATCTCCTTGATATTCAGGACCCCGACAACAAGAAGCAGGCCGGCAGCAAGGATGGCGTCTATGACATGCCGTTCGTCACCATCGAAAACGTCGACCGCGTCGACGCCACCCACATCATCATCGGCAATGACAACAACCTGCCCTTCTCGGCCGGCCGCGCTGTCGACAAGGCCGACAATAACGAGTTCAGCCTGCTCGAGGTTGGCGAGTTTTTGAACGCGAAGTGAGCAGAAAACCCTGAGGACATCCGGAGGGTGGTGCGGTCAGCGCCGCCCTTTTGCGTATGGCACTACTTCGACCTCCCTCATTCCTGTGCTCGTCACAGGAATGAGGGAGGTCGAACGGTCCGCACCGCGGGAAGAGCCCGCGGAAAGAATGCCTCTCTACTCGAACCGAAACGCCAGCCTCTTGTTCGTCAACCGCGACAGCTGCTGCAGGCGGCCGTCCAGGCGCTCGCCGGCGAAATCGCGGTATTCCGGCGGCACGACGAATTCGAGGTCGAAGTCCGGATTCGACGATTTGCGGAAGGTCAGGTGCTTGACGATGCCGGGCATGGAGGCCGAGAAGAGATAGACGACGCGCAGCATGCCGCCGAGCAGTTTGGCGCGGTCGATGAACTGAGGGGTGGCGATCTGCGCCAGCGGACCGGTGGCGCCGTCGTCGTGCAGGCCCTCGAAACGGTAATAATTGGTGAGCGCGATGAAGGCGCGGCCGGGATGGCTGATGCCGACGAAGGAGGAGTGGGCGATGACGTTCAGTGCCTGCAGGCCACGATAATCAGGATGGGCGCGCCAGCTGATATCGGCAAGCAGGCAGGCGGCCTGACGATAGCGGCTTTCCTCTTCGGTTTCCTGGACGCCGAACAAGGGCATCATGCGGCCGGTCCATTCCGCCAGTTCGCGGGCATGCTCGGGCGAACGGGCACGCAGGATCGCTAGTTCGCCAGCGGCAGCCAACAACGGATCGGCGCGGCGCTCGGCCTCAGACAGCAGCGAATAGAGATAACCCTCGCGCACGCCCTGTGCCGAGAAGGAGATCACGGACGGCTTCATGACGCTCAAGACTTCCTTCATGGCGATGGCGCCGAAAGGCAGCAGCGAACGGCGATGCTTCGAGACGGCCTGGAGGGCCGGTTCCTTGGAATCGCGCGCGGTCACCACCTGATCGAGGAACAGCATCATCGCTTCGAGGGATACCTCATAGCCCTGCATCATATGCAGCGGATAATGGGTGATCTCCATGTGCAGCTTGGCGATATTTCGCCAGGTGCCGCCGACGGCATAGAAGGTGCGCCCCTCGCCTTTCGCCAGGAGTTTTGCCGTCTTCACCTGCTTGCGGGCAAAAGTTCGCGCCTTGGAGAGCGAGCCGCCGGCATATTCCGACAGGCGCAGACCGCCGAGCGGCAGCGTAATGCCCTTGCCGACCTCCTTGCCCTTGATGTCGATCAGTTCAAGAGAACCACCGCCGAGGTCGCCGGCAATGCCGTCAGGATTGAAGAAGCCACTGATGATGCCGAGCGAGGCGAAACGAGCCTCCTCCTCACCTGAAAGCACCCGGATGTGGCGCTGCAGGATCGTCTCCGCCTGATGGATGAAGTCGGGGCCGTTGCTCGCCTCGCGGGCGGCGGCCGTCGCCAGCACATACATGGTGGCGGCCCGCGCCTGATCGGACAGGGCCTTGAAACGGTGGAGCGCTGCCAGAGCCCGGGCGACGCTCTCTTCATCCATCTTGCCGGTGATGGCTATGCCCTTGCCGAGGCCGCAGAGGACCTTTTCGTTGAAGAGGATCGTAGGCGAACGGGACAGGCCTTCGTAAACGACAAGACGAATGGAATTCGATCCGATGTCGACGACGGAGACCGGGGCGATCCCTGGAAGGCGCCCCTGGGCTTCAGATTCAACCATATGGTCCAGTTTTACTTGTTGTTGCGGCCTTCGAGCAGGCCGGCGATCAGTTTCGGCGCGCTTGATTTCAGAGCTTCACCACGGCCTGACAGGCTCGGATTGGTCATGAAATACTGCTGCGCATTGAACGGCTCCTCGCCCCTGCGCACTTCCATGCGCCGCGACGTACCGTCGGGCAATATCTCGTAGCTTTGTTGATTGTCAATCACGTTGCCGAGCATAATCTGTGACAAGACCTGCTCATGAACAGTCGGATTCGTCAACGGAACCATGGTCTCGACGCGGCGGTCGAGATTTCTCGGCATCATGTCGGCAGAACCGATGTAGACCAGCGCCTTGTCCGACGGCAGGCCATAGCCGTTGCCGAAGCAGAAGATGCGGCTGTGTTCGAGGAAGCGGCCGACGATTGATTTGACGCGGATCTTCTCCGAGAGACCGGGCAGCTGCGGACGCAGGCAGCAGATGCCGCGCACGACGAGATCGATTTCGACGCCGGCATGGCTGGCGCGATAGAGCGCATCGATGATGTCGGGGTCGACAAGCGAGTTCATCTTCATCCAGATCGCCGCCGGCGCGCCGTTCCTGGCATGCTGAATCTCTTCCTCGATGTGACGCAGGATGCGCGAGCGCAACGTATAGGGCGAGACGGCGAGCTGCATGCCCTCTTCAGGTTCGCCATAGCCGGTGATGAAGTTGAAGATATTCGCCATGTCGTGGGCAATGACGGGATTGCAGGTGAAATAGGAGAGATCCGTATAGATCTTGGCGGTGATCGGGTGGTAGTTGCCGGTTCCCAAGTGACAATAGGTCCTGAGCTTCCCTTCCTCGCGGCGGACGATCATCGACATCTTGGCGTGGGTCTTGAGCTCGATGAAGCCGAAGACGACCTGCACGCCGGCGCGCTCGAGATCGCGCGCCCAGCGGATATTCGCCTCTTCGTCGAAGCGGGCCTTGAGCTCCACCAGCGCCGTCACCGACTTGCCGGCCTCGGCGGCGTCGACCAGAGCGCGGACGATCGGGCTGTCGTTCGAGGTGCGGTAAAGCGTCTGCTTTATCGCCAGAACGTCAGGATCGCGCGCAGCCTGGAGAAGGAACTGGACCACCACGTCGAAGGATTCATAAGGGTGATGGACGACCATGTCCTTCTCGCGGATCGCGGCGAAGCAGTCGCCGGCATGTTCGCGGACACGCTCGGGAAATCGCGCATTGTAGGGCTGAAACCTGAGATCGTCGCGCGGCGCCTTGGTGATCTCCGACAGAGTGTTCAGCGCCAGGAGCCCCGGCAGAACGGCGACGCGATTTTCGGGGATGCTGAGCGCCTGCACGACGAACTGACGCAGCGAGGCCGGCATTTCCGAATCGGTCTCGATGCGGATGACCTTGCCGCGACGGCGGCGCTTGAGTGCCGTTTCGAAGAAGCGCACGAGATCCTCGGCCTCTTCCTCGACTTCGATATCACTGTCGCGGATGACGCGGAACGTACCGGAGCCCTGCACCTCGTAACCCGGGTAGAGCCTATGGATGAAGATGTTCGCGACGTCTTCCAGCGTGATGTAGCGGATCGTGTTTCCATCGTCGGGCAGCCGGACGAAGCGGTCGAGCGCCGGCGGCAGGCGCAGCAGCGCCGTCATCGGCTCGCGGCCGTTCTTGCTGACGAGCTGCAGGCCGATCGAGAAGCCAAGATTGGGGATGAAGGGGAACGGATGGGCCGGATCGATGGACAGCGGCGTCAGCACCGGGAAGATCGCCTGTTCGAATTCGGAGGCGAGCCACTGGCGGTCTGCATCGCTCAAGGCGCCCGGGCGCACGATCAGAATGTCTTCCTTGGCGAGGTACTGCTGCAGCACAGCGAGCGAAGCCTGCTGCTCCATCTGCAGATGGTCGATCTCCTGCAGGATCGAATCGAGCTGTTCGGCCGGTGTCTTGCCGTCGGGGCTGCGGATAGCGATGTTCTGGCGCACCTGGCCCTCGAGGCCGGCGACGCGCACCATGAAGAACTCGTCGAGGTTGGCCGCCGAGATCGACAGGAAGCGGACGCGCTCGAGCAGCGGATGTTCGGTATTCAGCGTCTCTTCCAGGACACGGCGGTTGAACTGCAGCCAGGAGAATTCGCGGTTGATGAAGCGCTCGGGGCTTGCCAGCAACTCGTCCAGCGGGGGGATATTGTCGTTGGTTTCCGGAGTGAGTTCCTGATGTTCTGCGACTGCGCTGTCCATGGTCGGCTTACCCCGTTTTCAATCGCGATGGCAATTATATCAGTTTCACGACGGAACTGTGACAGTCAATCGGCCGGCTCCGAATTTCCCAATTCATTCAATACTTCAGCGGCAAGAGTGCGGGTGATTTTCGTGCCCCGCGACAGGGCCAGCCGGTCGAGCCGTTCGACGATTGTCTGGGCCGCGTTCAGCGACCGCTCCATCCGGTTGACGATATAGAGCACGAGTTTGTCATCTATATAAAGCTGCCGGTCGGCGAAGAGCTTGACGATCACCTGCGACAACAGGGCTTCATCCGGCTCGCCGATCTCGACGACGGTGGCGGCCTTGAGGCGAGAGCGCAGATCCGGCAGCAGAACCGGCCACGACATCGGCCAGAGACGGCTTGTCATCAGCAGGCTGGTGCCGTTTTCGCGCACGCTGTTGATGACATGGAAGAGCGTGTTGTCGTCGAAGCCGAGACGATCGGCATCCTCGAACAGGACAGGGCCGTTCGCCGCCCTGACCGCGGCATTGGAACCGGCCTTGGGGTGAATGATCTCCGCTCCGCTGTGTTCTCTCCAGATGCCGGCCAAGTGCGATTTTCCCGAGCCGACCGGGCCGGCAAGGATAACGACCGGCGACGCCCATGCGGGCCACGCATCGACGATCGAGACGGCGGCGGCGAGACGCTCCGAGATCAGGAGATCGTCGCGCCCGCTTGCGGCATCATGCGAAAACACCAGCGGCAGCTGCTCTTCGGCCTTGCGCTTCGGATCAGCGTTCTTCACGTCATTCATTGGGTACTGATTTCGTCTTCCGGGCGTGGCCGTCTGCTGACCCGCCAAAATAAAGATCGCTCTGAAGGTAACGCGAAAGCGCGAAGCGGACAAGGACGCCGACGGCGGCGGCAGCCGGCACGGCGACCAGAAGCCCGACGAAGCCGAAGAGCGCGCCGAAGGCAAACAGTGCAAACATCAGCCAGACCGGATGCAGGCCGACGCTGGAGCCGACGAGCTTCGGCTGCAGGATGTTGCCTTCGAAAAACTGGCCGCTGAAGAAGACGACGAGCACAAGTCCGATCCAGGGATAATCCGGCCAGAACTGCACGATTGCCACGCCAACGGCAAGAACGAGGCCGACCAGCGAGCCGACATAGGGAATGAAACTGATCATGCCGGCGAAGAGGCCGATCAGCAGGCCGAAGTTCAGCCCGACGAGGGAAAGGCCGGCGGCATAATAGATGCCGAGGATAAGGCAGAGGGAGCCCTGACCGCGGATGAAGCCGGCGATCGCCTGATCGATCTCGCTGGCGATCTGGCGGACATCGCTGACGTAATCGCGCGGGATCCACTGGTCGACCTTGGCGACCATGCGGTCCCAATCGAGCAGGATATAGAAAGCGACGACGGGAGTGACGACGAGCAGCGAGATGACGTCGACAATCGCCTTGCCGGAATTCCAGATCTGCGCGAAGAGTCCCGTCAGGAACCCCATGCCTTCGGAGAGGATGCCGGAGAAATTATCCTTGATCGTGCCGACTTGGCTCCTGATCCACGGCGGCAGCAGCGAATGCTGCGACTGGGCGATGAATTTCTGCAGCTGGCTGATATAACTCGGCAAGCGCTCGGCGAAATCGTTGAACTGGCTGATCAGCACGGGAATGAGGATCATCAGCGCCAGCGCAAAGACGATGACAAAGGCGATCAGAATGCCGACCGTCGCCATCAAGCGGCTGAGGCCCAGGCGCTCCAGCCGGTCGGCGACGGGATCGAGGAAATAAGCGATCGCCATGCCGGCGATGAACGGCAAGAGGATCGAGCTGAAGACATAGAGAAAGGCGATGAAGAAGACGAGCACGGCCAGCCAGAAGAAGATCTGGCGCTTCAGACTGTTGCCGCTGACATGCTGTGGCATTGCTTCCCCATTTCGCTCGCCGCCGCCGAACGCCGCCTCTTGTCCGACGCGGCCATTCAGCACATAGGATGCAGGCGCAAAGATGGTCAACCCTGTCACGCCAAATCCCGGAAAGGCCGATTAAAGACATGGGAAATTGGAGGCTTTTGCCATGCGACGCTTGCATAAAGGCCCCTGTCATGCAATTGCGACCGGCAGATGACGCGGCGCGTCTGCCGCCTGGAAATAGCCATCGGAGACCAGCATGAGCCAGTCTGGAAAAAACGGCCTGACCTATAGCGATGCGGGCGTCGACATCGATGCCGGCAACCTCCTCGTCGAGAAGATCAAGCCGGCAGTGCGCTCGACGCGTCGGCCGGGCGCTGACGGCGAGATCGGCGGCTTCGGCGGGCTCTTCGATCTCAAGGCGGCGGGCTTTACCGATCCGGTTCTCGTCGCCGCCAATGACGGCGTCGGCACCAAGCTGAAGATCGCGATCGACGCCGATTACCACGACACCGTCGGCATCGACCTCGTCGCCATGTGCGTCAACGACCTCGTGGTCCAGGGCGCCGAGCCACTGTTCTTCCTCGATTATTTCGCAACCGGCAAGCTCGATCCCGACCAGGGTGCGGCGATCGTCGGCGGCATTGCCGCCGGCTGCCGCGAGGCAGGCTGCGCGCTGATCGGCGGCGAGACGGCCGAAATGCCCGGCATGTATTCCTCCGGCGACTATGATCTCGCCGGTTTTGCGGTCGGTGCGGCCGAACGCGGCAAGCTGCTGCCGTCAGGCGATATTGCCGAGGGCGACGTGATCCTCGGCCTTGCCTCCTCCGGCGTTCATTCCAACGGCTTTTCGCTTGTGCGCAAGATCGTCGAACTGTCCGGCCTCGGCTGGGACGCGCCGGCGCCCTTTGCCGAAGGCAAGAAGCTTGGCGAAGCGCTGCTCGAGCCGACCCGCATCTATGTGAAGCCCCTTCTGAAGGCGATCCGCGAGACCGGCGCGCTGAAGGCGCTCGCCCACATCACCGGCGGCGGCTTCCCCGAGAATATTCCGCGCGTGCTGCCGAGGCATCTGGCGGCCGAGATCGATCTCAATGCCGTCAACGTGCCGCCGGTCTTCTCGTGGCTCGCCAAAACCGGCGGCGTCGAAGCCAAGGAAATGCTGCGCACCTTCAACTGCGGCATCGGCATGATCGTCGTTGTCGCTGGGGAAAATGTCGCCGCGGTATCGAAGGTGCTCGAAGCCGAAGGCGAAAAGGTTATCACGCTCGGCCGGATGATTGCGCGCGACGAAGGCGCTGCCGGCACGGTCTACAAGGGCACGCTTGCCATATGAGCATGAAGCGCAAACGCGTCGTCGTCTTCATATCAGGCAGTGGCTCCAACATGATGGCGCTGGTTGCGGCGGCCAAGGCCACCGACTACCCTGCCGAGATCGTCGGCGTGATCTCGGACAAGGCGGATGCCGGTGGACTTGCCAAGGCGGCGGCCGAAGGCATCGCCACCTTCGCCTTCCCCCGCAAGGACTACGCCAGCAAGGAAGCGCACGAGGCGGCGATCTTTTCCGCGCTCGACACGCTCTCCCCCGATATCCTTTGCCTCGCAGGCTACATGCGGCTGCTGACGGCGACCTTCATCCAGCGTTATGAAGGCCGGATGCTCAACATCCACCCTTCCCTGCTGCCGCTGTTTCCAGGGCTGCACACGCATCAGCGCGCCATCGACGCCGGCATGCGCATCGCAGGCTGCACGGTGCATTTTGTCACCGAAGGCATGGATGAGGGACCGACGATCGGCCAGGCCGCCGTTCCGGTTTTTTCCGCCGACACCGCCGAAAGCCTGGCCGCACGGGTGCTGACCGTCGAGCATCAGATCTATCCGAGGGCGCTGCGGCTCTTTGCCGAGGGGCGTGTGGCGATGGAGGGCGGCAAGGCCGTTGGCTTCGAGGCTTCAACGGCGGCGCCTAAGGCCCAGCTGATTTCGCTGATCGGCGACTGCGGTTAGATATCGGTATTGCTGGTTCTCCCCCCGAACCATCGCTTGGTCAGCAGAACCATATTTCCAATGATGACGTAGGACGACAAAAACAACATCGGAAGGTGGATCGCAACCGAGCCGTAACTTCCCCTCTCGCACAGCGTCACTGTCGATGATTCACTTAGAACAATCCTGGCTCCACCCCACATGGCAGCAAATGGATAGCTAAAAAATATGACACATATTGTAATAAAGATAAATATACCTCTGTCATGGACACAACAGAAAATTACCGAAATAAATGAGATAATGAGAAGAGCCAAACCGGGATATTTGTATACCAAGACAATGGCCTTCAACAAAGAAGCAACCGACTTTTCGCATTCTATATACTCTCCACCTACATAGACATACGAAATTCCGTATTGGTTATCGTAGTAAATCGATATGATGAATACAGATATCGTCCCAATTCCACTCAAAACGAGCGGCAGGAGCCCCCATTCCTTGTGTAGCAACCGTGGCTCAGATGACATCTTGATTCCCCATCCTTGCCAGTCTTGTTCCGGAGAAATGTGATAGTCGGGCACCGCCGATGAGAAAGCTCGCCTCGGAGGTATCTCGTCATCGACGTTCAAACCTGCAGCTAAGCCGCCAGCGCCCGCAATGGATGCAGGGTGCCGTCGCTATACACGAACTGGCCGGCGCGGAAGGTGGCGCGGATGCGGTTGATCTCGCCCCGCTCGACGACGACCAGATCGGCGCGCTGACCGATGGCGATTTCGCCGCGATCGGAGAGTCCTGCCGAGCGGGCCGCGTTGCCGGTCGCCATGGCGACGGCGGCCGGCAGGCCGCCTTCCACCGTGTCGGCGAGCTTGAAGATGCCGGGTACGAAGGCGGCCGGGTGATAATCGGCGGCGATGACGCCGAGCAGGCCGGCCCTGGCGGCATCGAGCGCGCTGAGATTGCCCGACATCGACTGGCCGCGCAGCGCGTTCGGCGCGCCCATCAGCGTCCAGAGGCCGCGGCGGCGCGCTTCTTCGGCCGCGGGTGCGGTGACCGGAAACTCGCTGATGGTGACGCCGAGATCGTGCATTTCTGCGACCTTCTCGACGCTGTCGTCGTCATGCGAGGCGAGCGACAGCTTGTGCTTCAGCGACAGCGCGACGATCTCCCGCAGCTGGGCCTCGATGTCAGGATTGCTGCGCATGGCGATGCGCTTGGCGACGATCTCAGCGGCCATCTCCTCGGAGATGGCGCGGCGCTCGGAAATGCTGAGGATATAGCTCTGCAGGTTGTTGTACTGGCCCTGGCCCGGCGTGTGGTCCGTCAGCGAAACCATGTCGATCTGGTGGGCATTCAGCAGGCGCTCGAGCGCAGGTGCTGCGCCGACATTGGTGATTTCATAGCGGGCGTGAACGCGGTGGTCGATCAGCAGATCGTTACGCAGACGGTTGATGCCCTCGATCACCGCCGAAGTCGTCTCCAGCGAGCGGACATGGCCGTAGACGCTTTCGGTGGCGAAGGAGACCGCGGCAAAGGCGGTGGTCACACCGGCAGCGGCAAGTTTCTTGTCGAGCTCGTGGATGCCGAAATCGATCGGCATCGTCGCGTTCGGCCGCGGCGCGATCTCGCGCTCGATCATGTCGCCGTGCAGGTCGACGAAGCCCGGCATCAGCAGCCGCCCGCCGCCATCGATCGCAGCCCCGGCAACCGGCTCCGGCCGGATTTCGGCGATGGCGCCGTCCTCAACAAGCACGGAACCTTCGCTCACCACCTCGTCTGGGAGAACGAGGGTGAAATTGCTGAGCCACATGGGCTTTCTCCTGACTGCATCCGATGATCGACAAACCGCAGCGGATAGAACCGCTTCGTGACAAACGTATGAATTTTCGAGCGCTGGCGGCTCAATGCCGGAGCCATCATGGGCAATCGAAAGATCACCCCTGACGGCTCGCCCCATTATCCGATCCTATCCCGGTTCAACGCGGCCCATTGCAAAAGCATGATCGTCTTGGCGTCGAAAATCTCGCCGGTCTCTATCATCCGGGCGGCTTCGTCGAGAGGAATTTCCAGAACCTCGATGTCCTCATGCTCCTCGTCCAGCCCGCCGCCTTCGGCCACGCGGTCGGCGGTGTCGATCAGGGCTGCGAAGACGTGGACGACTTCGCTGATTGCGCCCGGCGACATGTAGCATTTGAATAGGAAGCGCGCCTCACGCAGGCGATAGCCGGTCTCCTCCATCGCCTCACGGCGGATCGCCTGTTCGGGATGGTCATCGTCGAGCAGGCCGGCCGGCACTTCGATCACCCAGGCGGGGTCGCCGTTGAGATGCACGGCAAGACGGAACTGGCGGACAAGGACGACGAGATCGCGTTTCGGATCATAAAGTAGAATGCAGGCGGCCGGCGTGCGGTGGTAGACCTCCCGCTTCAACCGCTGGGTCGCGCCGTTACGGTCGATATAGTCGAGCAGATAGCTGGCGAGCCGCGTCCACCCATTCGACAGCGTTTCCTCGCTGACAATCCTTACCCGTGATTTCGGCTGCATCATGCTGCGTCCTTGCGAAGCCAGACCTTGTTGTCGTGAACGGCCGCTCCGCCATAGGGCGCGACCGGGTCGGCGCCCGTCAGGACGTTGATGCCCTCGCCGTCGACATGCGCCTTGTTCGGCCAGAGGCCCTCGGCGATCAGCACGCCCGGCTTCACCTCGGTGGTGATACGGGCATGGATGCGGAGATCACCGCGGCTGTTGCCGATGCGGATGAGATCGCCATGGGCGACACCGTTGGCTTCGGCATCGACAGGATTGATCATCACCTCGGGACGGCCTTCTTTCTGACGAGACGTCTTGGTCTCCGAAAAGCTCGAATTCAGGAAGTTGCGCGCCGGCGACGTGGCGAGACGGAAGGGATGCTCTGGATCGGCAACTTCGATGATATCGACCTGATCGGGGAAGGGCGGCAGTTCGGCATGCGGCCCGAGCGCGCCGATTGCGGCCGGCGGCTTGTTCGGCGCCGGCTGGTTGATCCAGTCGGGGCGGAAATGGAACCTGCCGTCCGGATGGGCAAAGCCGTTCAGGAAATGGGCGTCCTCGAAAGCCGGCTGGCGATCGAACCATTTGTGTTCGAGGAAATGGTCGTAGTCCGGCAGGTCGCTCGATTGGAGGATGCGGTCGATCATCTCGCGGGCGGTAAGGCCGAAACCGGGGCGATCGGCGACGCCGAGGCGGCTTGCCAGCTCCTCGATCACGAAGAGATTGGTGCGCACGGTCGGTGGCGGCTCGACCAGCTTCGGTCCCAGCAGAATATGGTTCTGGCCGCCGGCTCGATAGATATCGTCATGCTCGACGAACATGGTCGCCGGGATGACGATATCGGCGACCTCGGCCGTTTCGGTGATGAACTGCTCGTGGACGGCGACGAAGAGATCGTCGCGGGCGAACCCGCGCCTGACGAGGCGCTGCTCGGGAGCAATGTTGGCGGGATTGGTGTTCTGGATCAGCATCGCCGTCACCGGGCCGCGATGGCGCAGCGCCACCGGATCGCCGGTCAGCACGCGGCCGATCTGCGACTGATCGAGCATGCGGATATCGCCGTCCTTCATCGACCGGCCGGTCAGTTCCGCATTGTTCATGCGGAAGATATCGCTGTTCGAATGGAAGGCGCCACCGCCCTCATATTGCCAGGAGCCGAGAACGGTGGCGACCGAGGCGGCCGCATGCATGGCGACCGCGCCGTTGCGCTGGCGGGTGAAACCGTAGCCGAGGCGGAAGAAGGTCTTCTTCGTCATGCCGACGAGGCGGGCAAAGGCCTCGATCTCCTCGACCGACAGGCCGGTGATGGCAGCGGCCCATTGGGGCGTCTTCGTCTTCAGATGCGCTTCCAGACCTTCGGGATCGTCGGCATATCTCGCCATGTAGTCACGATCGGCATAGCCGTCGCGGAAGGCGATGTGCATTGTGGCGCAGGCGAGCGCGGCATCAGTGCCCGGCTTGACGATCAGAGCCATATCGGCCTGCTTCATAGTCGGGTTGTCGTAGATATCGATGACGACGATTTTGGCGCCGCGCTCCTTGCGCGACCTGATGGCATGGGTCATCACGTTGACCTGGGTCGAGACGGCATTGGTGCCCCAAATGACGACGCAATCGGTGCGGCCCATCTCGCGCGGATCAGGCCCGCGGAGCACGCCGGTCGCCATGGTGAAGCCGGTCCAGGCCGGGTTGGTGCAGATCGACGAGAAAAAGCCGGAATAGCGCTTGGCGTGACGCAGGCGATCGATCGAATCGCGCTGCACCCAGCCCATGGTGCCGGCATAGAAATAGGGCCAGACCGCCTCGCTGCCGTCCCTCGCCTCGGCCTTCACGAAGGCTTCGGCGATTTCATCCAGCGCATCGTCCCAGGAAATCTGCTGCCACTGCCCTGCCCCCTTGGGGCCAGCGCGGCGCAAGGGGTGCATCAGCCGGTCGGGATGGTAGAGTCGCTCGGCATACCGGGCGACCTTGGCGCAGATGACGCCCGAGGTGTAGGAATGGTCGCCGGCGCCGCGCACGCGGCCAATGCGGCCGTCCTCCGATATCTCAACCTCCAGCGCGCAAGTGGAGGGACAGTCGTGCGGACAGGCCGTGTGGCCGATCTTGCTGCCCAGCTTCGGGGATTTGGCGTTGATGGGGGTCGCAATGTTCATGGCATTTGTATATGCCAAGGCCTGCATGGCCAAAAGCCAGAAAAACTCCCCATGATACGAATTCATACGGGCATCAGCGAAAATGAACTACCGCCATATCTACCACGCGGGCAATTTTGCCGATGTGTTGAAACATGCCGTGCTGGCGCGGCTGATCCGCTACATGCAGAAGAAGGAAGGCGCCTTCCGCGTGCTCGACACGCATGCCGGCATCGGCCTCTACGACCTCTCCTCCGAGGAAGCGCAGAAAACCGGCGAGTGGCAGGCTGGCATCGGCAAATTAATCGTGGCCGAACTCGGGCCTCAGGTCTCCGAGCTGCTGGAGCCCTACCTCTCGGCCATCCGCGAACTCAATCCCGAGGATGGCATCCGCTTCTATCCGGGCTCGCCGAAACTTGCGCGCATGCTGTTCCGGCCGCAGGACCGGCTGTCGGCGATGGAGCTGCATCCCGAGGATTACGCCCGCCTGCACCGGCTATTCGAGGGCGATCACCATGCCCGCATCACCGAACTCGACGGCTGGCTGGCGCTCGGCGCGCATCTGCCGCCGAAGGAGAAACGCGGCATTGTGCTCATCGATCCGCCCTTCGAGGAAGAGGACGAATATCAGCGCCTCGCCGCCGGGCTGGAAAAGGCCTATCGCCGCTTTCCCGGCGGCACCTATTGCCTTTGGTACCCGTTGAAGAAGGGCGCGCCGATCAAGGAATTCCACGAGACTCTGCAGGCGCTCGACATCCCGAAGATGCTTTGCGCCGAACTCAGCGTGCGCAGCGACCGCGGCATTACCGGACTGACCGGCTCCGGCCTCGTCATCGTCAATCCGCCCTTTACCTTGAAGGATGAGCTGCACCAGATGCTGCCGGCGCTGAAGGACCATCTGGCGCAGGACCGTTTCGCCTCGCACCGCGCCTTCTGGTTGCGCGGTGAGAACAAGATGGTCAAGGCCGATTGACCGGGCAACCGGCTTCGGAAATAGTCGGCACCGCAGCTCCACAGTCTCGCCAGGTGCCCCATGAAACTTCTCTGCTCGCCCGCCTCGCCCTACTCCAGCAAGGTGCGCATGGCCGCGCATTTTCTGAGCATCGAACTGGATGCCATCCGGGTCGACACCAACACCGGGCCGGCGATCCTCGTGGACAACAATCCGCTCGGCAAGATCCCGACGCTTCTGACCGATGACGGGACCTCGATCTTCGACAGCGTGGCGATCATGCATTATTTCGACCGGCTGACGGAAGGCGGGCTCTATCCTGCCAAGAAAAGCAAGCGGACGGATGCGGAAGTGCTCGAAGCGCTCTGCGACGGCATTTGCGACTGCCTGCTCACGATCGTCTACGAGCGCCGCTTCCGTGACGAGGAGAAGGTTCACCAGCCCTGGATCGACCGGCAATGGAAGAAGGTGACGGCCGGACTCGCCCATCTCGGCGCCAAGCCGCCAAAAACAGGCAAGAAGCTCAATGGCGGACATTTCGCGCTGGCCGCCACGCTCGACTATCTCGACCTGCGTTTTAAAGACCAGTGGGAAGCCGAGCATGCGCCGCTGATCGACTGGCTGGCTGAGTTCGAAAAGAAATTCCCGGCTCATCGCGAGCTCAAGGCCAGCGCCTGATCCGGAGCCGAAACGGAGCGCCTGCAAACCATGAGCGGACAGCAAAAAGCCGGGCGATGAGCCCGGCTTCTGCATGTTCGGAAGGGTCAATCGGCTTAGAACTTGACGCCGATACCGAGCTTGACGCTGTTCTCGTCGTAACCGCGCGAGAAGCTGCCGGAGTCGAGGTCGTAGTCCTTGCTCTGGTAGTCGGTGTAGCGATATTCGAGGCGGGTCGTGATGTTGTTGGTCACGAAGGCTTCGACACCGGCGCCGACCGTATAGCCGTAGTTCGTCTTGCTTTCGTCCGAGGTGCCGTCGGAAACCTTGACATTGCCGAGGGCAAGACCAGCCGTACCGTAGAGCAGGAAGGGATTCATGTCGTAGCCGACTCGGCCGCGGACGGAGCCGTTCCAACCATACTTGTTCTTGACGCCGCCCGAGGAGACGTCATCGCCGCTGTAGCCAAGATCGGATTCAACGCCGTAAACGATCTGGCCTGCTTGCCAGTTGTAACCGGTGAAGACCTGGCCGCCGAAACCGTAGGTGTGGCGATCGGAACCGAAGTCACCCATGTTGTAGGTGCCGGCGCCGCCGAGATAGAAGCCTTCCCAGTTGCCGGCCGGCTTGACCGGGGCGTCCTGGGCGACCGGTGCTTCCGGAACCTGGTCGACGGCATCAGCCGCCTGAGCTGCCGAAACGCCCGCGATTGCAAAAGCAGAGGCCATGAGGCCAGCAATGAGTACACGCATACTTTTCTCCTTTCAGTCCCGCGCCGCTTTCATCTGTCTATCAGCGAAGCATTGGCGGGGAAATTGCCAGATGTCCCTTCCGGATCGAGACTGAAATTGGAACTGAAATGCGGATTTGAAAGAGCCAAATTGTGATATCATTGTGGCTGCCGGATGGCGGAAATTCGATGTTGCTTGAGAGCAACATAGGTTTCATTAACCCTACCTAATGGTTAAACTTAAAATACTTATTTTAAGAAATCACATTATTAAATAATACATAGAATATCCCAACCGCAGATGCAACCGTGGCTGCCTATTTATATAATCTCCGCCCGCCCTTATATAGGCTGCACACAGACTCGCGGGATCAGAAGGCAAGATTTTGAACCACAAAAGACTTCGCTCAGCCCTGATAACGGGGGCGGCCAAGAGAATAGGCCGGGCAATCGCCGAAGACCTTGCTGCAAATGGCTTTTCCGTTGCGATCCACGCCAACAGCTCCCTCCGCGAAGCGGAAGAGCTGGCGGCGGAATTGCGGCGAAAGGGACAAAGGGCGGCCGCATTGCAGGCCGACCTTACCGATATCGGCGAAGCGGGCGAACTGATCGCGAAGGCGTCGGAAGCGCTCGGGCCTCTCGATCTGCTCGTCAATAATGCGTCGGTCTTCCAGCATGATTCCGCACGTAGTTTCAACGCCGACACATGGGCGCTGCACTTCGACCTGCATGTGCGTGCGCCGTCGATCCTTTCGGCAGCCTTCGCGCAGCAGGTGCCAGCTCAGGCAGCGGGGATGATCGTCAACATCATTGATCAGCGGGTCTGGGCACTGAGGCCCAGCTTCTACTCCTATACGCTCTCCAAGTCCGCGCTGTGGACGGCAACGCAGACGCTCGCCCAGGCATTGGCGCCACGTATTCGCGTCAATGCGATCGGCCCCGGCCCCTCGATGCCGAGCGAGCGGCAGTCACTGGAGGACTTCCAAGCGCAGGTCTCAGCCCTTATCCTGCAGCGAGGGCCGGCACTGGAAGAATTCGGACAAACGATTCGCTTCCTTTACGACACGCCCTCGATCACCGGCCAGATGATTGCCCTCGACGGCGGCCAGCACCTTGCCTGGCAGACGCCCGATGTGGCGGAGATTAAGGAATGAACGGACGAAAGCTGCCTGATGGCGGCGTTCTCTACGACGATACGGATGAGAGCGAAGACGAAATCGAGGTGGAAGGCGAGGTTTCCGCCGCCCCTCTGGCGGCTGCGGTCGACTGGAATGCCGGCAGCCTCAACGAGACCGGGCTTGTCGGCGCCGAATTGATCGGCGAATTCGTCAAGCGGCTGCCGAACAGCCCCGGCGTCTATCGCATGTTCAACGCCGAAGGCGATGTGCTCTATGTCGGCAAGGCGCGCAGCCTGAAGAAGCGCGTCGCCAACTACGCCGTCGGCCGTGTACATTCCAACCGCATCGCCCAGATGGTCCGCCAGACGGCGAATATGGAATTCGTGACGACGCGCACGGAAACCGAAGCGCTGCTCTTGGAAGCGAATCTGATCAAGCGCTTGCGGCCGCGCTTTAACGTGCTGCTGCGCGACGACAAGTCGTTTCCCTATATTCTCATTACTGGGGATCACCGGGCGCCGGCCATCTTCAAGCATCGCGGCGCCAGGGCGCGGAAGGGCGACTATTTCGGGCCTTTCGCTTCGGCCGGCGCGGTCGGACGCACGATCAATTCGTTGCAGCGGGCCTTCCTGATCCGCACCTGCACTGACAGCGTCTTCGAAACGCGCACGCGGCCGTGCCTGCTCTACCAGATCAAGCGCTGTTCGGGGCCTTGTACGCATGAGGTCAGCGATGCCGGTTACGCCGAGTTGGTGCAGGAGGCCAAGGATTTCCTGTCCGGGAAGAGCCAGAAGGTGAAGTCGCACATGGCCGAAGCCATGAACCAGGCGGCCGAGGATCTCGATTTTGAGCGGGCGGCGATCTATCGCGACCGTCTGGCCGCTCTGTCGCATGTGCAAAGCCACCAGGGTATCAATCCGGCCGGTGTCGAAGAGGCCGACGTTTTCGCCATCCATCATGAAGGCGGCGTCTCCTGCATCCAGGTTTTCTTCTTCCGCACCGGGCAGAACTGGGGCAACCGCGCCTATTTCCCGAAGGCCGACCCGCAGCTTTCAAGCGCCGAAGTGCTGAATGCCTTTCTCGCGCAGTTCTATGACGACAAGCCGGTGCCGAAGCAGATCATGCTGTCGGAAACGGTCGAGGAACTGGAACTTCTCGCCGCGGCCCTCAGCGAAAAGGCCGGCCACAAGGTTTCCATCCTCGTGCCGCAGCGCGGCGAGAAGCGCGATCTCGTCGAGCATGTGGTCGGCAATGCGCGCGAAGCGCATGGGCGAAAGCTTGCCGAGACGGCGTCGCAGTCGCGGCTGCTCGAAGGATTCAAGGAAACCTTCGGGCTCGCCTATGCGCCGCAGCGCATCGAGATCTACGACAACTCGCATATCATGGGCACCAACGCCGTCGGCGGCATGGTGGTGGCGGGGCCGGAAGGCTTCGTGAAGAACCAATACCGCAAGTTCAACATCAAATCGACCGACATCACTCCCGGCGACGACTTCGGAATGATGAAGGAGGTGATGACGCGGCGCTTCTCGCGGCTGATCAAGGAGGAAGGTATTCCCGATCGGACGGCGCAGGCAGCAGCTGCCGACGCCGCCGACATGCCCTTCCCCGCCTGGCCGGATGTGATCCTCATCGACGGCGGCCAGGGGCAGATGACGGCGGTGCGCGCCATCCTGGCCGAGCTCGGCATCACCGACAGCGTGACGGCGATCGGCGTCGCCAAGGGTGTCGACCGCGACGCCGGGCGGGAGCGCTTCTTTGCGCCGGGACGCGAGAGTTTCACATTGCCGCCGCGCGATCCGGTGCTCTATTTCATCCAGCGCATGCGCGACGAAGCGCACCGGTTCGCGATCGGCTCGCACCGGGTGCGGCGAAAGAAGGAAATGGTCAAGAACCCACTCGACGAGATCGGCGGCATCGGCCCGTCACGCAAACGCGCGCTGCTCCAGCATTTCGGCACGGCGAAGGCGGTTTCGCGTGCCGCTTTGTCCGACCTCATGGCGGTGGAAGGTATTTCGGAAGCCGTGGCAAAGCAGGTCTATAACCATTTCCACGACGACGCCGCGAAATAAGCGGCGGCCGTCGCAAATTCCACGCAATGGCGGTGAAAAGACAGAAAGAATGTTGACGGTCGCCGGCCAAAGCCGTCATCTACATCGACCCGAAAATCGGAATCGGTTTTCGTAAAGACGCGGCGCGGCAGCGGCGCTTCAATTCAGAGAAACGATCCATGGCATCGCGTGCGTACAGCCTTCCCAACCTTTTGACTTACGGCCGCATCCTCGCCGTGCCGCTGATCGTTCTCTGCTTCTTCGTCGAGGGCAGGCTGTCGATCAGCAATACGGCGCGCTGGGTAGCGCTGTGGATCTTCATCATCGCCTCAATCACCGATTTTCTCGACGGCTATCTCGCGCGCATCTGGAACCAGACGTCGAATATCGGCCGGATGCTCGATCCGATCGCCGACAAGCTGCTGGTCGCCTCGATCCTCCTGCTTGTCGCGGCCGACCAGACCATCGCCGGCTGGTCGATCTGGGCGGCAATCATCATTCTCTGCCGTGAGATCCTGGTTTCCGGCCTGCGCGAATATCTGGCGGCGCTGAAGGTCAGCGTGCCGGTGACACGGATCGCCAAGTGGAAGACGACGCTGCAGCTCGTCGCCATCGCCTTCCTGCTTGCCGGCCCGGCCGGCGACGAGATCTTCCCCTATACGACGCAGACCGGCATCGCGCTCTTGTGGATCGCGGCACTGCTGACCATCTATACCGGCTACGACTATTTCCGTGCCGGGCTGAAACATATCGTGGATGACGAGGAATGACGCGGCTTGTCTATTTCGCCTGGGTGCGCGAGCGCATCGGCAAGGGTGATGAGGAGATCGACCTCCCCTCCTCCGTCGTCACCGTCGCCGATCTTCTAAATCATTTGAAGACGTTGGGCGAGGAATATGAAGCCGCACTTCAATATCCCGAGGTGATCCGCGTGGCGCTCGACATGGAGCATGTTGAGCATGACGAGCCGATCGGCGCCGCACGCGAGATTGGGATTTTTCCGCCGATGACGGGGGGGTGATTGCCGCCCCGTCGGGCTTTGGAAGCATACAATGGCTAGGACTGCGCCTTCGTTTCTCTCCCTCATTCTTGTCCTCGGGCTTGACCCGAGGACAAGAATGAGGGAGTGCTGCGTACCGGTGACCTTCCAAATTGACGGAGGTCTGTGAGGTGACCACCCCCACCATCCGCGTCCAGCGCGAGGACTTCGACCTGCAGGCCGAGGTCGACCGGCTCTCTAAGCACAAGCCCGGCATCGGCGCCGTCGTGACCTTCTTCGGCCTATGCCGCGATGAAGGCGGCACGCTGGCCGCCCTCGAGCTCGAGCATTATCCCGGCATGGCCGAAGCCGAAATGACCCGCATCGGCGAGCTTGCCATCGCCCGTTTCGGGCTACTCGGCCTCACCGCCATTCACCGCTATGGCAAGATCGCCGCTGGCGAGAATATCGTGCTCGTCGTCGCAGCCGCGCCGCATCGGCAAGCGGCGTTCGACGGCGCCAATTTCGTCATGGATTTCCTGAAGACCGCAGCCCCCTTCTGGAAGAAGGAACACGGCAAGGATGGCGCCGCCGGCGACTGGGTCGCGGCGAAAGACGCCGACGATGCCGCGCGCGACAAGTGGAAATAAGTTAGAGAACCACGCGTTCCCTGCGGCTCATGACCAGAAGCAGGACCAGCAGCGAGAAGATCACTAGGTCTCGCCAGACGAAGGCGCCATAGGCGCCCCACATGGTTTCGATGACGGCAAGCCCGGCAGCACCGCCTGCCGAACGCAGCGGATCGGAATAGCCGCCGACGGCTGCGATCAGCAGTACCTTGAGCCCGAACATCAGGCCCGCGCCGAAATCCATCGAACCGTAGTAAAAGGTGGCGAGGATGCCGCAGAGGGTGGCGACGAGCGCGGCTGCCGCATAGGCGACAAGGAAGACAAGGCTGGCGCTGGTGCCGCAGAGCTCGGCGGCCAGCGGATCGTCGGTGACGGCGCGCCAGAGGCGGCCCCAGGCCGTGCGCCTGAGGATCAGCGCACCGATCGCGACGATGGCCGACATCAACGCCGTGTCGATCAGCTGGATATAGGTGAGCGTCACCTTGAACGGACCGTCGCTCCAGAAGACGACGACGTCGTTCAGGAACGGCGGCAGCCAGATCGCCCTTGTATCGGCTGCAAGGCGCGCGCTTTCCATCAACACGATCATGATGCCGAGGGCGGCAACGATCACGGTATTCGGCGATTTGCTGGCGAGCGGCAGCATGATCGAGCGGCCGATCCAGATGCCCGCCGCCAGCGAATAGACAATCGCGGCGCAGGCGCCGATGGCAAGGGCGGCCGGCAGCACCAGCCAGAACCTGACATAGGCGAGCTCGGTAAAGAGCAACAGGATCTGGCCCGAGAAGGCGAAGATCGCCCCATAAGTGATGTCGGCCCGCTTGGTCACGCCGAAGGCAACGGCATAACCGAAGGCGAGCGCGGCATAGAGGGCGGCAAGCGGCACCGCATTCGCCAGCTGCTGCAGAAGATAGGCCATTCCGAGAACTCCGCGTCAGCAAATTATAACTGGTAAAACCTATTTCGCCAGTTATAATTTCATCATGAGCTTTTCCTGGACCCCTCACCGTTTTGCCGGCGGCGCGCTGGCGCTGGATGTCGCCAACAGCGTCGTGCTGCGCGACGACCCAAAGCGGCGGATCGACCGCTTCGCGAGCCGCGAGCAGATGCGGAACTTCCCGCGCGCCGCCGCCGAATTCTGCGCCGAACGGGCCTTGTTCGGCGAGATCGCACCGCTGGCAGCACAAGACGAGGCCGATTTCTTCGCGCTGAGGGAAGCGATCGACCTCTATTTCCGCAAGCGTATACTGGACGGCAGCGACAACCAATTGCTGGCCGGGCTACTGGAAGCGGTGGCCAATATCTTGCGTGGAACCAATCCCGGCAATCTGGCCGCGGCGACCGCCCATTCGGCGCTCAGGCTGATTGCCATGCCGGATCCCGAGCGCATGAAGATCTGCGGCAATTGCGGCTGGCTGTTCATCGACCGCAGCAAGAACAGGAGCCGCGCCTGGTGCGACATGGCGGTCTGCGGCAACCGCGCCAAGGCGAACCGTCACTATCGCCGCAAGAAGGAGGAGACGCCATGAGAAAACATCTGATCGTAGCGGCGGCTGCCACGGGGCTTCTGCTTTCCGCCTGCCAGCGTCAGGCCGAAAACCTCGTCGAAGTCACCGGCCACCTCTTCGTCTTCAACTATCGGGTGGCGAGCGCCACCTATCTGCTGACGCTGAAGAAGACAGGCCCGATCCCTGATGGCTCGGTCATCATCGCCGAATTCGAAAACCCCGTGGGCGGCGCGCCGCTGATATTGAACCAGAAAATCTACCCGATCGACGACAAGATCGCGCTGCAGAGCGAAAACCTGCACTGCGTGCGCAAGGACCGCCCCTATTCGGTGAATGTCCGGCTGGTCGACAAGGACGGCAAGGTGCTTCAGCAATTGAAGACTGAGTTCCGCTCCGACCTCGACCAAACCGTACTGCCGAGCAAGCCGCTCGTCGTCGGCGCGCTTTATGACAAGAACCCGGAAGTCTTCAAGCCTGACGGCAGCGTCGATTTCTCGAACACCGACAAGTGTCCATCATAGAAAAAGCCGGAGCGACACCCCGGCTTTCAAGAGTCAATTCAAGGTATTGCGAGGCAATGCCGAAGCGCGGCCTCAGCCGACGATTTCGGTGTCGGAGAACCAGTACTTGATTTCCTGGGCAGCCGTTTCCGGGGCATCGGAGCCATGCACGGAGTTTTCGCCGATCGACAGCGCATGGACCTTGCGGATCGTGCCTTCGTCAGCGTTGGCCGGGTTGGTCGCGCCCATGATTTCGCGGTTCTTGAGGATCGCGCCTTCGCCTTCCAGAACCTGGACGACGGTTGGACCGGAGGTCATGCCTTCGACGAGTTCGCCGAAGAAGGGGCGATCCTTGTGAACGGCGTAGAAGCCTTCAGCTTCGCGGCGGCTCATCCAGACACGCTTGGAGGCGACGACGCGCAGGCCGGCATCTTCGAGCATCTTGGTGATGGCGCCCGTCAGGTTGCGCTTGGTTGCGTCCGGCTTGATCATCGAGAAGGTGCGTTCAATCGCCATAGTCAGATCCTCTGTTTTCTCGGGAAAAGTGGGCGGTCTTTACCCGCCCCAACGCCCGAAAACAAGGGGTCGGCGGCAATTTCACGCCGCTGTCACAGTCCTGCCGCGGCTTTCGTGAAGATCGAGGCAGCGTTCGAACCAGGCGACGACGGGATCGTCGGCGGCCAGCATGGCCAGCCCTGCGGACACGCGCAGCCATTGCAGCGCGCCGAAGACGATATAATCGGCAAAGAGCGGCGATTGCCCGCCGATGAAGGGCTGGAACTTCAGCATGTGACGGAGCGGCTCCAGCTTGGCGCCGAAGGCAGCCTTCTCCGCCTCGCTGTCGGCAGCAAAGACTTCCAGCGGCTTGCCGAGTCTGACCTCGCGGCTCTGACGAAAGTACGCCTTGTCCCCTTCGTCCAGGATCGCGTGGATATCGAGAAGGGCGATCCGCATGATCGCCGGGTGGATGATCATCTGCGAATAGCCCTCGACCATGCGCGACACCGCCTTGCCGCCCTCGCCATTGAACAGCGACGGCCGCTCCGGATATGCCTCTTCGAGATAGAGCGCGATGGCAAAACTGTCCGAGATCAGCCGGCCGTTATCGTCGAGCACGGGCAGGGTCGACGAGACGCCGCCGCCGATTTCGCGGATGCGGGCATAGGTTGTGGGGAGCTCCTCGAAATCGAGCCTCTTATGCGCGAGCGCCATCACCGCCTTCCAGCAATGGGGCGAAAAGAAGCGCCGTTCGTCGGCGCCGCAGAGGGAATAGAGGGCTCTGGTCATGATAATCCTTTCGAGGTCTGATCTGCCTGCATTCGACGACAGAAAGCGAGCGTGATCAAATCAGGAAATTTCATGGCGCCATCACTCGGATTACTTGGGAAACCGGCTAGACTGCTCCAGCAACGTCAGGGGAAATATATGCTTAGACATTTCAGGATGTTCGCGGCCTATAACCGCTGGGCCAATGCCCAAGTCTATGAGGCTGCGGCCGAACTCAGCGAGACGGAATTCCGCAGGGACCGCGGCGCCTTCTTCGGCTCGCTGCATCGCACGCTCAATCACCTGCTCGTCGCCGACCGGATATGGATGAGGCGTTTCACCGGCATCGGCGAAGCGCCGGCGACTCTCGATGCCGTGCTTTTCGAAGAGCTGGATGCGCTTGCCGCCGCGCGCAAGGCGGAGGACGAGCGCATCATTGCCTGGACAAGTACGCTCGATGAGGCGAGCCTTGCCGGTGACTTCACCTATGCCCCGGTGACGGAGCCGATCCGGATCACTCAGCCACTGTCGAGCGCGCTCGCGCACCTTTTCAATCACCAGACGCATCACCGCGGCCAGTGCCATATGACGCTGACGGCGTTGGGCAAACCGAGCCTCGGGCTGGACCTTATCTACTTTCTGCGCGGCGAAGGCCGCGAGTGGATGTGAGGCAGCCGTCTCCATCAAGACTGAATTAACCGCCTTTGCCGGTTCCCATCGCCAATCCGGCGCTTCCCTTCGTAAATTCAGCCTCTCTTAAAAGCTTGCGAGCATAGCAGACGTGAGAGTAATGAGACCGGGCGCGAGGGGTTCGTCATGCAGAATGCAAGTACAAAGGCACTGGTGGCGCGCGAGCCTGTACGCCCAGGGTCAATGACGGATATCCAGAAGATCGCCCAGCACATGGCGCGGCTCAACGTCGCCGCACTGCCACGCAACTACGAACTCTTTCATGAGGCGATCATCGGGCACAATCCTGGTCTTGCGCAGGATATCGCGGCGCTCGGATCGCAGCCGCAGCAGTCGATGCTCGACGAACTCGGGCTGAAATACCGCCTCGTCGGCCATTGCGGGCTGGCGGGCGAGACGTCGCGCAACGAGGCCAGCCGGACGCTGCGCGCGGTGGCGGAAAGGCTTGCCGAAGGATTGCGGCACAGAGACGCCTTTGCTCGCGCCTGCGGCACGATCCTGAGATCTGTCGGTGGTCACGAGGACCAGAGCCTTGCCGCCTTCATCGGCGAGGTCGATTACCTCTCCGCCTCGCTTGCAACGGTGATGTCGGCGGAGATGGAAATCGGCGCCAGACTGCAGGACGACATCAACAGGCTGGAAACGTTGGAGCGCGGCATTTCGGCGATGCAATCGGCCACCGTCGCCGACAAGATTACCGGCCTTGCAAACCGCATCGCGCTGAACCGGCAGATCACCGAACTCTACGAACGTGAAGAGGGTGCCGCCGGCAGCGCGCTGATCATGGTCGATATCGACGATTTCACCGAGTTCAACGACAGATACGGCACTCAGGCAGGCAACAAGCTCTTGAAGAAGCTTGCCGCGCTCTTTCGGAAGTCGGTGAAGAAGAACGACTTCGTCGCCCGCACAGAGGCCGACGAATTCGCCTTGCTGTTTGCCAATGTCGGCATGCAGGATGCGATTGCTATCGCCGAGCGCCTGCGCGCCTCCGTCGAAGAAAATCTCGTCTTCGCCACCTCCGACAAGGGTGATAGCGGCAGACTGACCATCTCGGTCGGCCTGGCGCTCAGCGCCGGTGCGGCAACACCGGGACAGCTCCAGGCCAACGCCCGCGTCGCGCTGCTTGCCGCGCAATCGAACCGCCGCCTGCCGGTCCAGGCTTTCGGCCGCTCAGGCGTTTGAGTGCTGTCGGCGCGGACGAGCGAGCTCGCCGGGGGACGAGCGTGTTCGCCCGGACGAGCAAGCTCGCCGGGGGATAAGCGGTCTTGCCTTGGCGGGCAGTTTCGGCCAAAACGCCGGCCATGATCACGATTACCGACATTTCCGCCCGCATCGCCGGACGCCTGCTTCTCGACAATGCCAGCGTTTCGTTGCCTTCGGGCACGAAGGCGGGGCTGGTCGGGCGCAATGGCGCCGGCAAATCCACGCTGTTTCGCGTCATCACCGGCGATCTCGGTTCGGAGACCGGGGCGGTGTCGATCCCGAAGGCGGCGCGTATCGGTCAGGTGGCCCAGGAAGCGCCGGGAACCGAGGATTCCTTGATCGAGATCGTGCTTGCGGCCGATAAGGAACGGGCGGCCCTGCTTGCCGAAGCGGAAACGGCAAGCGACCCGCATCGCATCGCTGAAATCCAGATGCGCCTCGTCGATATCGATGCGCATTCGGCCGAAGCGCGGGCTGCGAGCATCCTTGCCGGTCTCGGCTTTGACCAGGCGGCGCAAGCCCGCCCCGCCTCCTCCTTCTCCGGTGGGTGGCGCATGCGCGTAGCGCTCGCCGCCGTACTGTTTGCCGAGCCGGACCTGCTTCTGCTCGACGAGCCGACAAACTACCTCGATCTCGAAGGCACGATGTGGCTGGAGGACTATATCCGCCGTTATCCGCATACGGTCATCATCATCAGCCACGACCGCGATCTCCTGAACAATGCGGTCAACTCCATCGTTCATCTCGATCAGAAAAAACTCACCTTCTACCGCGGCAACTACGACCAGTTCGAGCGGCAGAAGGCTGAGGCCGACGAGCTGCAGACGAAGGCAAAGGCAAAAAACGAGGCGGCGCGCAAACATCTGCAGAGCTTCATCGATCGCTTCAAGGCCAAGGCTTCCAAGGCCCGGCAGGCACAGTCGCGCGTCAAGGCGCTCGAGCGCATGGGAACGGTCGCCGCCGTGATCGAGGACCATGTGCAGCCGATAACCTTCCCCGAGCCGGAGAAGCAGCCCGCCTCGCCGATCGTCGCAATCCAGGGCGGCGCCGTCGGCTACGAACCCGGCAAGCCGATCCTGAAGAACCTCAACCTGCGCATCGACAACGACGATCGCATCGCCCTGCTCGGCTCGAATGGCAACGGCAAGTCGACCTTCGCCAAGTTCATCTCAGGGCGATTGTCGCCGGAGAGTGGCGAAGTAAAGGTTGCGCCGAGCCTGAAGATCGGTTTTTTCGCCCAGCATCAGCTCGACGACCTGATCCCCGAGCAGTCGGCGGTAGAACATGTGCGCCGGCTGATGCCGGCCGAACCGGAGGCCAAGGTGCGCGCCCGCGTTGCGCAGATGGGGCTGGCGACCGAAAAGATGGCTACCGCCGCCAAAGACCTTTCCGGCGGCGAGAAGGCACGTCTGCTGATGGGGCTTGCCGCCTTCCATGCGCCGAACCTGCTCATTCTCGACGAGCCGACCAACCATCTCGACATCGACAGCCGCCGTGCCCTCATCGAGGCGCTGAACGATTATGACGGTGCAGTCATCCTGATTTCGCACGACCGCCACCTGATCGAGGCAACCGTCGACCGGCTGTGGCTGGTCAACGGCGGCACTGTCACCACCTTCGAAGGCGACATGGACGAATACCGCGACCTCATCGTTAGTTCCGGTAAGAAAAAAGAAGAGAGGCCGCAGACCAGCGACGATACGACCTCGAAGGCCGACCAGCGCAAGCTCAATGCCGAAAGGCGCGCCTCGCTGACGCCGCTGAAGAAAAAGATCAACGAAATCGAATCCTTGACGGCGAAGCTGGAGAAACAGATTCAGGCTCTTGATGCGGAGCTTGCGGATCCTGTTCTCTATGAGAAGACGCCTGCCAAAGCCGCGGAAAAGGCAAAACAGCGTGGCGAGGCAGCGGCAAAACTGACTGCTGCCGAGGAAGAGTGGCTGATGCTGTCAACCGAATATGAAGAGGCAATGGGAGGCTAGCCACAGTCTTTTGGGAAACGCGGCGGAGCGCGGCGTCACCACAATTTCTGCCGATCTCAACCGATCGTTAACCATAATTCGAAAGGTTGTCTCAACATTCATTACTGATTTGTTGAGCCCTTTCCATGCATCGATTTTTCGTTCTTTCCTGCATCGCCCTTGCGGCCGCCCTCTCCGCCTGCAGCACGACCAGACAAGCCCCCGACACCTCGATCAAAACCGCCTCGGTGATTGCGCCGGAGGGACGGACGTTTTCCGGCAAGCGCTCCGAGGATGATGAAGCGCCGCGCATGACCGGTTGGCACCATCTGGCCGGGCGGACGCTGGAGGTTTCCTCGCTTGCCGATCTCAAGCTGCAGGACAAGGAAGTGATCCTGAGCTTCGACGATGGCCCGATCCTCGGCCGGACGAACAAGGTGCTGGCGATCCTCGACCAGTTCGGCGTCAAGGGTGCCTTCATGATGGTCGGCGAGATGGCCGAGATGTATCCCGCGCTGGCGCGCAAGGTGGCGATGGACGGCAATGCGATCGGCAGTCACACCTATGACCACGCCAACCTGAGTTCGCTCGATTTCGACGCGGCGATGGCCGAGGTGATCAAGGGCGAATTGGCGGTGACCAAGGCGACGGGAACCGACGTCGCCTTCTTCCGCTTCCCCTATCTTGCCGAAAGCCACAGACTGCGTGCCGCGATCGCCATGCGCGATATGGTGGTCATGGATGTCGATATCGACAGCAAGGACTATTTCGCCACAACGCCGCTCTCCGTGACTCAGCGGACGATGGCCCTGCTGCACAAGCGCGGCCGCGGCATCATCCTGATGCACGACATCCATAAACGTACGGTAACCATGCTGCCGACTCTGCTTTCGGATCTCGAAGCCGAGGGCTACAATGTCGTGACGCTGAAATTCAAGAAGCCGGAGGCGCCAAGCAACCTCGTCGCCTCGGCCGATCTGGTGATGACCCGCTAAGGCGGCTTGCCAAGCCGGGACCGGCTGCCTAGATCTGGGCGACGTCAATGCACGCGGCAGGTCAGCTATGAACCTTCACCTCGAAACGGACGATGATCCGCGCACCCGCCAATTCATCACCGAACACAATGCGCTCTCCGACACGGTATTGAGAACGCCGCAATTTGCCGAAGATCGTGAGGCGATCAAGGCGCTGATCGAGCGGCAGGACAGGCTGATCGTGCCGATGCGCCGCGGCGGTTGGCTGTTCGATTTCCGGCAGAGCAAGGACAATCCGCTCGGGGTCTGGCTGCGCCTGGCAGCCGGCCAGCAGCCGTTGCCGGAGGCCGATTGGGAGCCAGTCTTCGATCTCGACGCCTTCTGTCTGGACGAAGGCAGGCGCTGGAGCTGGCGCGGCGCTGTCACCTGCCCGTGGGAGCCGACGCGCGTTCTGCTGATGCTTTCGGACGGCGGCTCAGACCTCATCCGCCTGCTCGAATTCGACGCCGAGGGCAAACAGATCGTGAAGGGCGGTTTCGACACGCCCGCCGCGCGGTCGCATGCCACCTGGCTGAGCCGCGATGAGATCTGTTATTTCGGCTCGATCGACCGATTTTCGGCCACCCGCTCGGGATGGCCGCGCGTCGGGCGGCGGTTGAAGCGCGGGCAGCGGCCGGAAGATGCCGCCATCATGTTCGAAGCCGCCGATGAGGATGTGTATGGCTTCAATCTCGTTATCGACCCTGCCCTATTTGGCGCTTCGGCGAATGCCGGGCTGATCGACATTTTCGTCACCAGCCACGAAATCGGCGTGGCCAGCGCTTTCCTCATTGCCGATGATGGCGGGCAACGGCGCATCGATCTGCCCAAGGAGGCAGATTTTCAGTTCAATCATAATCATTGCCTCTGGCGGGCAAAGACCGATGAGCGCGTTGCGACCGGCAGCCTCGTGCTGCAATCCTTCGATCCCGCCTCACGGGCGCTGCTCGGGCCGGAACGGATCCTGTTTCAGCCTGGCGAGGGCCAGTCTATTTCGCAGATGATGCTGATGCGCGAATGGTGCGTGTTCATCGTTTCCGACCGGCTGCGCCCGCGTCTTCTGGTGCTCGACCTGACAAAGCCCGATGCCGAACAGCGGGAAATCGTGCTGCCGGCGGAGATGCAGACGGCTTATGTCAGGCCGCTCCATGCGGATCTGCATCTTGGCGACGACACACTCCACATCGTCGGCCAGGGTTTCCTGCAGCCGCCGACCTGCTACCGCCTCGAACTCTCCGATCGCAGCAGAGAGCCGGAGCCGATCTTCATCGCGGCAGCGCCGAGCTATTTCGATGCGACCGATATGTCGTCGGAACTGCTGGAGGCTGTGTCCGAGGACGGAACCAGGGTCGTCTACCAACTGGTGCTGCCGCGACAGTGGACCAAGGGAGCGCTGCCGGTGCTGATCTACGGTTATGGTGGCTTCGATGTCTCGCTATCGCCGAATTACTCCGGTGTAATCGGCCGCTGGCTGGAGCAAGGCGGCGCCTATGTGCAGGCCTATATCCGCGGCGGCGGTGAATTTGGCCCTGACTGGTATCGCAGCGCCAAGCGGCAGGGGCGAGACCGGGCCTTTGCCGATTTCGTCGCCATCGCCCGCGATCTCGTCGCTCGCGGCTACACCGTGCCATCGCGGATTGCCTGCCAGGGCGGCAGCAATGGCGGCCTGCTGACGGGTGTGATGCTGACGCGCTACCCGCACGATTTCGGCGCGGTCTGGTGCCAGGTGCCGGTGCTCGACATGACACGCTTCCACCTGTTCAGCGCCGGCCAGGCGTGGATGGACGAATATGGCGATCCGGAGACGCCAGCGGACCGGGAGTTCATGCTCGGCTATTCGCCGCTTCACAATATCAGGCCGGCCGGCGAGGTCACTTATCCGCCGATCTATATTGAAAGCTCCAGCAATGACGATCGCGTGCATCCCTCGCACGCACGCCGTTTTGCCGCGAGGCTGGAGGAAGAAGGACATCAGCTGCTCTTCCACGAATTCGGCTTGGGCGGGCATGGCGGCGACGGCAGTTCCGAGGAGCGCGCCGCCCGCGCGGCGATGGGTTACAGCTTCCTTCGCGAGACCATCATGCAATAGGTAGAGGAGCAGAGCTTGTCGGCGCTCTTCTTTCTGCTACAAGAGGCCTAATAAATCATACTTTTCATACAGACACGAGCGAAACACCATGTCCCCTATCAATCTCGCCATCGTCGGCGTCGGCAAGATCGTCCGCGACCAGCACCTTCCTTCCATCGCCAAGAACCCGGATTTCAAGCTCGTCGCCACGGCAAGCCGTCACGGCACGGTCGAAGGCATCAACAGTTACATCACGATCGACGCGATGCTCGACGCCGAGCCTTCGATCGATGCCGTTTCGCTCTGCATGCCGCCGCAGTACCGCTATGAAGCCGCCTATAAGGCGCTCGTTGCCGGCAAGCATGTCTTCCTTGAAAAGCCGCCGGGTGCAACACTGAGCGAAGTGGCCGACCTCGAGGCGCTGGCGAACAAGCAAGGGGCGTCGCTCTTTGCCAGCTGGCATTCACGTTATGCGCCGGCCGTCGAAGCCGCCAAAGCGTTTCTTGCCTCGACGACGATCAAAAGCGTGCATGTGATCTGGAAAGAGGATGTCCGCCACTGGCATCCGAACCAGGACTGGATCTGGCAGGCCGGCGGCCTCGGCGTTTTCGATCCCGGCATCAATGCGCTGTCGATCGTCACCCATATCCTGCCGCGGCAGGTCTTCATCACCGGGGCTGTGCTCGAATTCCCGGAAAATCGTGATGCGCCGATCGCCGCCGACATTCACTTCCGCGATGCCGACGGCCTGCCGGTTCATGCCGAATTCGACTGGCGCCAGACCGGCAAGCAGAGCTGGGACATCGTCGCGGAAACGGCAGCCGGCCAAATGGTGCTCTCCGAGGGCGGCGCTAAGCTTTCCATCGACGGTAAGCTGACATTCGCCGAACCGGAACAGGAATATCCCTCGCTCTATCGCCGCTTCGCCGAAATCATCAAGGCGGGCAAATCGGATGTCGATCTCGCCCCCCTGCGCCACGTCGCCGACGCCTTCATGCTCGGCAAGCGGAAATTTGTTGACGCTTTCCACGACTGAGTGATTGGGCGGTCCTTGCCTGTCGGCTCCGACGGCAGGCACCCGCTCAGGCCTTCTTCTCCCACCGCCCTTCCGGTGTCTGCTGCCAATAGGTGAGGTTATGCCCCTCGCCTTTCAGTTTCTTCCATTGTGCGCGGGCAGCTTCCAGTTGCTCCTGGTCGTGGCCGTCGAACATGAAGACGACGCGCTCATAGGCATCGGCCGGCGGCGGCTCGGCGCCGTCGACAATGAAACGAACCGTCGCCGCATTGGCATTGTCCGACGTGACCGTCAAAAGCACCGGCTGGTTTTCGGCGAAATCAGCCGTGTCGATCCCATGCGGCAGGAAACTCTCCTCGCGAAACGTCCAAAGATGCGCATCGAGTGCATCGCGCCGCGCGGCCTCGCTCGTCTGGACGACGACGCGCCAGCCGCGCTCGATGCTTTTGTCGAGGAGCGGCGGAAGCGCGTCTTCCAGCCTGGTTTCGGTCAGATGATAAAAGAGAATGTCGGTCATCGGGATTCATGATGGGCGCGAACGAGCTCGTCGAGCAGGCGCACCCCGAAACCGGAACCCCAGGACTGGTTGATCTCATCCTGCGGCGAACCCATCGCCGTGCCGGCAATGTCGAGGTGCGCCCAGGGCGTGTCCTGCACGAAGCGTTTGAGGAAATGCGCCGCGGTGATCGAGCCGGCCTGACGGCCGCCGGTGTTCTTCATGTCGGCGAATTTGCTGTCGATCAGCTTGTCATAATCCTTGCCGAGCGGCATGCGCCAGAGTTTCTCGTTTGTGGAAAGGCCGGCCGCCGTCAGCTGGGCGGAAAGCTGGTCGTCATTGGAGAACAGGCCGGCATGCACGTTGCCAAGCGCCACGACGATTGCGCCGGTCAAGGTGGCCAGATTGATCATGAACTGCGGCTTGAAGCGATCATTGCAATACCAGAGCGCATCGCAAAGGACGAGGCGGCCTTCGGCATCGGTGTTGATCACCTCGATTGTCTGGCCGGACATTGAGGTGACGATGTCGCCCGGACGCTGGGCGTTGCCATCGGGCATATTCTCGACCAGGCCGATGATGCCGACGGCGTTGACGGCCGCCTTGCGGGAAGCGAGCACGTGCATCAGGCCGGTCACGGCTGCGGCACCGCCCATATCGCCCTTCATGTCCTCCATGCCGGCGGCCGGCTTGATCGAAATGCCGCCGGTATCGAAGACGACGCCCTTGCCGACGAAGGCGACGGGACGGTCCTTGCTCTTGCCACCCTTCCACTGCATGACCGCCAGACGCGGCGGGCGCACGGAGCCCTGAGCGACGCCGAGCAGCGCGCCCATGCCGAGACGGCGCATTTCCTTCTCGGTCAGGATTTCCACCTCGACGCCGAGCTTTTCCAGCTCCTTCGCCCTGGCGGCGAATTCGACAGGTCCAAGCGCGTTCGGCGGTTCATTGACAAGGTCACGGGCGAGATTGACGCCGCCGGCGATCGCTTCGGAATCGGAAAACGCCTTTTTGGCGCCGGCCGCATCGGTGGTGATGATCGTCACCCTGACCGATTTTGCCGGCTTCTCCTCGTCGTCGTTCTTCTTTGTCTTGTAGGCATCGAAGCTATAGGCGCGCAGCAGCATGCCAAGCGCGAAATCGGCGGCGGCGCGTGCGTTCGTCTCAAGGCCGGGCACGTCGATGAAGATGGCGGCCTTGTCAGTATTCTTGATTTTCGATGCCGCAGCACCGCCGGCCTTCAGCCAGTCATGGGCGGCGAGTTCGCCGGCCTTGCCAAGCCCGATGACGACGATGCGATCGACGGGTGCGCCTTCCGGGGCCACAATATCGAGCGCAGCCGTGGATTTCGCGGAGAATCGGGCGATCTTCGCAGCCTTGGCGATCACGCCTGCCGGATCAGCCGTTTCGGCGCCTGCGGCGCTGCCGGCCTCGGCAGTCTTCAACAGGATCGCCAGCCCGCCATTGAGCTTTGCCGACTTCGAGAATGAAATTTCGAACTTTACTGACATGTCTTCTCCGCTGGGATTCTTGAAATCCGTCCCAGGCGGATAATTTCGCGTTTGGCGGGTCTGTCAATGGCTCGCGACTATTGTTATGGTCGCCCGCGGCTGTCCAGGCCCTCATGTTTTCGTCAGTTTTGCAGATATTCGCGTTGACAGTTTTTTCGAAAAATCGATGGCGGAGACCGGTGATCCGCCTGCCGAAAACGACTTTCGGTGCATTCCTGCTTCTGTTCTGGGCGTGGTGGGCGCTGCTTGCCATCTTTCGCGCCTTCCCTGGAATAGACATTTATTTTTCCCAGCTTTTTTTCGTGGGCGCAGATTGTGACGCGACTGCCGCTGCCGGGAGCATCTGCGGCGGCTTTCCTTATCGCGACTCGGGGAATTTCGACCTGCTGCGAACCATCTTCTTCCGCCTGCCCTACGTCGTGGCGATCGTCATGGCGTGGAAATTGATCGAATGTTACCAGCAGCACGGCGCGACCTTCAACGCCGAGCGGGCGCGCAAGCTCAAAGTCGCACTCGGAACGATGCTGATCGGGCCGGTGCTGCTCGTCAATGTTATCCTGAAGGAACATTGGGGTCGGCCGCGGCCGGTGCAGACGGATATTTTCGGCGGGAGCCTGCATTTTGTCGAGGCAGGCTCGCTTGCCGGCAAATGCGTGTCGAACTGCTCCTTCGTCTCCGGCGAGGCGGCGAGCGCTGGATGGCTGTTCTGCCTTCTGCTCTTCGTGCCGAAATCGATGCGTTACGCGCTGGTTCCGCCCGTCGCCGCGATCTCGATCCTGACGCCAGCCTTGCGGCTATCCTTCGGCGCGCATTATCTTTCCGACGTGACGCTCGGATGGCTCTCCTCGCTTGTCGTCTTCGCGGCGCTGCTGGCGTTAACTGAGTCGCAACAGGACCAAAAAAATTCTGAAATTTGAATGAATTTTTGACACCTGCTTGTCGCAAAAGCGCGACAAAGAGCGTAGAGGGATTCTCCTGCAAGCCGTTTGGGCGTGCAGGTGCTTTCAAGGGCCGGCATGAAACTACTCGAGACATACATATTGCGGCGCGTCGGCCAGATGTTTCTCGTGGCGCTCCTGCCCGTGCTGGCGATCATCTGGACGACACAGGTTTTGCAGCGCATTAACCTCGTCACCGACAGCGGCCAGTCGATCGGCTCGTTCGCCAAGCTCGCGACGATGATCCTGCCGTCGATCATTCCCGTGGTGCTGCCCTTCGCCCTCGTCATCGCCATCACCCAGACGCTGACGACGATGAACAACGATTCCGAGCTAACCGTCATCGACGCAGCCGGCGCACGGCGCAGCATTCTGGTCCGGCCGATCCTGCTGCTTGCCGCCATCATCAGCGTCTTTTCCTTCTTCGTCGACAATATCGTCGAGCCACGGGCAAAGACCGTGGCGCGTCAGATGATCGCCGAAACCTACGCCGATCTCCTCTCCTCGGTCATCGAGGAAAAGACCTTCCGCAAGCTCGACGAGGGTCTCTATGTGCAGATCTCGCAGCGCCTGGCCGGGCGCATGCTGAAGGGCCTGTTCGTCGCCGACGAGCGGGACCCGGCCTACGAGCTCATCTATTACGCCAAGGAAGGCGCTGTCGACGATACCGGCACGACGCTGATCATGCACGACGGCGAGGTGCATCGCAAAACGCCCGACGGCAACGTCTCGGTCATCAATTTCGATTCCTATTCTTTCGACCTCTCCGACATGACGGAGAGCCGCGGGCAGGCGACGCTGAAAGCCAGCGACCGTGACCTGTGGTTCCTGTTCAATCCGGATCCGAACGACAAGGACTATACGATCCGCCCGCAGAGCTACCGCGCCGAACTGCATCGACGGCTGACGGACTGGATCCTGCCCGTCGTCTTTGCATTGTTCTCACTGGCGATCGCCGGCGATGCGCGCTCGCACCGGGAAGCGCGGCTGCATCCAATGGTGAGCGCGCTCGGCTATGCTTTTGCGCTACGATGGGCTGCCTTCTACGCCGCGAACCAAATCGACACCGATCCGGAATATATCGCAGTTCTCTACGCCATTCCGATCGTCAGCAGCCTCGTCTCGATCATCTTCCTCGGCCTACACAAGCGGCTGGTCATGCCTTCGTTCGTCTGGGACCGGATATCGGCTTCCTGGAGACGGATGCAAGAAAGACTGCTTACCGCGACCAGCAGGTCCGGCGGGGGCACGGCCCAATGATGTTCGGGACATTGTCGCGTTATTTCTTTCGCCGTTACCTGGCGACGACCTGCTGGTTTCTGATCGGCGTGTCGGCGATCGCCTTCCTCCTTGATTTCAGCGAGACGGCGGGACGCATGTCCGGCCTGCCTGGCTACACGATCGGCGGCGGCATCGTGATGACCGCCGTGCGCCTGCCGCTCATCCTGCAGCAGACAATCCCCTTCGTCGCCCTCTTCGTCGGCATGACGGTGCTGATCGGGCTCAATCGGAAATATGAGCTCGTGGTCACGCGTGCGGCAGGCATCTCTGTCTGGCAATTCATGTTTCCCTTCATCGCCGGCTCAATTGCGCTCGGCGTGCTGACGATGACGGCGCTCAACCCGCTTGCCGCCTGGGGACAGCGCCAGGCGCTGCTGGTCGAGTCCGACTGGCGTGGCGAAAACGCAGTTCTGCGCAAGGCGCCGCAGATCCCATGGCTGCGCCAGATCAGCGGCCGCGACGATGTCATCATTGGCGCCCAGACGGTCCAGGAGAACGGAACCAAGCTGGTCGACGCCGTATTGATCCATTTCGATTCAAGCGGCCGAGTCATTCTGAGACAGGATGCCGCCACGGCAAAGTTGGAAGATGGTTACTGGCAGCTTAACGGCGTCGTCGAGCGCAAGCCTGGCGAAATCCCGCTGCGCAAAGCTTCGGTCCAACTTCGCACCAATCTGAAACAGGATTTCGTTCAGGAGCGGCTGACAGCGCCGGAAACAATTGGTTTCTTTGACCTTTCCAATCGCATTGCAGCGGCAAAGTCCTTCGGCATCTCGACCAAGGCATTGGAGACGCAATTCAACTCTCTGTTGTCTCAGCCATTGCTGCTGGTGGCCATGACTCTCATTGCTGCAACAGTGTCCCTAAAATTTAGCCGGTTCAACCAATCCCGCTCCGTGATTCTGGGTGGAATCCTGTCAGGCTTCATGCTTTATGTCATCACCGTGCTTGTTAAAGCATTCGGAAGCAGTGGAGTCGTGCCTCCCTTCGTGGCGACGTGGATACCGGTCGTCGTCGCGTTGGCCTTGGGCGCGACTATTTTGCTTCATCAGGAGGACGGCTAGTGGCGGTAGGCGACCGCAAGTACTTTAGTAAACAGTTGGTTGCCCTGCTTGTCGGTGCGGCTCTATGTTCCTATTTCGGCAGTGCCCCGGCCTCCTATGGCCAGGCCAGCACGCCTGAACAAAATATCGAGAATAAGATTCCCGAAGGGGCCAAGCTTCTGCTTTCGGCCAATGAACTCGTCTATAACCGTGACGCCGAACTCGTGTCGGCGATCGGCGGCGTGCAGATCAACTATGGCGGCTATAAAATGGTCGCACAGAAGGTCGAGTACAACCAGAAGACTGGCCGGATGATGGCGCTCGGCAATGTCGAACTCGTCAGTCCGGACGGCAACCGCATCTATGCCGACAACCTAGACGTGACCGACAATTTCGCCGACGGGTTCCTGAACTCGCTGCGCATCGAAACCGCCGACAATACGCGTATCGTCGCCGAAAGCGGCGAGCGGGTCGGCGGCACGAAGATGATTCTTAACAAGGGCGTCTATACCGCCTGCCTTCCCTGCGCCGAAGATCCGAAGCGCGCACCGTTCTGGCAGGTCAAGGCAAAGCGCGTGATCCAGAACGGCGAGACCCATACGATCCGTCTGGAGCGGGCGCGTTTCGAGCTGCTCGGCTACCCGATTGCCTTCGTGCCGTTCATCGAGGTTCCCGACAATACGGTGAAGCGTAAGTCCGGCTTCCTGTTCCCGACGATGAGCCTGTCGCAGAACCTCGGCTTCGGTCTTTCCATTCCTTATTATTATGTGATCTCGCCGAGCATGGATGCGACGGTCACGGCGACCGGCTACACGGCCCAGGGCTTCCTCGTCGAAGGCGAATTCCGTCAGCGCTTCGAGAACGGCACGCATATCCTGCGCGTCGCCGGCATCAACCAGGCAAAGCCGGGCAATTTCAGCTCGGGCACCAGCGATGCCGAAGCCGAGCAGCGCGCCATGGTGGCGTCAAAGGCGGAATTCCGCATCAATCCGCGCTGGACGTTCGGCTGGGACGTCATGGTGCAGAGCGACAATAATTTCTCGAAGACCTACAAACTGCGCGGCTTGAGCGGCACGGATCGCACGAACCAGATCTACCTGACGGGGCTCGGGAAACGGAATTATTTCGACATGCGGGCGTTTTATTTCGACGTCCAGGATGCCGACCGGACGAACACGGCCGAAAAACAGCAGGCCATCGTCTATCCCGCGCTTGATTATCACTATGTCGCGCCTCAGCCGCTTGCAGGCGGCGAACTTTCTGCGGACGTCAATTTGACGAATATTTCGCGCACACACGACGACTTCTATACTGTCGACGGATTCGACCGCTTCCGCGGCCTGAAGGGCCAGACTTCGCGCCTGACCGCCGAACTTCAATGGAAACGCACCTATGTCACGCCGACCGGTCTGGTGATCACGCCGCTTCTGGCCGCGCGCGGCGACGCTTTCGCGCTGAACATGAACGACCCGACCGGTTACGCCGGCAATTATCTTGACGACGAATCCGCCACCCGCTCGATGCTCACCGCCGGGCTGGAGATGCGGTATCCGATCCTGATGACGACTGATAACAGCACGCATATTCTGGAGCCGATCGTCCAAATCTATGCACGCCCCGACGAGCAGCTCGCCGGCCGGCTGCCGAACGAGGATGCACAAAGTTTCGTTTTCGATGCCACCTCGCTCTTCGACCGCGATAAATTCTCAGGTTACGACCGCGTCGAGGGCGGCACTCGCGCCAATGTCGGCTTCCAATATACCGGGACGTTTGACAGCGGTTACAAGCTGCACGGCATTTTTGGCCAGTCTTATCAGATTGCCGGCCAGAATTCGTTCGCGACCGATGACCTCGTCAATGTCGGCGCGGATTCGGGCCTCGAAACCGATCGCTCCGACTATGTCGGCCTCGGCGGCGTCGAAACACCCTATGGTGTTTCCGTTGCGGCCTCCTACCGGCTCGACGAGAAGGATTTCGAGTTTCGCCGTGGCGACCTGACGACAGGCTACCAGAACGACACCTTCCAGACGCAGGTGACCTACACGCATCTCAGCGCCCAGCCGGCCTATGGCTTCGCCGAGGACAACGACGAGATCCAGACCAGCAGCAGAGTCAAGTTCAAGGACTATTGGTCGATCTTCGGCGGCATCGCGTGGGATCTGAACAACGATGTGATCAGCCGCCGGACGCTCGGCCTTTCCTATGAGGACGAATGCACGATCTTCACGATCGCCTATACGGATAGCAGGGATTCCGACGACGAGTCGGCAAGCGACTGGACGATTGGCGCGCGGCTGACGTTCCGCACGCTCGGCGACATCAAGATCGGCTCCGACACTCTCTCCAACTAGCGGGCGGACGGCGTAATCATGGCCTCAAGTCATTCTTTCGCCGTAAGCCTGTGCAGGACATTGCCGCCAGTCGATATCAGAGGCATAGGAGTTTCGCGCCGCCACGGAAGCGATTTCCGCGTGTCTCGCACTGTGGTAAGGACGCCGCGATCAACCTCTCGCGGCGCAATTGGGAGGTCAACAGATGATTGACGCAAAAAAAGCCATAACCGCCTTTCTCGCCGGCGCAGCGATTGCCTTGCTGACGGGCCTTGCTGGCCCGGCGCTTGCAGCAAGCGGAGTCCAGGCCGTGGTGAACGGCACAGCCATCACCAGCGGCGATGTCGCCAAGCGTCAGGCCTTCCTGCGCCTGCAGCATACCAAGGCCGACGCCAAGACCGCCACGGAGCAATTGATCGACGAGACGCTCAAGCGCCAGGAGGTCGCCCGCGTCCATATGTCGGTTTCGCAGCAAGACGTCGATGCGTCTTTCGCGCGCTTTTCGGCCGGCAACAAACTTTCCGTGGAACAGATGTCGCAGATTCTCGATCGCGCCGGCGTCGGCGTCGACCATTTCAAAGGCTTCATCGCCGTGCAGATGAGCTGGCCGCGCGTCGTCAATGCGCGCTACGGCTCGACCTCGCGGCTGTCGAACTATGATCTCGTCTCGCGCATGATGCAGAACAACAAGCAAAAGCCGGTAACAACGGAATATATGCTGCAGCAGATCATCTTCGTCATTCCCGAGGCCAAGCGCGGCGCCGTCACCGGCAAGCGCAAGGGCGAGGCCGAGGCATCGCGCTCAAAATTTCCTGGCTGTGATCAGGCAAAGACCTTTGCCGCGACAATGCGCGATGTTTCCGTGCGTGACCTCGGCCGCATGCTCGCTCCCGAGATCCCGCCGGACTGGAAACCTCTGGTCGAGCAGGCCAAGGGCAACACCACAGGCACCCGCGTCACCGAGAAGGGCGTCGAATATCTGGCGATCTGCAGCCAGCGCCAGGTCTCCGACGACCAGGCCGCCGAAATGGTCTTCCGCCAGGAGGACCTCGACAAGTCCAAGGCCGGCAAGAATGGCCCGCCGGAAAACGAAAACAGCAAGAAATACCTGGACGAACTGCGCAAGAAGGCGCAGATCGCCTATCGCTGACCGACGATGGCGATACCCTTTTCACGACCGCTTGCGCTGAGCCAGGGCGATCCCGCCGGCATCGGACCGGATATCACCCTGATGGCTTGGCTCCGGCGGCGTGAAATCGGGCTTCCGCCTTTTTTCCTTATCGGCGATCCGGATGTCTTGGCTCTGCGGGCCCGCCAGCTCAATCTGGCGGTTTCCATTCGTGAGATCGACACGGCGGGCGAGGCCACCGGCATATTTGCCGATGCGCTGCCCGTCATGAGCGTCCCGGCCGGCATTGAGGTGGTGCCCGGCGAGCCGCATGCGGCAACGGCGAAGGGCACGATCGCGGCGATCGAGAAAGCAGTCTCGCTTGTCATCGGCGGCGAGGCACTCGCAGTCGTCACCAATCCGATCGCCAAGGCCGTGCTCTACGAGGCGGGTTTCCGGTTTCCCGGCCATACCGAATTTCTCGCCGATCTTGCCGCCAGGGCGACCGGCAGTCCGGTGACGCCGGTCATGATGTTGTCGGGACCGAAAGTCAGGGCCATTCCCGTTACCATCCACATTCCTGTCCGCGATGTGCCGCAAGCACTGACCGGCGAACTGATCATCGAAACCTGCCGGATTGCCGATGTGGATCTCAGGCAGCGTTTCGGAATCGACGCGCCGCGGCTTGCCGTCGCCGGCCTCAACCCGCATGCCGGTGAAGGCGGAGCGATCGGCTCGGAGGATGAGGACATCATCCGCCCGTCGATCGAGCAGCTGCGTGACGAGGGTATCGATGCGATCGGCCCCCTGCCCGCCGATACGATGTTCCATGACGAGGCGCGGGCGCGATATGATGTCGCCATCTGCATGTATCACGATCAGGCGCTGATCCCCGCCAAGGCCCTCGGTTTCGATGACAGCGTCAACGTCACGCTCGGACTTCCCTTCGTGCGAACCTCGCCGGATCACGGCACCGCTTTCGGCATCGCCGGCAAGGGACTGGCGCGTGAGCAGAGCTTGGTTGCGGCACTGAAGCTTGCCGCCCAGCTCGGCCGCACCGCCGAAGGCCGCCGCTGATGGCAGCACTCGATGGCCTGCCGCCGCTTCGCGACGTCATTCAGCGTCACGGCCTCGATGCGCGCAAGGCGCTCGGGCAGAACTTCCTGCTCGACCTCAACCTTACGCAGAAGGTCGCCCGCACGGCAGGCGCGCTCGAAGAGACCACCGTTTTCGAGGTCGGCCCCGGTCCCGGCGGGCTGACCCGCGCGATTCTGGCGCTCGGCGCCAAGAAGGTCATTGCCATCGAGCGGGACGCGCGCTGCCTGCCGGCGCTTGCCGAGATCGCCGATCGCTATCCCGGCCGCCTGGACGTCATCGAAGGCGATGCGCTGAAGACGGATTTCGAATCATTGGCGCCGGAAGGCCCCGTCAAGATCATCGCCAACCTACCTTATAATGTCGGGACGCAACTGCTGGTCAACTGGCTGCTGCCGAGGGCCTGGCCGCCATTCTGGCAGTCGCTGACGCTGATGTTTCAGAAGGAAGTCGGCGCGCGGATCGTCGCCGGCGAGGACGACGACCATTACGGCCGTCTCGGCGTGCTTTGTGGCTGGCGAACGGAGGCACGCATGGCCTTCGACGTACCGCCGCAAGCCTTCACGCCGCCGCCGAAGGTAACTTCGACAGTGGTGCATCTTGTTCCCAGGGCGAACCCCATCCCCTGCGCTGTCGCCAATCTGGAAAAAGTAACGCAGGCCGCCTTCGGCCAGCGCCGCAAGATGCTGCGCCAGAGCCTGAAGCCACTCGGCGGCGAAAGCCTGCTCATCAAGGCGGGAATCGATCCGGCGCGACGGGCGGAGACCCTTTCAGTCGAAGAATTCTGCCTTCTCGCAAATAGCCTTTAGCGCCACATCTGCTGTTGGATGCAGAAGGACGCGCCTTAGGTCTAAGGCCGTCCTTTCGCACTGGCGATCGGACGCCAGGCTTGATGAGGCGCACTTTGCTTGCAGATCGCCTGGGCAAGAAAGCCGCGCATCGCATCGCCGAAGGGCGGCCGCATCATATGCTTCGCCTCCACCATCTTACTCCGGTGATAAACGGCGCGCGGATGCGAGAAGGCGAGGAAACCGCGGTCTGGGCGACTCCTCCTCAAACACAGAAGTCAGTTCTTTCAGCGACCTATACACCAACTCGCTTCGCGATATTACCGCAGAAAGTTACTCTGCAACGTTGCGCTTTGCCTGATGTCCCGACGCGCGACACTGTCTGAAAGTCTTGCCAGAGCCGCAGGGGCAAAGGTCGCTGGTACGCCGTTGCAGCCGACCGATCAGCGGCAACAGAATGGTCTTAGGCAAAAATGTGGCAATTGCTATTGTTATCTTCGCCGAAAACCCGGGAACTACGAACCCGCGGCCGGCCTTAAATCCGTGCCAGGCCTTTTCCGCGACGTATTCCGCGCTGACCTTAGGCAAAATCTTGAACAAGGCGGCGCGGCCTGCACCTGAGCTACGGAGAAACTCAGTCGCCACAGGGCCTGGGGTAACGCAAGTCACGGTGACGCCCGTTCCGCGAAGCTCTTCATTCAGCGATGTTGAAAAGGAACGCACGAAGCTCTTGCTGGCATAATAAAGCGCCATGTTTGGGCCCGGCAAATAGCCGGCGACAGACCCGAGGTTGATCACTCCGCCCCTTCCTCTCGCCGCCATCGCAGGCAGAAATCGCAGTGTCAGTTCTGTCAATGCGCGAATATTGAGATCCACGATGCCCAACTGGTCGGATCTCGGGATGATCGTCGCTGCGCCACGTATGCCGTAGCCAGCGTTATTGACGAGCACATCACAAAACAAACCGCTCTCGTCAAGAAACATTTCCAGCCGCTGGGATGCCCCAGGTGCGGCAAGGTCCAGCTCGAGTGTCACAGCGTTACCGCCGGCTGCTCGTACGTCCGCCGCTGCCGCCGCCAATCCTTCGCCTGAGCGGGCAAGAAGAACAACGGTGGCGCTCTCGCCTGCTGCGATCTTCGCTATCGCGCGACCTATACCTCGCGACGCGCCAGTGACAACGACGCTTGGTTGAGGATTTTTATCCACTTTCATTGTTATTCCCGCGAGGATTCGTTGACACATCCGCGTCTTGAGCAGGTGCGCTTACCTCGTTAGCGATCTCCCCATTGAGGATCGCCTCGAAGCGTTGCAAAGCTCGTGCGACGATCGCGCCATCCATGACCCGGTGATCGTAAAGGATGCGGACTGTGACGGTTGCGTCCTCGCTGATCGGCCCATAATTGAGTAAAGTGGTCAACGGCGTCAGGGGATTTAATGATTCCGCTCCCAGCCCTGAATAGACCGAAAACTGAAAAGTGCCGAAAAAGCGCGGCCGCTGCCGACCGAGATTGAGCCCGATCCACATAATAAACCAGCGAAGCGGCGCCGGAAGCCGAGCGAATTTCAGACTGCGGCGGAATTGCTTGATCTCCGTGACTGGTCGTGTACGTGCGTCCCGGATCAGTGCATCGAGTTCGGCGATGGACTTGCGTTCGGGGCGCCGGATGGGACACAAAAGGACGATACGCTCACCCTCGTATTCGCGCTCATGGGCCACCGACGCCACACTTTCGGGATATTCGTAGAACTGAGGCCGTGGGAGCTTCACATAGGCGCGGCGGAATTCGGGAACTTCAAGGGCAAGAAGCCCATAACCTTTTATGAAGAGCGCCGTCCATGAGGGACGCTCCGGCCGAGCTCGCCGTGCTGCCACCAATGGAGCAAGGTTCATTTGCCGCTGTACGGTCACCCTCGGCACGCGAATCGAGAATCGCATCAGGTCTCCGACAAGACGCCTAGCTGCCGAAAGCTTGATCGGTTTGCCCCGCATGAAGTTCACTCAATAGAGATAGGGGATGATGCGCTTGGTCCTGTCCATGTAATCGCGATACTGCGGGCCGAAGAATTCGATCATCATCTTCTCTTCTCTATGCACTCTCAGGAAGAACAGGAATGCGAAACCGATCAGTCCCGCCATTCCGACAAACCAATTTGCCAGCAAGCATGCTTGGCCGAGCGCCATCAGCAGGAATGACGTGTACATCGGGTGGCGTATGACGCTGTATGGGCCAGTCGATATCAGCTTGTGCTCCTCGCGGATCTCCAGCGAAATCGACCAGTTTCTGCCAAGTTCCTTATGCGTTCGGCGGAAAATCCATATCCCCGCGGCGTAGACGATTGTGCCCAGCGCAAGGACCCAGCCGGCCAATGGATAGTCAAAGTGAGCTGGAAATCCCGAAAAGACATATATGCCTGGAATGACTGCGAGACCGATGATAGCGGCGACAAGACCAAAGCTGTCCCGCGCGGACCGTCTATTGTTGACTATCGCATTGCGCTTGGCGCGCCTCGCGGCCGGCCGGCGGACGAAGTACCAAGCGATGATTCCCAGTACCCAAATCGTCTTACCAAGCGTAATCAGCGAAAGGCTCACAGGGATCACCCACTACGTTGCGGGCCGCTGATCGCAGAAAACGTGTCGGGCAAACAGCCCAATCGCCCATACGCCAACGAGCAAACAGAACGCAAGCTTACCCAGCGCAGGCGACCTAGGCAAGACGCCGACGCGCTCAGCCCGTATTCATTTCTCTAAGCTGAGTAATGTATTGTTGTGGTCTGAGCCAAATGCCGGGAGTTTTGTATCCCATGTGGCGAGCGATTTGCCCGGTCCAGGCGTTGCAATTATTGACGGTCGCCTCCCAGGTTTTGGACGTAGCCTGTAGCTTGCGAATGTAGGCGACAACATTGCTGTATTCCACCGGGCTGAGCAGCACACGCCAACTTGCAGATCGATATTGCTCTTCAAGATCCCCATCGGTCCACCCGGTCGAAGCCGGGACGGGCACGAAATGGCCAAGCACATAGTCGGCCGGACTGTGAGAAGCCGGGGCAAGTCCTGCCACCTCTGGATTGATCATGTTGCCGCTCTGGTCCAACTTGCCGAAAACCACATAAGTGTGGCCGTAACTCAACGCATATCTCGAGCGAAATTCGATGAAATACTGATTCCCTACAACCCTACCGGTTGTTGCGGCAGCGTTCTTACTGACGGATGTAAAGCGCGGTTGTTGAGGCTTATCTGTTCCTTGGCAAGAGACCAGCACACCTACCATCAGAATCGCCAGCCACGAGCGACCATTTCCAAAGAGCATCAATACGCTCCATTTGCTTGCCCTGCCACGCAGGCCGGAAATTACCGACCACTCTTGAACGTCGAGCATCGAAAACCGACGAGCAAGCCTGACGGATTTAAAGGAGGGAAGGACTATGTCAGCCCTCCCCTACTTAAATCGCATTTACTTATAGACAGCCGCAGCGGGCGGCGGCGCCTTACCTTTTCCCTTGCCAATGGTCCCGCAGGCACTCAGATTGGCAACAGCAAGCACTGCAAAGATCACGACTACGATTCTGCTCATCAAGAAGTCCTCTGCTAGTCTGGAGTGGCTATCAACAAAACGAATCAAAGTTTAGCGGCAAACCGGTTCCTGACTAGTGCATAAAGAACACAATCTGCAACTTCGCTACATTAGCAGCTTGAAATGCGAATAGCCAACCCTTCAGTTCAGATGGTTAACGTCGTCAAATTACCACTACCCGAGTACCCACCGGGACGCGATTGAAGAGATCAACGATGTTTGCGTTGGTCATCCGTATGCAACCATTTGAAACAGCCTGACCGATCGACCAGGGCTCGTTCGTCCCGTGCACGCGGAACAAGGTGTCTTGCCCGCCCTGATAAAGATATAGCGCCGCAGCGCCAAGCGGATTAAGCGGTCCACCGGGAACGCCGTTGGCATATTGTGCCAGTCGCGGCTTGCGCCGCATCATGTCCTCGGTCGGCCTCCAAGATGGCCACTCCGCTTTCCGCCCAATGATTGCTTCGCCCTTGAAGCTTAAACCTTCCTGACCGACAGCAATACCATAGCGTGTCGCCCGTCCGCCGGACTCTACGTAGTAGAGAAATCGTTCCCTGGTGTTAACTATGACAGTACCTGGCGCTTCCCACCCGTAGTAAGCTACCTCCTGTTTGCGATAGCGCGGATCTTGATCGGGATTACCAGCGAAGACTGACCTTATCGTCCAATCTTCCGGAGCGCCACATCCAGAAACTATAGTTGCCAGTCCACCCAAGATGATTGCCCGGCGCGTAATGTGGTCTATCCCCATTTCCACCTGCTGCCTTCTTATTCTCTCTCCGCAAGCTATCATTGCAGAATACAGTGGCCATGCCAAGTGATGGTCCTGTAACAGCATTTTGAGAATTATAGGTTATTCGCTTGCGATGTGTTGTTATCTTCTCAATGAAGTGCGATGAGCCTCACGTCGCGGTGACAAGGACCAGCAGATGAAACTTGGCCTTCAGGGAAAGATTGCGGTTGTGACCGGCGGAGCTTCAGGAATAGGGGCCGCAATCTGCCGACAGCTTGGCAGCGAAGGTGTGGCCGTGGTGATCGCCGATATCAACCTGGCTGGGGCAAGCCGCGTTGCACAAGAGGTTCGCTTGGAAGGTGGCATCGCCTTCCCCTTCTTTGCCGACGTCACCGATCCCCTTTCGGTGGAGCAATTGATGGCCTTCGCTGAAGCGGAAGGCGGCGGGATCGATCTGGCCGTCAACAACGCGGGAATTCGCGGCCCCCACAAAGCGACGAGAGACTATCCGATCGAGGAGTGGCATCGGGTGATCAAGGTCAATCTCGATGGGGTCTTTTACTGCATGAAAAGCGAGATCGCAGCGATGATGGCGCGCGGCGGCGGAGCAATTGTCAATGTTTCATCCATTTTAGGCGCTGTTGGCTTACCGTTAACATCAGCTTACACAGCCGCCAAACACGGCGTACTCGGACTGACAAAAGCCGCAGCCCTTGAATATGCCAGGTTTGGAATCCGCCTGAACGTTGTCGGGCCGGGCTGGATCGAAACGCCGTTGCTGACAGAACAACAGGAACTTCCGATGCAGAAAAAAATCGAGTCCCTCCAACCGATGGGTCGGCGCGGCAAACCCGAGGAGGTTGCAGCCCTCGTCTGCTTCCTTCTCTCCGAGCAGGCGAGTTTCATCACAGGTAGCTACCATGCGGTCGATGGAGCCTACACCGCGCACTAAGTGCAAAGGCCGCTAGCAACAGCCTCGGCCACAACCTGATTGTTGGGCCGTAGGGGCCGCGACGGCTGTTGAATCGATCGCCCAGGCCTACTGCGATGTTTCGGGCCGTCGGTGCAACGCCGCACGCATTCCAGGGTCGATCTGCGGGAGGAAGAAGGATACTCATGTCAGGCCGAAGGCATTCCTTTCTGCTGGCTTGATGAGAAGCGCTTTACTTGCGGATCGCTTCGGCCAGAAAGCGGCGCATCGCCTCGCCGAAGGGTGGCCGCATCATATGTTCCGCCTCAACCATCTTGCTCTGGTGGTAGACGGCGCGCGGATGCGAGAAGGCGAGGAAACCGAACTTGCCATGATAGGCGCCCATGCCGGAATGACCGACGCCACCGAACGGGAGGCCTTCAGCCGTAACATGGCTCATGCAATCGTTTATGGTCACGCCGCCGGAGGTCGTATTGTCAAGCACACGACGCTCCTCTTCGCCATCCTGGCTGAAGTAATAAAGGGCGAGCGGCCGCGGCCGGGCGTTGATGCGATCGATAACGTCGGCGACATCGCGATAGGGAAGAACCGGCAGAACCGGCCCGAAGATTTCCTCCTGCAGCGCGCGCATGTCGTCGCTGGGCTCGAGGATCAGGGTCGGCGGCATGCGGTGGGCCGGTTGCTGGGAGAGGTTCTCTCCTGCCGGATTGATTTCGACGACGCGGGCGCCCTTGGCCCTGGCGTCGTCGACCAGGCCCTGCACGCGGTCATAATGACGGGCATTGACGATCGAAGTGTAATCAGGATTGTCCTTCAGCGTCGGATACATCGCACCGACCGCCGCGACCGCATGTTCGACAAAGGCTTCGACGCTTTCCTCAGGCACGTAGACATGATCCGGAGCCAGGCAGATCTGGCCGGCGTTCAGCGTCTTGACGGTCATGACACGGCGCGCCGCGTCTGCGATATTGGCCGAACGGCCGACGATGACGGGCGACTTGCCGCCGAGTTCGAGCGTCAGAGGCGTGAGGTTTTCCGCCGCGGCCCGCATGACCTGATGGGCAATCGCCGTGCCGCCGGTGAAGATCAGATGGTCGAAGGCGAGCGAGGTGAAAGCGGTGCCGGTCGCCGGTCCGCCCTGCACCACCGCAATTTCCGTTTCGTCGAAGGAGCGGGCAACGAGTTCGGCCATCAGCGCGGCCGAAGCCGGCGTCACCTCCGACGGCTTGATCATGGCTCGGTTGCCGGCGGCGAGAATGCCCGCAAGCGGGGCAAGGGCGAGCTGATACGGGAAATTCCAGGGGCTCAGGATGCCGACCACCCCCTTCGGCTGATAGACTACCTCGGCAACAGCGTCCGGGAACAATGCCTCGTGCTGCTCGGGTCTCAGCCATTCTGCAAGATGAGCCTTGGCATATTTGAGCGAACCGACGCAGGTGAAGACGTCGAGAAGCAGGCTCGCCTCGACGCTGCGACTTCCGAAATCCTCCGAGAGAGCCGCCGCAATGGCATCCTTATGATCGACGAGAAGGGCGACGACACGGTCGATGCGATTAATGCGGGTCCCGATATCAGGCGGCCCCTCCTTGAGGAAGGACGCCCGTTGCCGGGCAAGCAGCGCCTTCATGGCGTCAGCACTGTTATCGGTGGCGATTGGGGTGACGGTGTTCATTGGTTCCTCCCTTAAAACGATGTCAGGCGGCCGGCTGGCGCACGACCGGTTTCAGCACAACGCCTCTTTCCGAGTCCTCCACCGCGCGGTTGATGTCGGCGAAATCGTAGAAGCTGACGAGCCTGTCGAACGGGAAGCGCCCTTGGCGATGAAGGTCGATCAACAAGGGGATCAGCACGTCGGGATTGGAATCGCCCTCGACGATGCCGCGCACCCGGCGTCCGCCGGACAGGATATGGGTGAGATCGAGCGTCAACGTTGCACCGTGAGGCGAGGCCCCGACGATGCCGCATGTGCCGCGCGGCGCCAACACCCGCACGCACTGGTCGATGACGGCGGGCACACCGGAGGCATCGATCGAATAGTCGACGCCAGCACCGGTCAGCGCCATGATCGCGGCGGCCGCGTCGCACGCCTTGCCATTGACGATGTCGGTCGCCCCGAGTTCCGCTGCAAGCGCCAGCCGCGTCTCGTTGACGTCGACGGCGATGATCCGTGACGCACCGACGACCCGCGCCGCCATCACGGCGGCCAGACCAACAGAGCCCATGCCGAAAACTGCAAGTATTTTTCCAGGCTTGACGCTGAGGGCATTCATCACCGCGCCGGCGCCGGTCTGGATACCGCAGGCGAGCGGGCCAAGCAGCGCCAGATCCGCATCTCTCGGCACTTTCACGATATTGCGTTCATGGCAGAGCGCGTGGCTTGCGAAGGACGATTGTCCGAAAATGTTGCCATGAATACGCTCTCCTTCGCATGAGAGCCCGCTCGAACCGTCGGCGCGCGCACCGAAGAAGTTGCGCGGGAAGAACTCGTGGCAGTAGGTTTCTTCATGATCGTTGCAGCTCGGGCAATGACCGCAGGAATTGAAGGTCATAACCACGTGATCGCCCGGGACCACCTTGGCAACGCCCGGCCCGACACGTTCGACGATGCCGGCGCCCTCGTGGCCGAGCACGACCGGCTGCGGCACCAGCAGATGCTGGTCCCGCATGACGATATCGGTATGGCAAACGCCGGTCGCTATGACGCGAACCAGGATTTCCCCCTCGCGCGGCTCCTCCAGATCGAGACTTTCCAATGAAAACGGCATATGCGGCGCACGCGCCACCGCGGCATGAATCTTCATTCTATCCCCCTCCCGAGATCAATCCGCGCCCTCAGCCGCGCTTGTAGGCGCCGAGCCCCGGCTGATAGGTCTTGTCGTCGAGGAACTGCTTCAGCCCCTCATCGCGCCCTTTGGTCTTGTCGAGAAACAACATCTGCTCCAACTTGGCGTAGATGTAATCGTCGGCGAGATCCCACGGCAGGTTGCGCACCCGCTTATAGGTGTCCTTGGCGGCCTTCAGCGTCACCGGGTTCTTTTCGAGCAGGCTCGCGCAAATCTTGCGAACCCGGTTTTCGAGCTCGGCGAGCGGCACGGCCTCGTTGACGAGACCCATTTCGGCAGCCTTGCGCCCGCCGAAGAGTTCGCCGGTCATGATGTAGTAGAGGGCGTCGCGATGGCGCATCACCTCGGCCACCGCACGGGTGACATTGCCACCCGGCAAGATGCCCCAATTGATCTCGGAAAGGCCGAAATTCGCCTCCTCGGCGGCGATGGCAAGGTCGCAGGAAACGAGCGGTGTGAAGGCGCCGCCGAAGCACCAGCCATTGACCATGGCGATCGTCGGCTTTTCGAAATACATCAGCCGACCCCACCAGCCGCCGGACTGGCGCCGCGCCTTCAATGTGGCATCGCGCGGCTTGTCGTCATTGTCGCGAAAGTATTCCTTGAGATCCATTCCGGCGGACCAGGACTCGCCGGCGCCGCGCAGGACGAGCACGCCGCAGCGCTCATCGCCCTCGAGCTCGTCGAGCACCTCCAGCATCCGTGCATTCAAGGCCGGATTCATCGCATTGCGCTTTTCCGGTCGGTTGAGAGTCACGAAAGCGATGCCGTTATCGAACTCGACCAGAACCGGCGATTGGTCTTCAGTCATGAGGTCACTCCATTGGTTTCGGCGTGATTGCCGAGGGCCGTTTCATCAGGCCTGTCGTTGACGGGTTTCGTCGGCATGAAGCTGGCGCAGAACATGTTTCTGCACCTTGCCGGAGGCGGTGCGGGGAACGGCTTCGACGAAGAGGATGTGCGCCGGGCGCTTGAAGGCGGCGAGCTTCGCCGCGCAATGGCCGGCAATCGCCTCGCCCGTCACCACGGCACCCGGCCGCAGCACGACATAGGCAACGCCGCATTCTCCCCACCTGTTGTCGGGAAAGCCGACGACCGCGACGTCGAGGATATCGGGATGGCTTGCGAGTACGGCCTCGACTTCGGCCGGATAGACATTCTCACCGCCGCTGATATACATATCCTTCAGCCGGTCGACGATGCGATAGAAGCCGTTTGCTTCGCACCGGCCGAGATCGCCGGTACGGTACCAGCCATCGGTGAAGGCGGCGGCGGTTTCCGCAGGCTTGTTCCAGTAGCCCGGCGTCACCGCCGGTCCACGCAGCCAGAGTTCGCCGATCTCGCCGCGGCCAACGTCGTGGCCACCCTCGCCGACAATGCGGATGTCGACCAATGGTGCGGGAAGACCGACGCTGCCAAGATTGTCCTGCACCGCGCGCCGGTCGATCGGCACATGCAGCACCGTTCCGGCCTCGCTCATGCCGTAACCGTTGACCAGTACAACGCCGTCATCGAGATAGCTTTCGATCAGCGCCTGCGTCAGCGGCGCGCCGCCGACGAAGAGCGCCTGCAGGCCAGAGAGAGCCGCGGCGCTATAGGCGGGATCGTTGCGCAGAGCGAGGGCGATCTGCGGCACGGCGAAATAATGGGTGACGGCACGCTCACGCAAGACGGCCAGCGTGCGCGCCGGAGTGAAGCGGTCGCAGATGACGAGCGTACCACCCAGCATCAATGTGGTTCGAGCCACGGCAATGAGCCCGATCGTGTGGAAGAACGGCAGATCGCACAAAGCGACCGATGCCGGCCCGATCTCTCCGACGAAGGAAAAATTGATGGCGGCAAAGAAAGCATTGCGGCCGGTAATGACGACGCCCTTCGGCCGCCCTGTCGTGCCCGAGGTGTAGAGAAGGACGCACGCCCGATCGGCATCTCCGGACACCGGATCGGCGGAGGCGCTCGCCTCGATGCGGCCCGCAAGCCCGGCTGGGCCATCTGCCGTCGAGATCACCGCCATGTCAGGATCGGTATCGGCAAGGGTCGCCGCAACAGCCGAAAACTCCTCGTCGCAGACCAGGAGCGCCGGCGCGCAATCGGCAAGGATCGGCAGCAGTTCGGCGGCGCCGAGACGCCAGTTGAGCGGCACATAAACGGCGCCGACGCGCTGGCAGGCAAAAGCCAGCACGATCGAATCGATCGAGTTGCGCGCCAGCATGGCGATCCGCGCCCCGTCCCGGCGCGCTCCGAGCATATCATCGAGGAAACCGGCGCATCGGGCGATCCGCATATCGAGCTCGGCATAGGTAAGCTCCCGGCCGGTCGCGATCTCGAAGAGGGCCTGTCGATCCGGCGCGACACGGGCGCGGTAAAGGATGGGGTCATCCGCCACCAGTCCGCATTCGACGGACGAAGACTTTCCGGAAAGGCAATGCGCCATTTTTCCTCCCATGCCAGCCGCTCCTCCGCGGCCGACAACTTTGTATGTAACACATACTAATATCTTTTTAGGAGGATGCAAGAGGCTGCTCGCAGCAAATCCATCCACTCCGACAAGCTCTGGGAAATCTTCGGGGCGGATATTGACTAACCTGCTGATTTTGATGGTTATGGCGCCTTGACTGGGCGAGAATGAATAATGGCCGGAAAACCACCGCATGATGATTTTGAGAGCCAGGATGTTCCGGCGACCCCGTCACTCGACGTCGGCCGGCTTGGCAATCTCCTCGGTTTTCATCTGCGTATGGCGCAAGTCGCGATCTACCGCGACTTCGCTGAAACCATGGAGGAGCTGGGGCTGACGCAAAAACAGCTCGCGGTGATGGAACTGCTTGCAGTCAATGCGGGTGCATCACAGATCGACCTTGCCAATACGCTCGGCACCGACCGCGCGACCATGATGGCCCTCGTCAACCGGCTCGCAGGCCGCGACCTCATCGAGCGCCGCCCTTCAGCTACGGACCGGCGCCGCCAGGAACTGCATCTGACGATGGCCGGTCACGCCATGCTCGCGCGGGCGCGCAAGCTGATCGATGCGCACGAACAGCGTTTCATCGACCTGTTTTCGCAAGATGAAATGGATGCTCTGCTGGCTGCGCTGAAGCGGATATATAAGCGCGACTGAAACTCGCTTCCGCCCTTTGCCGGCTTGCCAGAGCAGAACAGGAGCCTTGGCAACTCCGGCGAAGCAATGCGCGCAGACCTAAGGCCAGTCCGCATAACCCGAGGAGAGCATACTGTTTTCCGAGCCGGCGGAAGCGCGGGCGATCTCTCTGTAGCCCGCAGGGGAAAGGCCGGTCCTGCGCTTGAAGAAATGGCTGAAATAGGTCGGGTCGCGGAAGCCGAGGCTGTCGGAGATTTCCTGGATGTTGCGGGCCGAGCGCTCCAATCTCAGCTTTGCCTCCTGCACCACGCGCTCGTGCAGAAGCTGGATCGGCGAGCGGCCGAGCGTCCTTTGACAGATCGAATGCAGCCGGTCGGCGGTGACGCCCAATTCCGCGGCATAGTCGCTGATCGGCCGGTGCTGGCGGAAACCGGCCTCGACCAGCTGGCGATAGCGCTGCAGGATCGATCCAGTTTCGCCCTGCCCACGCGGCTCACTTCTTTCGCCGTCGCTGCCGCGCCACAGCGTCATCAGGATCAGCCTGAGATAGGCCGAGACCACCATCCAGGAGGCCCGGGAGGGATCGCCGAGTTCCCGCACGAAGCCCGAAATCAATGGACCGATTTCGGCCACCAGCAAGGGATCCCGTGCCTCGACCAGCTTGCGCTGCTCGATGAGGAGGCGCAGCGAGTAGGATTCCACCTTGTCGCCGATCGCGTCGACCATGATCTGCGCCGAGGCGCCGATGAGATGGGCGGCACTCCCGGCAGCAATCGACAGATCGCAGCGTGCCTGCGGCGGTAGGAAGGCAAGCAGCGGCCCGTGCAGCGGCCGATCTTCGCCGCTCTCGAAATGAAGCTCGGCGGCGCCTTCGCCGAGAAGCAGGAAATGATGGAAATCGGCATAGAGCCCTTTTTGCAGACGGATGCGCCGATGCGACAGCGACGGCGCGTGCCACTCGCCCCTGGCATAGTGATGAATGCCTCCGTCCGTGGCCAAAGCCGCTCCTCCGCTTCTGTCAAATAGTGCCGCAATCGCCAGATAATGACAATATTAACCCAATAAATCGCATTCCATCCGCCATCGATCGGCGTAACCTTCTCGTCATCAGCCTTTGGGAGGAGGCATTTCATCAGACGCACGAACGCTTAAGCGGCCTCTAGGCCGTCGCGTCCGCTCGTCTTTTCCCGTGGCAATAATGCAGGCGTCAGCACTTGGCGCCAGCATGTGACGAATGGGTGAAACCGTGTTTTCGGCAAAGCTGATGATCAACAACGAGGCGATGGATGCGTCCGAGGGGGCCACCTTCGAACGCATCGATCCGCTGACCGGCGACGTCGCGACGATCGCTTCGGCAGGATCCGTCGCCGACATGAGGCGGGCTGCCAATGCCGCCGCTGCCGCCTTTCCCGATTGGTCGCAGACCGGCCCGGGCGAACGGCGCAGACTGCTCAACGCCGCCGCCGAACTTCTCGATGCCCGTTCGCCGGAACTGATTGCCGCCATGACCGGCGAAACCGGCGCCACGAGGCAATGGGCGGCGATCAATTGCCGGCTCGGCGCCGATATTTTCCGCGAGGCGGCGGCGATGACCACGCAAATTTCGGGTGAACTCATTCCATCGGGCATTCCCGGAAACCTTGCCATGGCGGTGCGCCAGCCGGCCGGCGTCTGCGTCGGCATCGCGCCCTGGAACGCGCCCATTATTCTCGGCACCCGCGCCGTCGCCATGCCGCTTGCCTGTGGCAACACCGTCATCCTGAAAGCCTCCGAACTCTGCCCGAAGACCCACGGCCTGATCGGCGACATCCTCCGCGACGCCGGCTTTCCCCGCGGCGTCGTCAACGTCGTCTCCAATGCGCCGAGCGATGCCGCCGCCGTCGTTGATGCCCTGATCGCCCATCCGGCTGTGCGCCGCATCAACTTCACCGGCTCCACCCGTGTCGGCAGGATCATCGCGGAAAGCGCGGCACGGCATCTGAAGCGCTGCCTGCTCGAACTCGGCGGCAAGGCACCATTCATCGTTCTTGCCGACGCCGATATCGACGAGGCAGTGGGTGCCGCCGCCTTCGGCGCCTTCATGAACCAGGGCCAGATCTGCATGTCCACAGAGCGGATCATCCTGATGGACGAGATCGCCGATAATTTCGTCGGCAAATTCCGGGCGAAGGCCGAGACCCTCGTCGCGGGCCATCCCGGGGACGGCAATACGCCGCTCGGCACGCTGATCAACGCCGAAGCGGCGCGCCGCGTGAAGTCGCTCGTTGAGGATGCCATGCAGAAGGGCGCGGCGCTCGTCTGCGGCGGCCGGCCCAACGGCACGCTGATGGATGCGACCGTCATCGATCACGTGACGCCTGCCATGCGCATCTACCGCGAGGAAAGTTTTGGGCCGGTCGCGGCGATCGTCCGGGTCGGCAGCGTCGACGAGGCGGTGACGGTTGCCAACGACAATGAATACGGGCTCTCGGCGGCGGTTTTCAGCGCCGACATCAATGCGGCGATGGCTGTTGCCATGCGGCTTGAATCCGGCATCTGCCACATCAACGAGGCCACGGTTTCCGACGAGCCGCAAATGCCGTTCGGGGGCGTCAAATCAAGCGGCTACGGCCGCTTCGGCGGCAAGGCCGCAATCGATGAATTCACCGAGCTCAGATGGATCACCATGGCATCGGGAAAACGACACTACCCGATCTGACTTCAGATCGGGATGAACACAGGGAACGGGCTGGGAGGCCCGCATCAGGAGGAGGAACGATTTCATGAACGGCATTTTCCGCAACGGCAAACTCAACGCGGCAACTCTCACCCGCCGCTCTTTCATCGCATCGGCTGCCGCAGGCGGTGCGGCGCTGGCGCTTTCCGGCCGCACGGCTTTTGCCCAAGGCGGTACGCTGAAGGTCGGCTTCATCAGCCCGCGCACCGGCCCTCTCGGCGGCTTCGGCGAGACCGACGGCTATGTGCTGGAACTGGCGCGCAAGGCGCTGGCGAACGGCCTGCAGGCGGGCGGCAAGACCTGGAAGGTGGAGATACTCGACCAGGACACCCAGTCAGATCCCTCCCGCGCCGGGCAACTGGCGAAAGACCTGATCAACAATGAGGCGATCGACCTGATGCTCGCCGTCTCGACGCCCGAAACCATCAATCCGGTGGCCGATGCCTGCGAGGCGGCAGGCATTCCCTGCCTTTCCACGGTCATGCCCTGGGAAGCCTGGTATTTCGGCCGCGGCGCCAAGCCCGGCGCGCCCTCGCCCTTCAAATGGACCTATCATTTCGGCTTCGGCGTCGAAGAGTTCCACAAGGCCTATGTCTCGCAGTGGAGCCTGATCGAGACCAACAAGAAGGTCGGCGTCATGTATCCGAACGATGCCGACGGCAATGCGATCCGCGCCCATCTGGCTCCGGCACTTGCCAAGGCGGGCTTCACCATTGTCGACCCAGGCGCCTATGAAACCGGAACCACCGATTTTTCGGCGCAGATCGCTCTCTTCCGGCAGGAGGGTGTGGAGATCTTCAACTCCTTTCCGATCCCGCCCGATTTCGCCGCCTTCTGGCGTCAGGCGGCACAGCAGGGCCTGACCCAGCAGATCAAGATCTGCCAGGTCGCGAAAACCGGCCTCTTTCCATCCGACATCGAGGCGCTCGGCGATCTCGGCCTCAACATCGGCAGCGCCGCCTACTGGCACAAGGCCTTCCCTTACAAATCGACGCTGACCGGCGTCTCCGGAACCAAACTTGCCGACGGCTATGAAACGGCCAGCGGCAAGCAGTGGACGCAGCAGCTCGGCGCCAGCCTGGCGCTGCTCGATGCCGGCTTCGATGCGCTGAAGGCGAGCACCGACGTCAAGAGCAAGGAGGCGGTCGCCAAGGCGCTCGCCACGCTGAAAACCACGACGATCGCCGGCAAGGTCGACTTCACTAGCGGTCCCGTCGCCAATGTTTCTCCCGGGCCGATCATCGGTACGCAGTGGGTGAAGGCGCCGGAGGGCTCGAAATTCGCGCTCGACTACGTCGTCACCGAAAACGCCACCGATCCCAATGTCCCGGTCGGCGCCAAGCTGACCGCCTACAACGGATAACAGCAGTGCAGAGGCAAGAAGCGCAAAGACGGCCGGGGGAAGCTTTTCTCTCGGCCAAGGGGATCCACAAGCGGTTCGGCGCGCTTGTCGTGCTGGAGAACCTGGATTTCTCCGTGGGCGACGGCGAGGCGGTCGGCATCGTCGGGCCGAACGGCGCGGGCAAGACGACGTTGCTCAGCGTGCTCGCCGGCGCCTCCCCGCCGAGTGCGGGAACCGTCGTCTTCGACGGCGCCGACGTCACCAACCGGACGGCGGCGGAGCGCTGCCGTTCCGGGCTCGTGCGGACGCATCAGATTCCCAAGCCCTTTGGCGGCATGACCACCTTCGAAAATGTCTTCGTCGCCGCCTCGCACGGCAATGCGGCAAGCCGGGACGAGGCCTATGAGCGTGTGGTGGATTCGCTGTCGCTCTGCGGCATGCTCGGCGTGGCTAACCGTTCCGCCGACACGCTCGGCCTGCTCGACCGCAAACGCCTGGAGCTTGCCCGTGCGCTCGCCACGCAGCCGAGGCTGCTGTTGCTCGACGAGATCGGCGGCGGCCTGACCGATGGCGAGGCGAGCGAACTCGTCGAAACCATCCTGGAATTGCGCCGCCGCGGCATCGGCATCGTCTGGATCGAGCATATCGTCCATATCCTGCTGCAGGTGGCGGAACGGCTGATCTGCATGGATGCCGGCCGGATCATCGCCGACGGCGAACCGAAGACTGTCATGAGCGATGCGGAAGTGGTCAAGGCCTATCTTGGAGGGGCGCCCGCATGAGCCTGCTTTCCATCGACAATCTCGACGTCCGCCACGGCCTGCTGCAGGCGGTGCGCGGGGTCAGTTTCGACCTGGCCAAGGGCGAGGTGCTGGCGCTGGTCGGCGCCAATGGCGCCGGCAAGACGACGCTGCTGAGATCGATCGCCGGCGCCCACCTGCCCGCCGCCGGCCGCGTTCTTCTCGGCGATGAAGACCTGGCTGCAGTCCCCTCCCACAAGCGGATCGCCAAGGGCATCGCCCTGGTCCCGGAAGGCCGGCGCCTGTTTGCGCAGATGACCGTCGAAGAGAACCTGCTTCTCGGCAAGAGCTGCGGGCGCAAGGGCGAGTGGAACATCGACCGTGTGCTCGACGCTTTTCCGAACCTGAAACCCCGCCGGCACGCCAAGACCGGGCACCTCTCCGGCGGGGAGCAGCAGGCGACCGCCATCGGCCGGGCGCTGATGAGCAATCCCGATATTCTTCTCTTGGACGAGGTCTCGCTAGGGCTTTCGCCTCTCGTCGTCGACCGCGTCTATACCCAGCTGCAGGCGCTCCTGACTTCGGGAACAACGATCGTGCTGGTCGAGCAGGATCTTGGCCGCGCCATGAGGGTCGCCGGCCGGGTCATCTGCATGCTGGAAGGCCGCATCGTGCTCGACAGGCCGGCAGCCGCCGTCACCCGCGACGAAGTCACCAAGGCCTATTTCGGACTGCACCGGACAGCCGGCGAAAGGAGCGCATCATGATCAACACCCTGATCCAGGGCCTCCTGCTCGGCGGTTATTACGCCGTCATCGCCTGCGGCCTGTCCTTCATGTTCTCCGTCATGCGGATCATCAATCTCGCCCATGGCAGCCTGGCGGTCGCCGCCGCCTACGGGCTGTGGCTGCTCGCCGCCAAAGCCGGCATCCCGCCTTTTGCCGGCCTGCTGATCGTGCTGCCCGTCATGGCGGTGATCGGTTGGCTGCTGCAGCGCTTCATCCTCGAACGCAGCGCCCGCGGCGGCGCGCTGCTGCCGATTCTCACGACCTTCGGCCTGTCGATCGTCATCGACAATCTGCTGTTCGAACAGTTCGGCGCCGACACACGCTCGCTCGCGCCCTTCATCGGTAATCTCTCCTACGCATCCTGGCAGCTGCCCGGCCACATCTTCGTCGGCGAGCTTGCCGTGATGATGATGGTTACGGCGATCCTCATTCTCGGCGGGCTGCAGTTCTTCCTCGGCCGCTTTGCGCTCGGCCGCGCCATTCGCGCCACCGCCGAAGATCCCGATACGGCAGGGCTCGTCGGCATCGATGCGCGCAGGGTGAATGCGGTCGCCACCGCCATTACCATGGTCACGATCGGCATCGCCGGCGCCTTTCTCGGCATGCGGGCGACCTTCAGTCCCTATGCCGGCGGCCCGCAGCTGCTCTTTGCCTTCGAGGCCGCGGTCATCGGCGGAGCGGGATCGCTCTGGGGCACGCTTGCCGGCGGCATCGTCCTCGGCCTTGCCCAATCGCTCGGCGCGCAATTGCATCCCCAGGGCTTCCTGATCGGCGGCCATGCCGTGTTCCTGCTGGTGCTTTTCATCCGGCTGTCCCGCTCCCGCCCGCTGGTTCTCGACAAGATCGCAGCGCTTCTGAAACCCCGCGCCCTCCTCAACCCTCGCGCACGCCATCGGAGCCCGACATGACATTCGTCGCCAACGGAATATCGATCGAGCGCTGGACGACCTCGTCGCGGGTGGCGCTTGGCTCCATGGCCGCGGTGTTTGCGCTGCTGATCCTCGCCCCCGCCGTGCTTGGTGCCGGTGCGATCGACCGGATGACCGCCCTGTTCATCTATGTGATCCTGGCCGCCATGTGGAATGCGCTTGCCGGTTTCGGCGGGCTGGTCTCGGTCGGCCAGCAGGTGTTTTTCGGCCTCGGCGCCTATTTCACCATTCGGCTCGCCGATGCGGGGCTCGATCCCTTCGTCTCGGTCTTTGCCGCGGCGATCGTGATCGGCGCGCTGTCGATCCCGCTTTCGCTGTTCATGCTGCGGCTGAAGGGCGGCGAGTTTGCGATCGGCATGTGGGTCGTGGCCGAACTCGCGCATCTGCTCGTCAATCTCGACCGGCTGATCCAGGGGGAAACGGGAACCTCGCTGATTTCGCTCAACGTCTATGACAGCGGCACGCGGCGGGCGGCGATCTATTGGCTTGCCCTCACGTCCATGGCTGCCTTGCTCGGCGCGCTCTTCATGCTGATGCGCAGCCGCGCGGGTGCGGCGATGCAGGCGACCCGCGACAATGAGGAGGCGGCGGCCTCGGTCGGCGTGCGGGTGACCGCCACCAAGCGGCTGCTCTTCGTACTCGCCGCCTTCGGCATCGCCATCGCCGGCGGCTTGTGGCTGGCGACCGCCACGACCTTCCAGCCGAAAACCTATTTCAGCGTCCAGTGGACGGCCTACATGATCTTCATGGTGCTGGTCGGCGGGATCGGCAGGTTCGAGGGCGCGATCCTCGGCGCCATCCTGTTCTTCGTCATCGAGACTTTCTTCGGCAGCGCCGGCGTCTGGTATCTGATCGGGCTTGGCGCCACCGCGCTGATCTTCTCGCTCTATCTGCCGCGCGGCCTTTGGGGCGAAGTCGAGCGCCGCTTCGATTTCCAGCTTCTGCCCGTCGGCTACCGGCTGAAACTGCCCGGGCCGACGAAAATCAAATGGGAAGAATGAACCTACCTGCTTCCCGTTTTCTTGCGAAAGGTGAAATCCATGCTTTTTGGTAAAACAATCCTGGTGACCGGCGTCGCCTCCGGCATCGGCGCCCGGACGGCGGAACTGGCCGGCCAGATGGGCGCCGAGGTCATCGGCGTCGATGTGCGCGAACCGGCAAATGCAAGTGCCGCCTTCATCAAAGGCGATCTCTCCACGCCATCGGGCGTTGCCGAGATTGTCGCGCAGCTGCCGTCGCGTCTCGATGCGCTCGCCAATGTCGCCGGCCTTTCCGGCAATACCGGCGTCGTCTCGACGCTCGCCGTCAATTTCTACGGGCTGCGCGCCCTGTCGGAAGCCGTGGCACCCCGCCTGCGCGAAGGCGGCGCCATCGTCAACGTCGCCTCGATCGCCGGTTACGGCTGGCGCGCCAATCTCGAGCGGGCCAAATCGCTGACCTCGATCGAAGGCTTTCCAGATGTGGCGGCCGTTGCCGCCGAACATGGCCTCAAGGACGAGCAGGGTTATCCGCTCTCCAAGGAGCTGCTGCTGCTCTGGACCATGCGCGCCGCCCACCAGCCCCTGTTCAAGAACCGCGGCATCCGCGTCAATGCGGTGAGCCCCGGGCCGGTGGAAACGCCGATCCTCAAGCAGTTCCGCGCCGTGCTCGGCGACGCCAGGGTCGACAGCGACATCACCCGCGTCGGCCGCGCCGGCACATCAGCCGATATCGCGCCCGCCGTGCTCTTCCTCTGCTCGGATGGCGGACGCTGGATCAATGGCGCCAATCTTGCCGCCGACGGCGGCCTCGAAGCATCGATCAATGCCGAGGTTCTCGGCTTCTAGTTCTTTCTCAAGGAGACACACGATGAATATTTCCCTGCTCATAAACGGCGCCGACCGGGCCGCCACCAGCGGCCGGACCTATGACCGGATCGACCCCTTCACCGAAAAGCTTGCGAGCCGCGCGGCCGCCGCGAGCCTCGAGGATGTCGCTGCGGCCGTCGACGCCGCTTCCGCCGCCTTCGGCGCCTGGTCGAAGACCGGGCCCGGCCAGCGCCGCGCCATCCTGATGAAGGCCGCCGACATCATGGATTCGAAAGCGGCCGAATTTACCCGGCTGATGATCGAGGAAACCGGCGCCACCGCGCCCTGGGCCGGCTTCAACGTCATGCTCGCCGCCAACATTCTGCGCGAGGCGGGCGCCATGACGACGCAAATTTCAGGCGAAATCATCCCGTCCGACAAACCCGGATCGCTTTCCATGGGCGTTCGCCAGGCGGCCGGCGTGTGCCTCGCAATCGCGCCGTGGAATGCGCCCGTCATCCTCGCCACCCGCGCCATCGCCATGCCGATCGCCTGCGGCAACACCGTCATCCTCAAGGCATCCGAACAATGCCCGGGCACGCACCGGCTGATCGCCACGGCGCTGACCGAAGCCGGCCTGCCGGCCGGCGTCATCAATGTTCTGACCAATGCGCCGGAGGATGCGCCTGAGATCGTCAACGCACTGATCGCCCATCCGGCCGTCAGGCGCGTCAACTTCACCGGCTCGACCAAGGTCGGCAGGATCATTGCCGAGACCTGCGGCAAATATCTCAAGCCCGCCTTGCTCGAGCTCGGCGGCAAGGCGCCGCTGGTCATTCTCGACGACGCCGATATCGACGGCGCCGTCAATGCCGCGATCTTCGGCGCCTTCATGCATCAGGGCCAGATCTGCATGTCGACAGAGCGGATCATCGTCGACACGGCGATCGCCGATCAGTTCGTCGCCAAACTGGTCGCCCGCGCCAGCCAGCTGCCGGCCGGCGACCCGCGCGGCCATGTCGTTCTCGGTTCACTGATCAGCCTCGACGTCGCCAGGAAAATGGAGGAGCTGATCACCGATGCCACCGCCAAGGGCGCAAAACTCGTGGCCGGCGGCAAGCGCTCCGGCACCGTGGTCGAGGCGACGCTGCTCGATCACGTCACCCCCGACATGCGCGTCTATGCGGAGGAATCCTTCGGCCCGGTCAAGCCGATCATTCGCGTCGCCGGCGAGGAGGAAGCAATCCGCATCGCCAACGACACAGAATACGGCCTGTCATCCGCCGTCTTCAGCCGCAACATCCAGCGGGCGATGGCGGTTGCAGCCCGCATCGAATCCGGTATCTGCCACATCAACGGCCCGACGCTGCACGATGAAGCGCAAATGCCCTTCGGCGGCGTCAAGGGCAGCGGCTACGGCCGCTTCGGCGGCAAGGCAGCGATTGCCGAATTCACCGACCTACGCTGGATCACGGTGGAGGATTCTGCCCAGCACTATCCCTTCTGAGGGGGCAGGCGCGCCCAGCGAATTTTCCGAGGTAGCGAGCGCGCCATTTCAATGCCGTGGTAGGTGACCTGGCGCGATGCTGTCTCAAACCTGATGTCAGCGAATTCCAGTGTCGACCTGGCTGTCACCGGCGAGCGCCGCATCAGGACACGAACTCGCGCAATCGGCTCGCTAGAGCGACGGCGTCTCTTCCAGCAATTCGCGGACGAAATCGAACATGCCGTGGCGGCGGTCACGGCGCAGGCGTTCGGCCTTGACGATCGACTGGACGGCGTCGAAGGCGGTGTTGAGATCGTCATTGACGATGACATAATCATATTCGCGCCAGTGGGCAATCTCGGCGCGGCTGTTGGCCAGACGCGTCTGAATGACCGCCTCGGAATCCTCGGCACGGCGATGCAGTCGCGACTGGAGCTCCGTCATGGTCGGCGGCAGCACGAAGATCGAGACGACGTCGGCCGACATCTTCTCCTGTAACTGCTGGGCGCCCTGCCAATCGATATCGAAGAGCATATCGCGACCTTCGGCCATGGCCTGCTCGACCGGCTCGCGCGGCGTACCGTAGAAATTGCCATGCACTTCGGCCCATTCGAGCAGTGCGTCGCTATCGCGCAACCGCTCGAACTCGCGCACGCTTTTGAAATGGTAATGCACGCCTTCGACCTCGCTCGGGCGGCGTTGGCGCGTGGTGACGCTGACGGAGAGGCCGATATGCTTGTCGGTCTCCAGAAGCGTGCGCGCAATTGTGGACTTGCCGGCGCCGGATGGCGACGAAATTACAAGCATCAGACCGCGACGGGCGATCTGTACGGGCGAGGATTTCGCCGGTTTCATGTCCTACTCCAAATTCTGGACCTGCTCGCGGAACTGGTCGATCACGACTTTCAGTTCGATGCCGGCGGCAGTGACCGCCGAGGCATTCGACTTGGAGCAGATGGTATTCGATTCTCGGTTAAATTCCTGTGCAAGGAAGTCCAGCCGGCGCCCGGCAGGCCCGCCTTTCTCCAGGAGATCGCGCGCGGCGGCGATATGTGCCTTCAGGCGATCGATTTCTTCGCGCAGATCCGCCTTCGTCGCCAATAAAGCGGCCTCGGCGTGCAGCCGGTCACGGTCGAGGGCGGCCATGCCGTCCATCAGCAAGGCGACCTGTGCCGCAAGCCTAGCCGCGATCTCAGCCGGCGAACGTGAGGAATCCATCTCGATCGTCCGGGTCAGACCCTCGATCGTCGCGACGTGATCGAGAAGGATGCGGGAGAGCGCCGCCCCTTCCTGTGCGCGCATTGCCTTGAGATCGGCAAGCGCGGCGAGCAGGCCGGCAATAATTTCTGCGTCACGGGCGGCAAGCGCCTCCTCGCCATCCTCGCCTTCACGGAACTCCACGATGCCGCGCACGAGAAGCAGGGTATCGAGCTTCAACGGCGCAGGATCGATCACGTCAACCAGTTGCTCGCGCATGGCAAGCACGGCAGCGAGCGCCTCTTTGTTCAGCACCGCCTCGAAACGGTTCTCGTCGGCAGTGACCGATAGGGATGCCTGCAGGTTGCCGCGGCTGAAGGTTTCGCCGGCAAGGCGGCGGACCTCCGCCTCCATGCGTTCGAGGCCGGGCGGCAGGCGCAGGCGCAGGTCGAAACCCTTGCCATTCACCGAGCGCAGCTCCCATGCCCAGCGCCAGCGGCCGCTCGTTCCCTCGCGCCGCGCAAAACCGGTCATGGACTGCAAAGCCATCCGAGCCTCCCGAAAACTGTCAATTGATCTTCTTTTTCTTCGGCGGCACGACAGTCGCGCCGTTGTCGCCCGGCTGCTCTTCCGGCTGGCCGTCGACGGCGATGTTCGGATCCGAACCCTTGTCGGCCTCGAGCTTGCGCCAGCGCTTGACGTTGGCATTGTGCTCCTCGAGCGTCGCGGCAAAGACGTGGCCGCCGGTGCCGTCGGCGACGAAATAGAGATCCTGGGTCTTCCAAGGGTTGGCAACGGCTTCCAGCGCATCCTTGCCGGGATTGGCGATCGGCGTCGGCGGCAGGCCCTTGATGACATAGGTATTGTAAGGCGTGTCCCGCTTCAGGTCCGACTGGTAGATCGGCCGGTCGGCTGGTTTTCCCTGCCCACCGAACAGCCCATAGATGATCGTCGGATCCGACTGCAGACGCATGCCCTTGCCAAGCCGGTTCAGGAAAACGGAGGCGACATGGGCACGTTCGTCTGGAATACCGGTCTCCTTTTCGACGATCGAAGCGAGGGTCACGAATTCCACTTTGGATCGCAGCGGCAGCGAGGCGTCGCGCTTATCCCAGATCTGATCGACGAGCTTCTGCTGCGCAGCCGCCATTTGCTCGATGATTTCCGAGCGCTTGGTGCCGCGCGAGAATTTGTAGGTGTCCGGACGCAGGCTGCCTTCTGCCGGCAACGCGGCCGGCAGGTCGCCCTCCAGGACCGGATCCTGCAGCATGCGGTCGAACATCTGGCGGACCGTCAGGCCTTCCGGAAAGGACACCGAATAGAGGATGGACTTGCCCGATTTCAGCAGCTCCATGATATCGCTCATGGAGGCTCTCGCCTTGATCTCATATTCGCCGGCCTTCAGGCTCTCGCCGGCGGAAAGATGAGTCGCCGTCAGATATCGGAAAATACGGGCGTCGGAGATGATCGCGTTGCGCTCGAGGTTCGTGGCGATTTCCGCCAGACCCGCACCGTTGCGGACGATGAAATTGGTGTTGGTTTGCAGCGGGCCCGGGCTCTGATAGGTCGAGGTCGCGTAGTAGAAGCCGATGACGGCGAGGACGCAGACCAGCACCGTCATCGTCATGATGAAGTTCAGGAAAAGAACGATCTGGCTGCGGGCGTTCCTGGAGCGTTTCGGCGGCTCCGGAACACGTTCCGGACGCAGGGCTTCGCTCGGCGACTTCGGGATGATCGGTCCCTTCTGCGCCTGGGTGTCGTTGCTCTGGTTCGTCGTATCGCTCACCGGCAATCCTCTATAACTCAGCCCTCATTCCGCTATTTCGCGAAGCAATGCGGCAAAAGCAGGTTCTGCCGCCGTTCAACGAAGCCGCTGCCGGTCGTTGTGCTTTCACCCGGCCTGCTACGACGGTACCCTTATTGTGCGTATCGGCGCAGCACGAGCGATGCATTTGTGCCACCGAATCCGAACGAGTTGGACAGCGCCACATTGATTTCTCGCTCACGCGCCTTGTGCGGAACAAGATCGATCGCCGTTTCGCGTTCGGGATTGTCGAGATTGAGCGTCGGCGGCGCGATATTGTCACGGATGGCAAGTGTCGCGAAGATCGCCTCGATCGCGCCGGCAGCACCGAGAAGGTGTCCCGTCGCCGACTTGGTCGAGGACATGGAGATCTTCGACGCCGCGTTGCCGACCAGGCGCTCGACCGCGCCGAGCTCGATCGTGTCGGCCATGGTCGAAGTACCGTGGGCGTTGATGTAATCGATGTCGGCCGGCGTCAGCCCGGCGCGCTTCAGCGCCATCGCCATGCAGCGGCCGGCACCCTCGCCGTCTTCGGAAGGCGCGGTAATGTGATAGGCGTCACCCGATAGGCCGTAGCCGACGATCTCGGCGTAGATCTTGGCGCCGCGGGCTGTGGCATGCTCCAGCTCTTCGAGCACGACGATGCCGGCGCCCTCGCCCATGACGAAGCCGTCGCGATCGCGGTCATAGGGGCGCGAAGCCTTCTGCGGCTCGTCATTGTGCTGGGTCGACAGCGCCTTGCAGGCGGCAAATCCCGCCAGCGAAATGCGGCTGACGGGAGATTCCGTGCCGCCGGCGACCATGACGTCGGCGTCACCAAGCGCGATCAGCCGCGCGGCATCGCCGATCGCATGCGCGCCCGTCGAGCAGGCGGTGACGACCGAATGATTGGGTCCGCGCAGCTTGTGGCGGATTGAAACCTGGCCGGAAACGAGGTTGATCAGGCGGCCGGGAATGAAGAAGGGGGAGATGCGGCGCGGGCCCTTGTCACGCAAGGTGTAACCCGCCTCGACGATGCCTTCGATGCCGCCGATGCCGGAGCCGATCAACACGCCGGTGGCAATCTGATCCTCATCGGTTTCGGGATGCCACCCGGCATCGGCGAGCGCCATATCGGCGGCGGCCATGCCGAAGATGATGAAGGGATCGACTTTGCGCTGCTCCTTCGGCTCCATCCACTGATCGGCACTGAAGGTGCCGTCGGTACCGTCACCGATCGGGATACGGCAGGCGATCTTGGCGGGAAGGTCGTCGACTTCGAATTCGGTTACAAGACGAGCGCCGTTCTGGCCGGCAAGCAGCCGCGACCACGCCACCTCAGTTCCGCATCCCAAGGGTGATACCATGCCGGTACCGGTGATGACGACACGTCTCATCGCGTGCTTTCCCCCGTCTCTTATGTTCTATGGAGAAATATGCCGAAAAGAAAAGGGCGGACTCCAGGCCCGCCCTTTCTCAAATATATAGGATCAGGCCTGGGCCTTCTCAATAAACTTCACTGCATCACCGACCGTCAGGATCGAGTCGGCTGCGTCGTCAGGAATTTCGACGCCGAATTCTTCTTCGAATGCCATGACAAGTTCGACCGTGTCGAGCGAGTCAGCGCCCAGATCGTCGATAAAGCTGGCGCTCTCGACGACCTTGTCGGCATCAACGCCAAGATGATCAATAACAATTTTCTTTACGCGTTCTGCGATATCGCTCATGTCGGTTTCCTCGACCTTATGTCCTGATCGGAATGCCGTTGCGGCATCCCTACCCTGTTTCAGCCTGCGATGTTTTCAGACATCCTCGGCAAACTCGTTCACCCGGCTTCAGAGATGTCCCAGGCTTGCGAAAAGCCCGCCGGTCCGTCTGCTTTCTCGGGACGACTGTTCACAGTCATTGGCCCGCTTAACATGGTTTAAGCCTGCCGCAAAGCCAGAAAATCAACGCTTCGTGATTGCTCAACATGCTATTGCGGGAAATATCCCCGTGCCAACAGTTTGTCGTTTCAGATCATCGCCATGCCGCCGTTTACGTGCAGCGTCTGGCCTGTCATGTAGGCGGCTTCGGAGGATGCAAGGTAGGCAACAGCCGAAGCGACCTCGCCGCCGGTGCCCATGCGCTTCATCGGGATCGCCCCCATAATCGCTTCCTTCTGCTTGTCGTTCAGCTTGCCGGTCATGGCGCTTTCGATGAAGCCGGGCGCGACGCAGTTGACCGTCACGTTACGGGTGGCAATTTCCTGCGCCAAGGACTTGGTGAAACCGATCATGCCAGCCTTGGAGGCGCAGTAATTGGCCTGGCCCGGATTGCCGGTGACGCCGACGACGGAGGTGATGTTGATGATACGGCCATAGCGGCGGCGCATCATCGGATGCGTCAACTCGCGCGTCAGGCGGAAGGTCGCCGTCAGATTGATCTCGATAACCGCATCCCAGTCCTCGTCGCTCATGCGCACGAACAGGCCGTCCTTCGTGATGCCGGCATTGTTGACGAGGATATCGACACCTTCGAGCTCGGCCTCGGCCTTCTGGCCGAGCGCCTTCACCTCGTCACGGTCCGACAAGTTGGCCGGGAAGATCTTCACGCGCTCGCCGAGCTCGGCCGCCAGCGCTTCCAGCTTCTCGACACGGGTGCCGTGCAGACCGACGATGGCGCCCTGCTTATGAAGAAGGCGAGCGATTTCCTCGCCGATACCGCCCGATGCGCCGGTGACGAGAGCCTTGCGGCCGGAAAGATCGAACATGGAAAGGTTCCTTATATCTGGAGATATCAATCAGGCCATGAGGGCGGCGACGGTCGTGTCGATATCCGAGGGACCATTGACCGAGACGCCGTTGATTGTCTTGTCGATGCGGCGGGCAAGGCCGGTCAGCACTTTGCCGGAACCGAGCTCGTAAAGCGTCGTGACGCCGTTTGCGGCGAACCATTCCACCGTCTCGCGCCAGCGGACCTGGCCGGTCACCTGCTCGACCAGGAGGCTGGCGATCTCGTCGGCGCCGGTCACCGGCGCGGCGCGGACATTGGCGATCAGCGGCACGACCGGATCGGACTTGGCGACCGTTACCAGCGCCGCGCGCATGGCCTCGGCCGCAGGCGCCATCAGCTTGGAATGGAAGGGAGCGGAGACCGGCAGCAGGATGGCGCGCTTGGCGCCCTTGTCGGTCGCAAGCCCGGCGGCCTTTTCGACAGCTGCCTTCTCGCCCGAGATGACGATCTGGCCGCCGCCATTGTCGTTGGCGATCTGGCAGGCGCCGATGGCGGCCGCCTCCTCGCAGGCGGCAACGACATCGGCATGTTCGAGGCCGATGATCGCGGCCATGGCGCCGACGCCGACGGGGACGGCCGTCTGCATGGCATTGCCGCGAATACGCAGCAGCCGCGCCGTATCGGCGAGCGAAAAAGTGCCGGCGGCGCAGAGTGCCGAATATTCGCCGAGCGAGTGGCCGGCGACGTAGGCAACATTGGACTTCAGATCCAGCCCCCTGGCCTGCAGAACACGGACGACGGCGATCGATACCGCCATCAGCGCCGGCTGGGCGTTCGCCGTCAAGGTCAACGTGTCCTCAGGCCCGTTGAACATGACATCGGAAAGCTTTTCACCAAGTGCCTCGTCAACCTCTTCGAAAACGGCGCGGGCTTCGGCGAAATTCTCGGCGAGATCCTTGCCCATGCCGACGGCCTGGCTGCCCTGGCCGGGAAAAGTGAAAGCGATGGTCATGTTCATGTCCCTGACTGTGCCCCTCAAGGCTGTTTTGCCTCCAATTGACATTCTTTCCGGCAGAGTCAAGTGGCGCGCCATTCTCCGCAAAGCCTTTCGCGCCCGCGCAAAAGCCCGGATTTTGCTCTTGCGCTCCGTCAAATCCGGCCTAGATTTGCCCAGACCCTTCCAAGGCTTCCCTCTCTCTCCCAAGGTTTTTCCATGAAGTACAATTCCCTAGGCCGAACCGACATTTCCGTCTCAGAAATCTGCCTCGGCACCATGACTTGGGGCTCGCAGAACAGCGAAGCCGACGCTCATGCGCAGATGGACTACGCCGTCGAGAAGGGCGTGAATTTCTTCGATACCGCCGAACTCTACCCAACCACACCGGTTTCGCCCGAAACACAGGGCTGGACCGAAGACTATATCGGCAGCTGGTTCAGCAAATCGGGCAAGCGTCGAAATATCGTGCTTGCGACCAAGGTCGCCGGCCGCGGCCGCGATTATCTGCGCGGCGGCGAAGGCGCGGATGCAAAGAACATCCGCCAGGCGCTCGAGGCCAGCCTGAAACGGCTGAGGACGGATTACGTCGACCTCTACCAGATCCACTGGCCGAACCGCGGCCATTTCCACTTCCGTCAGAACTGGAGCTACAATCCCTTCACCCAAGATCGAGACAAGGCTGTCGCCAATATGGTCGAGATCCTGGAAACACTGGGCGCGCTGGTGAAGGAAGGCAAGATTCGCGCGATCGGCCTTTCGAACGAAACCACCTGGGGCATCCAGAAATATCTGACGCTCTCAGAACAGAAGGGTCTACCGCGCGTCGCCAGCGTACAGAACGAGTACAATCTGCTCTACCGCCATTTCGACCTCGATCTCGCCGAACTCTCGCATCACGAGGATGTCGGGCTGCTTGCCTATTCGCCGCTCGCCGGCGGTATCCTGACCGGCAAATATGTCGATGGTCTGAGACCGAAGGGTTCGCGCGCGTCGATCAACCCCGATATCGGCGGCCGGTTGCAGCCGCTGCAGGAGCCGGCGACCAAGGCCTATGTGGCGCTCGCAGCCCGGTACGGCCTCAATCCGACAGCCATGGCGCTTGCCTTCTGCCGATCAAGGCCCTTCATGACGTCGGTCATCATCGGCGCGACGTCGATGGAGCAGCTCGATACTGACCTGAGTTCCGTCAATCTCAAGCTGTCGATCGAGGTTTTGGCTGAAATCGAAAAGGTTCACCGCCAGTACCCGATGCCGATGTGAGGCAAACGGACATCCCACAATCGATGCGGCCATTCGTGGTCGGATCCGCTCCCGGCGGAGCGTACATCGCCTGGCCCTCGCACCACGCACTGCAACGACGAGGTCAAGCTCCGGAGGCGATTTCGCTTCTCCGTTCTCGGCATTTCAGCTAGATTTATATAGTGCCGGCAGCGCCGCAGGAGCGCTCACCCCGTGGAACGAAAGCTCGCAGTGATACTTGCCGGCGACGTTGCCGGTTACAGTCGCCTTGTTGCAGCCAACGAGGAAGACGCCCTTGCGACACTCAGTGTCTATGGCGCCACCATCGGTGATCTGGTGCGCGAGCATGGCGGGCGGATTTTCGGCAGCGCCGGAGATAGCATGGTCGCCGAATTCCACAGCGCAGTGCAAGGCGTCCGTGCAGCCGTCGCGATCCAGCGCGCCCTCCATCGCCGAAATGCGGACCTGCCTGTGGATCGACGCATGGAGTTCCGCCTTGGGCTCAACCTCGGCGATGTCGTCGTCTCCGGAGATAACTTGCTTGGCGACGGCGTGAACGTCGCCGCCCGCCTTCAAGAAGTGGCGCTGCCTTCAGGTATCTGTGTTTCCGGTGCTTTGCGGGAGCAGATCGAGGGCAAGCTGGACTTTCCGCTCGTGTCGATGGGCGATCGCACACTGAAAAACATTCCCCGCCCGGTGCCCGTGCATCGGGTTGACTGGAGCCGCGAGGACCCTGTTGAAGCGGGGGTGCTCGGCGGACCACTCAGACTGCCTGACAAACCCTCGATCGCCGTATTACCCTTCGTCAACATGTCCGATGACCCGGAGCAGGAGTTCTTCGCCGATGGCTTGACCGAAGACATCATCACGGCGCTCTCGCTTTATCGCTGGTTTTTCGTCATCGCTCAGAACTCGTCCTTTGTGTTTAAGGGACGCGCGGTTGATGTGAAGCAAATCGGGCGCGATCTCGGCGTGCGCTATATCGTAGAAGGCAGCGTGCGCAGGGTCGGGATGCGTATTCGCGTCACAGGCCAGCTGATCGAGGCGGAAAGCGGCGTGCACCTCTGGGCACAACGCTACGACCGTGAAATCGCCGATATCTTCGCCATTCAGGACGAACTTACCCAAAACGTCGTCGGTGCCATCGAGCCTGAAATCCTTATCGGCGAAAGCCGCCGTGCGTTGCTGCGAACCACGGACAACCTCGATGCCTACGAGAGCCACATGCGCGGCACCTGGCTGCATAACGCACAGGATACGGCCGAGCATTTCAGCGAGGCCATCATCTGGCATCGGCGAGCCATCGAACTCGATCCCAGCTTTGCGCGCGCCCACATGATGTTGGCCCGCTCGCTCTACGCCCGCTGTCTCCGCGGCTTCAGCGACGACGTCGACAGGGACAGTACTGAACTTCGCCTCGAGGCAGAACGTGCTGTCGCGCTCGACCCGCGCGATCCCTACTCTCATTATGTTATGTGCCTCGGCCATTTTGCGGCTCATAACGCTCCAGCCGCGGTCGAGGCGTCCCAGCAGGCGATCGATCTCAACCCCAATTTTGCACTCGCGCACATGGCGCTCGGATGGGCTCGCATTTTCGCCGGCCATTTCGCCGAAGCCTGCGACCCGCTGCACATGGCCCTGCGGCTTAGTCCGCATGACCCCTTTACCTATCTCTTTTTCGACCGACTAGCGTTGTCCCATTACCATCTCAGCAACTACGAGGAGGCTACTCACTATTCCGAACGCGGACTGTCGCTCCGCCGTGCTTATTTCAACCGACTCGTGCTCCTCGCGAGTCTAGGACAGCTCGATCGCCACGACGAAGCGCGGCGGCTAATACCGGAAATTCTAGCACACGCACCGACGGACCTCGAACACTACTGGAAGTTTCTGACACCCTATGTCGCCACCAACCACTACGACCATTTCGTCGACGGTTTACGCAAAGCAGGACTACCTTTGTTGAACTCGCCGCGAGAACAATGCTGACTGTCCCTTGCGTTTCGCGCAAAAATCCGTATAAGCCGCGCTGTTCGTTAACCCGGTCTTCTGGCTGGTGGCTGAACGGAGGGCCGGTTTCCGCTTGGAAATCGTTCGGAACGGAAGCGTTCCAGCCTCCCGTGTCTCCGCTCTCGACCGTCTCGGAAACGCTTTTCTTGCCTGGGCCCGCCCAATCAGGAGCAGTCGTTGAGGCTTAGCCGCCGAATATCGGGTTGAACCAAACGCAAGAAAGGCAAAGCTGTCATGGCTCTTTATGAACATGTATTCCTTGCCCGGCAGGATATTTCCGCTCAGCAGGTCGATGCCCTCGTAGAACAGTACAAGGGTGTGATCGAAGCTAACGGCGGCAAGGTCGGGCGCATCGAAAACTGGGGCCTCAAGTCCCTCACCTATCGCATCAAGAAGAACCGCAAGGCACACTACGCCCTGATGGACATCGATGCACCGGCAGCAGCGATCCAGGAAATGGAACGTCAGATGCGCATCAGCGAAGACGTTCTTCGCTACATGACCATCGCCGTCGAAAAGCACGAAGAAGGCCCGTCTGCCATGCTGCAGAAGCGCGACCGCGACGATCGCGGCCCGCGCGAAGGTGGCGATCGTGGCCCGCGTCGCGAATTCGGCGACCGTCCGCCGCGCCGCGACGGCGATTTCCAGCGTGGCCCGCGTCCGGACCGCGCTCCCCGCGAAGACCGTGCATAAGGAGATATAAGAATGTCTGAAGCTTCCTCCGCACCGGTCCGTCGTCCGTTCCATCGCCGCCGCAAGACCTGCCCGTTCTCCGGCGCAAACGCACCGCGGATCGACTACAAGGACGTACGTCTGCTGCAGCGCTACATTTCCGAGCGCGGCAAGATCGTTCCGTCCCGCATCACGGCCGTTTCCCAGAAGAAGCAGCGCGAACTCGCCCAGGCGATCAAGCGCGCGCGTTTCCTCGGCCTGTTGCCTTACGTCGTCGCCTGATCGGCCGATGTGATGACATTTAAGGGTAGGCATTCGTGCCTTCCCTTCTCCCTTTCGCGATGGGCGCGGATCGGAATTCTTAAAACCCATGTTGAGACGTTTCTGAATTCGATTCAGCAACAGCCTCTAACTGCTTGATGAAGCAGGACAGCGACCTTGAAACGACCGGATCTTAAAACGCTGCTGATCGGCGCACTCGCCGGATTGACCGCCGCCCTGCTGGTGTTGGGCGCGAGCATGCAGCCGTCGTTTTTCAGCGCGCTGCTCTACACGGCCTCGGCGCTGCCGATCCTGATCGTCGGGCTTGGCTGGGGCAATGCCGCCGCGATTTCGGCCGTCGTCACGGGAGCGGCGCTTGGTGCGGTCCTCATCTCCCCGTCTTTCGCGCTCATCATGACGCTGGTGACGCTGCTGCCGGCCGGCTGGCTGAGCCATCTCGCCAATCTCGCGCGTCCCGCCTCCGAACTCGGCGGCCCCGACCATCTGCTTGCCTGGTATCCGCTCTCCGATATCCTGCTGCATCTGTGCGGACTGGTGACGCTTGCCGTCATCGTCATCGGCGTGATGATCGGCTATGGGCCTGATATCACCGATCCGATCGTCGATCTGCTGATCACCTCGGTCAAACAGCAGCAGCCGGAATTCATGCCCGATCCGGCGGCAACCGCGCAGACCAAATCGCTTATCCTGCTGATGCTGCCGGCCGTGCAGGGCGGCATGTGGGTCAGCATGCTGTTTGCCGCCTATTATTTCGCCGTGCGCATCGTCGCCGCATCCGGCCGGGGCCTTCGGCCGCGCGAGGATATTCCTTCGTCGCTGCGCATGAACCGCAATTCGATCTTCATCTTTCTGGCCGGGCTTGCTGCCTGCTTCTTCGGCGGCGTTCCAGCGCTCGTCGGCGCGACCGTGATCGGCACCTTCGGCGCCGGTTTCATGCTCTCCGGCTTCGCCTCGCTGCATTTCCGCACACGTGGAAAGGACTGGCGCATACCGGCCCTCATCCTCTGCTACCTGGCTTCGATGCTCGTGCTGCTGCCAGCTCTCCTCATCCTCGTCCTGGGTCTCAGCGATACGCGCAAGGCGATCGCGCTCACCCCGGCGAAAGATGCCGATACCTCCAAACAATCCGACACGAAAATCTGAGACACAAGAAAGGAACAAGAAAATGGAAGTCATCCTTCTCGAACGCATCTCCAAGCTCGGCCAGATGGGCGAAACCGTAAAGGTTCGCGACGGCTTTGCCCGCAACTACCTGCTGCCGCTCGGCAAGGCGCTGCGCGCCAATGCCGCCAACAAGGCTCGCTTCGAATCCGAGCGCGCGACGCTCGAAGCCCGTAACCTCGAGCGCAAGTCGGAAGCCCAGAAGGTCGCCGACGTTCTCGACGGCAAGTCCTTCATCGTCGTACGCTCCGCCGGCGAAACCGGCCAGCTTTACGGCTCGGTCGCTGCCCGCGACGTTATCGAAGTTCTCGCCGCGGAAGGCTTCAACATCGGCCGCAACCAGGTTCACCTCAACACGCCGATCAAGGCGATCGGCCTGCACAAGGTCGAGCTGCAGCTGCATGCCGAAGTCGAAATCAACATCGAGCTGAACGTTGCCCGTTCTGCCGAAGAGGCAGAGCGTCAGGCCAAGGGCGAAGAACTCACCTCGGTCGACGCGATCTACGGTGTTGACGAAGACGCACTGCGTCCGGAAGATTTCTTCGATCCGGAAGCCGACGGCCTCGACGAAGACGAAGCATAATTCTCGACGGACAGTCCGCGAGAGGGAGAGCCCGGCCACCGCGCCGGGCTTTTTCTTTCCGTGCGTTCCGGGTTCGCGCAGCCGTCGGTCGCCTTTTTAGCGGGGGATACCCGGATGTTTTTGCTGCGTGCCCGATGCCATCGGGCTAACATATCCTTCTCCGGAACGGATGAGCTGAGTCGGCTCCGTACCGTGTCCTGCGGGTGACACTGCCAGTATTTCTGAATTGTGTCGCCCGGGACTGTGGAGAAGTCGAACAATGGGCACAGCGTTCAGGATTTAAGTGAGACGAGCCCCGCTCCTGTCGCAGCCCCTTGATTTTCTCCATCCGGAATTGCAAATCCGGAGTTGGAAAAAGACAGAACGGATGATGATGAACGACGCCGCTCGAAAGATTGCAGCCGTTGCTCCGTCGGAGCAGCATTACCGCGAAGCACCCAACAATATCGAAGCCGAGCAGGCGCTTCTCGGCGCCATCCTGATGAACAACGACGCCTATTACCGGGTGTCGGATTTTCTGAAGCCGATCCACCTCTACGAACCGCTGCACCGGAAGATCTTCGAGGTCGCCGGCGACATCATCCGCATGGGCAAGATCGCCAATCCGGTAACGATCAAGACCTTCCTGAAGGCCGACGAGAAAGTCGGCGACATGACGGTTTCGCAATATCTGGCGAGCCTCGTCAGCAATGCCGTGACCGTGATCAACGCCGAGGATTACGGCCGGGCGATCTATGATCTCGCGCTGCGCCGGGCGCTGATCACCATCGGCGAGGATGTCGTCAATATCGCCTATGACGCGCCGCTCGACATGCCGCCGCAGTCGCAGATCGAAGATACCGAGCGTCGCCTGTTCGAACTCGCGGAAAACGGCCGCTACGACGGCGGCTTCCAGTCCTTCAATGATGCGGTGGCGCTCGCGATCGACATGGCGGCCGTCGCCAAGGAACGCGACGGCGGCCTTTCCGGAATTTCCACCGGCATCCATTCGCTCGATGCCAAGATGGGCGGCCTGCAGCGTTCGGACTTGATCATCCTCGCCGGACGCCCCGGCATGGGCAAGACTTCGCTTGCGACCAACATTGCCTATAACATCGCTGCCGCCTATGAGGGCGAGGTGCAGCCGGACGGCAGCATGAAAGCCAAGAACGGCGGCGTCGTCGGCTTCTACTCGCTCGAAATGTCGTCCGAACAGCTCGCCACCCGTATCATCTCCGAGCAGACGGAAGTCTCCTCCTCGAAGATCCGTCGCGGCGACATCAACGATGCCGATTTCGAAAAGCTCGTCGCCTGCTCGATGATGATGCAGAAAGTGCCGCTCTATATCGACCAGACCGGCGGCATCTCCATCGCCCAGCTTTCAGCGCGGGCGCGCCGCCTCAAGCGCCAGCGCGGCCTCGACGTGCTCGTGGTCGACTACGTGCAGCTGATGACCGGCTCCGGCAAGTCAAGTGACAACCGCGTCCAGGAAATCACCCAGATCACCACCGGTCTCAAGGCGCTCGGCAAGGAGCTCAACGTTCCGATCATCGCGCTGTCGCAGCTGTCGCGTCAGGTCGAAAGCCGCGACGACAAGCGCCCGCAGCTCTCCGATCTTCGTGAATCCGGCTCGATCGAGCAGGACGCCGACGTCGTGCTCTTCGTGTTCCGCGAGGAATATTACGTCAAGAACCAGGAGCCGCGCGATCCTCATGATCCCAAATACCCGGAATGGGAAGCGCTGTTCGACAAGGTGAAGGGCACGGCCGACGTCATCATCGCCAAGCAGCGTCACGGACCGACGGGCACCGTGAAGCTCGCGTTCCAGGCGGAATTCACGCGCTTCGCCGATCTCGCAGATCCTTCCTTCATACAATACGAGGAACATTGACGCGGTTTCCCGCGTCGATTTTCTTCAGAGCCCTGCGGCCCGCAATAATGCAACCGTCGCGACGCCGACCACGACGGTCGCAAGCATCGGCAGGCGGCGTGCGGCGATTGCCGTTGCCGCGCAGGCCAGCGTCTCCGCCCAGCCGGTCGCAAAGGCGGTCGGGGCGATGACGGCCATCAGCACGGCCGGCGGAATGGCCTCGATCGCCGTTGTCCGGCGCTCGTCGGTCTCGACATGCCGGATCAGGATGAGGCCGCTGACGCGGGTGAAGACGGTTGCGGCAGCCATCGTGAGGATGGCGATAAAGGTGTTGAGGTCGAGCGTCATGCCGCCTGCTCCCGCGCCCTGCCCTGCCAGAGGGCCACCGCCAGACCGGCCAGCGCACCAGCGGCGATATACCAGACGCTCGGCACGAAATGGTGGACAGCAACGGAAGCGGCACCGCTTGCAGCAAGGACTGCGCCGGTTTCAGGCCCCTTCCAGAAGCCCATGACGAGCACGACGAAAACGGCCGGAAAGGCGAAGTCGAGGCCGATGACGGCAGGATTGCCGAGAAAGGCGCCGAGCAGTGCGCCTGTCAGCGAAGAGCCGACCCAGGTGAGGTAAAAGGGCATGACGATTCCGGCATACCAGGCGGGTGTCAGCTTCGTGCTGCCGGCCCGGAATTCCGCCATGGCCCAGAGCTCGTCGGCGAGGAAGAGCATGGCGATATAACGTTTGACACCGGTGAAGCACTGCATCTTCGTGCCGATCGACGCGCTCATCAGCACATGGCGGATATTGACGAGCAGGGCGGCGAAGCCGACGCTGACCCAGCTTGCCGGATGCGTCCAGATGTCCATCGCCACGAATTGCGAACCGCCTGCGAAAACAAGCGCGCTCATCAGTGTCGTTTCCAGCGGCGAAAGGCCCTTGGTGGCGGCGACCGCGCCGAAGACGAGACCGATCGGCAAGACGGCGATAACAAGCGGAAAAATGGCACGCATTCCGGCGAGAAATTCGCTGGATGGCCGGCTGTGCTGCAACATGGCAATCTCCTGATCAAGATCGCGGAGGGTTAGCCCAGCCCACCATGGCTGTATTGAACGAAAGTGATCAGCCCAGGCGGAATTGGCCGGGGGTTACCCCCGTGCGCGCCTTGAAATGCCGGGTGAAATGCGCCTGATCGGCAAAACCGCATTCAAGCGCGATATCGGCCGGCATGTGCCCCTGCCGCAGCAGCCGGCGGGCCACCTGCACGCGCCGATCCGTCAGAAATGCGTGCGGCGTGATATGATATTCCTTGCGGAAGGCGCGGATGAGATGAGCGCGGCTCAATCCCGCCACGCCCGCCAGCTCCTCAAGGCCGACATCGCTTTCGAAATTCTCGACCAGGTATTCGCGGGCGCGGGCGACGGCGCTTCGCTCCTGCGTATCGACAGGCACGACAATCGTGCTGCCGTGACGCGCAAAGATCGCTGCCAGCACCGAGAACATGCCTTCATCGGCCTCCAGCGCCCCCGCGCCCCTTTCGAGCGTGCGATGGGCGGCATGAAAAGCATTGGCGAGCTCAGGATCGCGTGGAAGCGCGCCGGCGAAGGACGGCGTCGCGTGGAAGGCCTTGCCAGTGACATCCTCCAGAATATCGACGAACAGCTTCATGTCGGGATAGACCATACGGTAACGGTAGCCTTCACCGCCCGGGGCGCCGTCATGGATGACACCGGGATCGATCAGATAAAGATCGCCCGGCCCGGTTTCCTCCCGCCTGCCGCTGAGGGTGGCAATCTGAGTGCCACTTTCGATCGCGCCGATGCTGAAGGTATCGTGCGCATGCGGCGCATACTCATGCGTGAGAAAGGTGGCGCTCAGGCACTCCATGCCGCGGAAACGGGTATCCCGCCAGAAGCGGGCCGATTCCACATTGGCAAGCGGCATGGCCTCCGCGGCCTCTTTCTGGGATACGTTGTGCATCCGCTAAGATTAGCGCGGAAGCTGGTAGGCGTCTTGAACAAAAGTGATCGGACAAGAGGCAAAGGGTGGTATGTGGACTGCCTGCGCTTTCCCTTGACCACAATCGTCTTTAGACTGGTTCGGGTGGTTACCTTCCATTTCTTCACGGCGATTCATGACAGATTTTCCCATCCCCTTCGAAGACGACGATCTTTTCGCTTCCGCAGGACTGCGGCTGACGGTCGACCTGACCGCGCTGACGGAGAACTGGCGCGACATGGCGCGCCGCTCGGGCGCAGCGCGCGCCGCCGCGGTCGTTAAGGCGGATGCCTACGGCATGGGCATCGAGGATGCCGGCGAAGCGCTCTACCTGGCGGGCGCCCGGGATTTTTTCGTCGCGACCGTCGACGAGGGCGTGACGCTTCGCCTCTATGCGCCGGAGGCGCGCATCTTCGTGCTCTCGGGCATATGGCCGGGAGCCGAACGGCGCTTCTTCGAGAACGATCTTGTGCCGGTGATTTCGTCCGACGAACAACTCGCCTTCTGGATGGCAGTGCTTGCCGATTATGGCGATTATCCCTGCGCGCTGCATGTCGATACCGGCTTCAATCGGCTGGGGCTGCGCATCGACGACGCCATTGCCCTTGCCGACGACGTCTCGCGGCCGGCCAGCTTTGCGCCGGTGCTGGTCATGAGCCACCTCGCCTGCGGCGACGATCCCAGCCATGCCATGAACCGGCAGCAACTCGAATCATTCCGTAGGGTTGCGGCCGCGTATGAAGGCATCGATTCAAGCCTTGCCGCCTCGGCCGGCATCTTTCTCGGCGCAGACTATCACTTCGACCTGACTCGTCCCGGCATTTCGCTCTATGGCGGCGAGGCGGTCTGCGGCATGGCCAACCCGATGCGGCCGGTTGCCACCGCGGAAGCGCGCGTCATCCAGGTTCGCACCGTCGAGGCCGGCGAGACCGTCAGCTACGGGCGAGCGCTGCAGCTTCGCCGTGAAAGCCGGCTGGCGATCGTGTCCGCAGGTTATGCCGATGGTTATATGCGCAGCCAGTCGAGCGGCGGCGTACCGCTGCGCCAGGTGGTGCCGCAGGGCGGGCAAGGCTTCATTGCCGGACACAAGGTGCCGGTCGCGGGCCGGATCACCATGGACCTGACGATCTTCGATATCACCGACCTGCCGGAGAACGCCGTGCGCGCCGGCGATTATGTCGAGCTGTTCGGAACGAACATGCCCCTCGACGACGTGGCGCGGGCGGCGGGCACGATTGGCTACGAGATCCTCACCAGCATGGGGCTGCGCCACGAACGGCGCTACGTCGCCGAGGAATAGGCCTCGCTGTCATCGACTGCTGAGGGCAAGACGCACACCGAGCGCCACGAAAAACGCGCCGAGGCTGCGATCGAGCCATCGTCGGATTTTAGCATTACGCCTGAGCGCATCGGCAAGGCGTCCTCCGAGGAGCACGAGCGGCGGTTCAATGAAGGCGGCGACGGCGATGATGAGTCCGCCATGCAGCATCAGTTGGGCCCATGCCGGCCCTGCCCCCTCGGCAACGAATTGCGGCAGGAATGCCAGGAAGAATATCGCCACTTTCGGATTGAGCAGCGACACCAGGATTCCTTGCCGATAGATCCTTGCGGCCGGGATTTCCTCACCAGTGGCATTGATCAGGCCACCGTCGCCGCTGGCGCGCAGAGCTTGAATGCCCAGCCAGACGAGATAAACGGCACCGAGCCATTTGACCGCAGAGAATGCCAAGGCAGAGGCGGCAAGCACCGCGGAAAGGCCCAATGCCGCCATCAGAACATGCAGGCAGGCGCCTGACCAGACGCCGAACAATGCGGAAAAACCGGCGCTTTTCCCGCCTCTCATCGTATGGCCAAGGATGAAGGCGATGTCTGGGCCTGGCGAGAGGTTCAGCAAAACCGCCGCCGACAGAAATGCAAGCCAATGCGCGAACGAATAGTCGAACATCTTCCACCGTTCCTGATGATCACAGGCGAAAAGCATAGGCACGGCGAAGGCTGATGGGGAAATCATTAGTTTTGATCCATCGCGATAGCCATTATCTCGAGCACGACAATGATTCGATGAAGCATTCGATGGCTTCATTTGTGGAACGCGACTGAAAGAAAGATTGATGGCGAAGGCCAAGACACAATTCATCTGCCAGAATTGCGGCGCGGTTCACAACCGCTGGGCCGGCAAATGCGACAATTGCGGCGAGTGGAACACCATCGTCGAGGAGGACCCGATGGGCGGCATCGGCTCCGGTCCCGGCAAGACGCCGAAGAAGGGCCGGCCGGTGACGCTGACGGCGCTGTCGGGCGAGATCGAGGAGGCGCCGCGCATCCATACCGCCATGTCGGAGCTCGACCGGGCGCTCGGCGGCGGTTTCGTGCGCGGCTCGGCGGTGCTGATCGGCGGCGATCCCGGCATCGGCAAATCGACGCTGCTGATGCAGGCGGCCGCCGCCCTGGCGCGGCGCGGCCACAAGATCATCTATGTCTCCGGCGAGGAGGCGGTGGCGCAGGTCCGGCTGCGGGCGCAGCGGCTTGCCGCGGCCGATACCGATGTGATGCTGGCGGCCGAAACCAATGTCGAGGATATTCTGGCGACGCTTGCCGAGGGCAAACGGCCGGATCTCGTCATCATCGATTCGATCCAGACGCTGTGGAGCGAACTTGCCGACTCCGCACCGGGAACGGTGACGCAGGTGCGCACCGGCGTGCAGTCGATGATCCGTTTCGCCAAACAGACGGGAGCCGCCATGGTGCTCGTCGGGCATGTGACCAAGGACGGGCAGATCGCCGGGCCGCGCGTCGTCGAGCACATGGTCGATGCCGTGCTCTATTTCGAAGGCGATCGCGGCCACCACTACCGCATCCTGCGCACGGTGAAGAACCGCTTCGGACCCACCGATGAGATCGGTGTCTTCGAAATGTCTGACAAAGGCTTACGCGAAGTCGCCAATCCCTCCGAGCTCTTCCTCGGCGAGCGCAACGAAAAATCCCCCGGTGCTGCGGTCTTTGCCGGCATGGAGGGCACCCGTCCGGTGCTCGTCGAGGTGCAGGCGCTGGTGGCGCCGACCTCGCTCGGCACGCCGCGGCGGGCCGTGGTTGGATGGGATTCGGCCCGGCTGTCGATGATCCTGGCGGTGCTGGAGGCTCATTGCGGCGTCAGGCTCGGCCAGCACGACGTTTATCTCAATATCGCCGGCGGCTACCGCATCTCCGAACCGGCGGCCGATCTCGCCGTCGCCTCGGCGCTGGTTTCCTCGCTTGCTGGTATTGCCCTTCCTGCCGATTGCGTCTATTTCGGCGAAGTCAGCCTGTCGGGCGCCATCCGGCCGGTTGCGCACACTGCCCAGCGCCTCAAGGAAGCCGAGAAGCTGGGCTTTTCCGCAGCGCTGCTTCCTTCCGCCTCCGCCGAGCTGCCGAAGGGATCCGGCGGACGATGGAGCGAGGTCGAAAGCCTGCCGGATCTGGTGGCGCGCATCGCCGGGTCGAAGGGAGCGCTGCGTGTGGAAGACGAGGTTTGATCCTTTCATTGCCGGGAATGGTGATGATATAGGAGGCACACGATAAGGCGCGACTCGGCCGCCGAGCGGCAGTCCTGGAGTTGAATTTACATGCCCATTACGATTTTCGACGGTATTGTCATCGGCGTCGTGCTCTTCTCCGCCGTGCTGGCGATGGTCCGCGGCTTTTCGCGGGAGATCCTTTCGATCGCGAGCTGGGGCGGTTCGGCCGCCGCCGCCTATTACCTCTATCCCTACCTGCTCCCCTATGCGAAGAAATATACCGATGACGACCGCATCGCGATCGCCGGTTCGGCAGCCGTCGTCTTCCTGATCGCGCTCATCGTCATCTCCTTCATTACCATGAAGATCGCCGATTTCATCATCGACAGCCGCATCGGCGCCCTCGACCGCACGCTCGGCTTCCTGTTCGGCGCGGCCCGCGGCCTGCTGCTGATGGTGGTCGCCGTCGCCTTCTGGAACTGGCTTGTCGATGTCGACCATCGACCGGCCTGGGTCAACGAAGCCAAGTCGAAGCCCTTCCTGGACTCTATGGTCGTAAAGCTGAAGGCGGTGCTGCCGGAGCAATTCGCCCAGATGATACAGGCGAGCTTCCGTGATAAGATGCAGTCGCCGGCACAGGGCAGCGAAGGCGCCACGCCGCCGGCGGCCGATCAAGCGCCGGCGGAAGACGCGCCTGCAGGCAGCGCGCAGCAGCCGGCGAATTGACGCAGTGTTCAAGAGCTTGACCCGCCGTCCGGCAATTGCCATTTGAGCGGGACGTAAAGTTAAGGTCCGGCCGGGCATTCCAGCTCCGCCGGGCCTCAGCCGTTTCAGAGCCGGAAAACGAGCTTTGAAAGCAAATGTCGTTCAGCATGACGTTATCGGAAAGCTGCCAGGTTTCCGATATATGATATTGGAAATGCCGATCCATTCTTGTGAGAGCAGAGGCCCGCAGAAATGAACCAGTCCCATTCCTTCCCAATCGACGATCCGCTCGACGGAGATACGCTGCATGAAGAATGCGGTGTTTTCGGAATTCTGGGCCATCCCGATGCCGCAGCTCTCACGGCTCTCGGGCTGCATGCCCTGCAGCACCGCGGACAGGAGGCAGCCGGCATCGTCTCCTTCGACGGCAAGCGCTTCTATCAGGAGCGTCATATGGGCCTGGTCGGCGATCACTATACCAATCCGATGACGCTGGCCCGCCTGCCCGGCAGCATAGCGATCGGCCACACGCGCTATTCGACGACAGGCGAAGTGGCGATGCGCAACGTGCAGCCGCTTTTTGCCGAACTGGAGGAAGGCGGCATCGCCATTGCCCATAACGGCAATTTCACCAATGGCCTGACGCTGCGCCGCCAGATCATCGCAACTGGCGCCATCTGTCAATCGACGTCCGATACCGAGGTCGTCCTGCATCTCATCGCCCGGTCGCGCCATGCTTCGACATCCGACCGGTTCATCGACGCCATCCGCCAAATGGAAGGCGGCTATTCGATGCTTGCCATGACCCGCACCAAGCTGATTGCCGCACGCGACCCCACCGGCATCCGCCCGCTTGTCATGGGCGAACTCGACGGCAAGCCGATCTTCTGCTCGGAAACCTGCGCGCTGGACATCATCGGCGCCAAGTTCATCCGCGACGTGGAAAACGGCGAGGTCATCATCTGCGAAATCCAGGCTGACGGCTCGATCAGCGTCGATGCCCGCAAGCCCAGCAAGCCGCAACCGGAGCGTCTCTGCCTGTTCGAATATGTCTATTTCGCCCGTCCGGATTCGGTCGTCGGCGGCCGCAACGTCTATACGACGCGCAAGAACATGGGCATGAACCTCGCCAAGGAATCGCCTGTCGATGCCGATGTCGTCGTGCCGGTGCCGGATGGCGGCACGCCCGCGGCTCTCGGCTATGCGCAGGAAAGCGGCATCCCGTTCGAATACGGCATCATCCGCAACCACTATGTCGGCCGCACCTTCATCGAGCCGACGCAGCAGATCCGCGCCTTCGGCGTCAAGCTGAAGCATTCCGCCAACCGGGCGATGATCGAAGGCAAGCGCGTGGTACTGGTCGACGATTCCATCGTGCGCGGTACGACGTCGCTGAAGATCGTACAGATGATCCGCGAGGCCGGTGCGCGCGAAGTCCATATCCGCGTCGCCAGTCCGATGATCTTTTTCCCGGATTTCTACGGAATCGATACGCCCGACGCCGACAAGCTGCTCGCCAATCAGTATGCCGACGTCGAAGCCATGGCCAAATATATCGGTGCGGATTCGCTTGCCTTCCTGTCGATCAACGGGCTTTACCGCGCCGTCGGCGGCGAGGACCGCAACCCGGCCCGCCCGCAGTTCACCGACCACTACTTCACCGGTGACTATCCGACCCGGCTGCTCGACAAGAACGGCGAATCCATGGGCAACAAGCTTTCGATGCTTGCCAGCAACGGCTGAGCCGCTGCCGCTTTGACTTTCGCTTCCGAGGGGCCTATTGCGCCCCTCACCTTCGCAAGCAAATCCGGAACCGGGCAGATGAACATCAATCTTGAGGGCAGGATCGCACTCGTCACCGGTGCGTCGCGCGGCATCGGCTACTTCACAGCCCTGGAGCTTGCCAAAGCTGGCGCCCATGTCATTGCCTGCGCGCGCACGGTCGGCGGACTGGAGGATCTCGACGATGCGATCAAAGCCGTCGGCGGCAGTGCGACCCTCGTGCCCTTCGACCTTGCCGACATGAACGCGATCGACGCGCTCGGCGGCTCGATCTTCGAGCGCTGGGGCAAGCTCGACATCCTCGTCGCCAATGCCGGCGTGCTCGGCGTCATCTCGCCGATCGGCCATATCGAAGCGAAGGTGTTCGAGAAGGTGATGACCATCAACGTGACGGCGACATGGCGGCTGATCCGCTCGGTCGATCCGCTGCTCGCCCGCTCGGATGCCGGCCGCGCCGTGATCCTCTCCTCGGGCGCGGCCCACAAGTGCAGGCCCTTCTGGGGCGCCTATTCCGCCTCCAAGGCCGCTGTCGAGGCACTGGCCCGGACATGGGCCGGCGAGAGCCAATCGACGCCGCTGCGCATCACCAGCGTCGATCCGGGCGCCACCCGCACGGCGATGCGGGCGCAGGCCGTGCCGGGCGAAGATGCGCAGACGCTGCCGCATCCTTCCGAGGTCGCCAAGGCGATCCTGCCGTTGCTCGGTCCGGGCGTGACAGAGACGGGCAAGCTGTTCATCGTGCGCGAGAACAAGCTCGTCGACTACCGCCTGCCGGAATAAACGGACGCTTCAGTTCGCGGCAACGGCCGGGAACAGATGTGCGAAATCTGTTTCGGCGGGGCATAGGACATTGAGGTCCACTGGTCCCCGGATGCCGTCCAGGGCGCCATTGTCGGCAAATTGCCAGATCGACCAGCGATTGCACCCCTCCTGCGTCGGCTCGTCGAACACGCTTCGCAGCCAGAGGTAGTGCTCGGGGAAGCGGGCCTCATTGCCCTTCAGATATTGATCGAAGAATTCCTGCGTGACGTAGAAGATCGGCTTTTCCGGAAAGATGGCTTTCAGTTCGGTGACGAAGGCATTCACCTCCGTCGCCATCTCATCGACCGTCGGGACCTTGTTGCAATTGCCGACGAATTCCAGATCGATGGCGATAGGCAGGGTGCGCGGCGCCTTCTGCACCGTCGCCAGTACATTCTGCGCCTGTTCCCTGCCCGGGCGGCAGAAGATGAAGAAATGGTAGGCGCCTCTCACCACCCCAGCATCTCCGGCACGCTGCCAGTTCTCGGCAAATCTCGAATCCTTGTGATCGCCGCCTTCGGTCGCCTTCATGATTGCAAAACGCACGTTCGGCTGCGCGGCCACCGTCGTCCAATCAATGTCGCCCTGGTGATGGCTGACATCGATGCCTTGGATTGGATACTGCGATAAGGACGGATAGTTGAAGCGAAGCATGCCGAAATCGTATGCGAAATATGCGGCGGATGCGACCACCAGAATTGCAGCCGCACCGATCGTCCATCGAACAACGCTTGCCACTCATTCCCCCGTGTTTTCAGCAGCTTTTGAAGCGGCTATACGCGATTTGCGCCACGAAAATGGCAGACAAGCCTCAGGGGACGCACGGCATCGGAGAGGTCGTCCAGTTGCCGCCGATCCTTCCTCGCCCCTCTTGACCAAACGTCATTCCCGCGCCATAAAACGCGGCATGAAAACGGTTATCTGCATTATCTGCGGAAAGATTATTCGCTAGCGCACGCGCTGGCCTGGCCGTTTTCGTCTCCCCAATAGTCAAGATGCGAAACGCCCGGCCTGCCGGTCGCGATATTTTTCTGATCGTGCATTTGGGAGAGTGAAATGGGCCGCACGCCGGAACTGAGGCTGTACAACACGCTGACGCGGGAAAAATCGGTCTTCGCGCCGATCGACCCCGACAATGTCCGCATGTATGTCTGCGGCCCGACGGTCTATGATTTCGCCCATATCGGCAATGCCCGGCCGGTCATCGTCTTCGACGTGCTGTTCCGGCTGCTGCGCCATGTCTATGGCAGAGATCACGTCACCTACGCCCGCAACATCACCGACGTCGACGACAAGATCAATGCGCGGGCGCTCAGAGATCATCCGGAGCTGCCGCTGAACGACGCGATCCGCGCGGTCACCGAAAAGACCGAGACACAGTTTCACGCGGATGTCGCCGAACTCGGCTGCCTCGAGCCGAATGTCGAGCCGCGCGCCACCGACAATATCGCCGAGATGATCCAGATCATCGAAAAGCTGATCGGCAACGGGCATGCCTATGTGGCGGCAGGCGAAGTGCTGTTCGACACCAGATCCATGGCCGATTACGGCCAGCTCTCGAAGCGGCCGCTCGACGAACAGCAGGCCGGCGCCCGCGTCGCCGTCGATGCGCACAAGAAGTACCCGGGCGATTTCGTGCTCTGGAAGCTCTCGAGCCACAACGAACCCGGCTGGGAGAGCCCCTGGGGCCGCGGCCGGCCCGGCTGGCATATCGAGTGCTCCGCGATGAGCCGGCGCTACCTCGGCGATGTCTTCGACATTCACGGCGGCGGGCTGGACTTGATCTTCCCGCATCATGAAAACGAGATCGCCCAGTCGCGCTGCGCCCACGGGACCGAGGTGATGGCGAATGTCTGGATGCACAACGGCTTCGTGCAGGTCGAGGGCCGCAAGATGTCGAAATCCGAGGGCAATTTCATCACCATCCACGAGCTGCTGCACACGCAAACCTTCGGCGGCCGCAAATGGCCGGGCGAAGTGCTGCGTCTTGCCATGCTGATGACGCACTACCGCGAGCCGATCGATTTCTCTATCAAACGGCTGGAAGAGGCCGAACGCCTGCTCGCCAAGTGGCCTGCGACGGAAGCCGGCGATGCCGAGCCTGACGAGGCCGTGCTCCATGCCCTTGCCGACGACCTCAATACGGTCGCGGCGGTGCAAGCGCTGCATGCGCTGGCGCAATCCGGCAACGATGCCGTCTTCGCCGCAAGTGCGGCGCTCCTCGGAGTGCTGCCGAAGAAGGTCGAAATCGATGAAGCCTTCGCAGCAGCGGTCGATGCGCTGGTCGCTATGCGTCTCGAAATGCTGAAGGCGAAAAACTTCGCCGAGGCAGACAAGGTTCGCGACGAGCTGACGGCAAAGGGCATCCAGCTGAAGGACGGTAAGGATGTGGTGACCGGCGAGCGGGTGACGACGTGGGAGGTCAAGCGGTGATCGGCGAAGTTGCCGCAAATACCCCTCCCCAACCCCTCCCGACAAGGGTGAGGGGCTGCGATGCCACGCTGCTTCGAAGCAACCTCCCGGCAATCGCAAATATGGGAGGGGTCTTCTCTTTTTTATCGGCATCCTGGCGGAGGGACCTGCCATGACCAAGACCTATACCGGCGGCTGCCAGTGCGGGGCGATCCGTTTCCGCGTCAGCGGCGAACTCAAGGATTCGTCGATTTGTCATTGCCGCATGTGCCAGAAGGCGTTCGGAGCCTATTATGCACCGCTGGTCTCGGTGCGCGGCGCAGACTTTGAGTGGACGCGGGGGGAGCGCAAAAGGTACCGCTCATCGAATTTCGTCGAGCGCGGTTTCTGCGGCGATTGCGGCACGCCGCTGACCTATGAGGCGCCGGACGGAATGGCGATTGCGGCGGGCGCGTTCGACGATCCGTCGCAGCTGCCGCCGACCATTCAATGGGGTCTGGAAGGCAAGATCGGCTTCGTCGATCATCTGCACGAACTGCCGGGAGAACGGACCGAGGCGGATCTGACGGCGGGCTCCTTCCTGCATGAACTGATTTCCCATCAGCACCCCGACCACGATACGCCGGTCTGGCCGCCGGAGGAGCGTGCCTGATGGAAACGGCGAGACAGACCGGCGGATGCCAGTGCGGCGCGGTTCGCTATCGCGCGCTGGGCGAACTGGGTTACCCCCATATCTGCCATTGCCGCATGTGCCAGAAGGCAGCCGGCAATTATTTCCTGCCGCTCGCTGCGGCCAAGCGCGAGCGTTTCCAGCTGACGCGCGGCGAACCGAAGTGGTTCCGCTCCTCCGATCTCGTCCGGCGCGGCTTTTGCGGCGATTGCGGCACGCCGCTGTTTTACGATATTCCGGAAGCGGACTTCATCAACATCGCGCTCGGCTCGCTTGATGAGCCCGATAAGGTCAAGCCCGTGATGCAATCGAACACCGGGCGCAAGGTGTCGTGGTTCCACACACTCGACGGCCTGCCGGTGGAACCAGAGCCTGAAACGCCCGACCGCGAGGAGGCGATCGCGGCAAGTAACCATCAGCACCCGGATCAGGACACTTCCCATTGGCCACTCGGAGAAACACATGACGGATAAGATCAGAACAGGCGGATGCCAGTGCGGCGCCGTGCGCTTCCGCATATCGGGCCAGTTGGGGCGGCCGTCGATCTGCCATTGCCGCATGTGCCAGAAGCAGTTCGGCGGCTTCTTCTCCGCGCTGGTCACAGCACCGGAGGAAGGGATGGAATGGACGCGCGGCGAGCCGAGCTATTTTCAATCCTCGGTCAATATCGATCGCGGCTTCTGCAGCAATTGCGGCACGCCGATGACCTACCGGCATCCAGGTGGGCTGGAGCTTGCGATCGGCACCTTCGACGACCGCAGCGATCTCGCGCCGCAGATCCAGGTCAATTACGAGGCCCGCCTGCCCTGGGTCGAGGAAATCTTCGACGCTCCTGTTTATAAGGACCCGGATTTCTACGCGCGGCAGGAGGCGATCATCTCCTTTCAGCATCCCGACCACGACACCCGGGCGTGGCCCGCGAAAGGCCTGAAAATATGACCGAGGTATTGCGCACGCTCTATCCCGAAATCGAAGCCTATGCCTCCGGCCATCTCGATGTCGGCGACGGCCATGTGATCTACTGGGAACGCTCGGGAACGCCCGGCGCCAAACCAGCCGTCTTCCTGCATGGCGGCCCGGGCGGCGGCATCTCGCCCGCCCACCGCCGGCTTTTCGATCCGGCTCGCTACGACGTCATGCTGTTCGACCAGCGCGGCTGCGGCAAGTCGACGCCGCATGCGGAACTGAATGCCAACACGACCTGGCACCTCGTCGCTGATATCGAGCGGCTGCGCGAAATGGCCGGTGTCGACCGATGGCAGGTGTTTGGCGGCTCCTGGGGCTCGACGCTGGCGCTCGCCTATGCCGAAACGCATCCCGCGCGCGTGTCCGAGCTCATCCTGCGCGGCATCTACACCCTGACGAAGGCCGAGCTCGATTGGTACTACCAGTTCGGCGTCTCGGAAATGTTCCCGGATAAGTGGGAACGCTTCATCGCTCCCATTCCCCCGGAAGAGCGGCATGAAATGATGCATGCCTATCATCGCCGTCTGACGCACGAGGACCGGAACGTGCGCCTTGAGGCCGCGCAAGCCTGGAGCATCTGGGAAGGCGAAACGATCACGCTGCTGCCGGAGCCGGCGACCAGCGGCAAATTCGAGGAGTCGGAATTCGCCTATGCCTTCGCGCGCATCGAGAACCACTTCTTCGTCAATGCCGGCTGGATGGACGAAGGGCAGCTGATCCGGGATGCCGGCCGCATTACGGACATTCCGGGCGTGATCGTGCATGGTCGCTACGATATGCCCTGCCCTGCCAAATATGCCTGGCTGCTACACAAGGCCTGGCCGAAGTCGGAGTTCTACCTGATAGAGGGTGCGGGCCATGCCTATTCGGAGCCGGGGATTCTCGATCGGTTGATCCGGGCGACGGATAAGTTTGCCGGGAAGCCGGACTGATAATTTGGGGCAGCCCCTCACCTTAACCCTCTCCCCGCTCGCGGGGAGAGGGGACGTGCCCAGCGAGACGCTCCGGCATATATCTTCTCCCCCGTCAGAACGGGGAGAAGGGGGCGGCAGCCGGATGAGGGGCAGCATCCGCAGTACAACAACACCCGCTCGCCGGGAGGAAACGACATGAAAGAACGCATCTATCTGTTCGACACGACGCTTCGGGACGGGCAGCAGACGCCCGGCATCGACTTTTCCGTCGAGGACAAGATTGCGATCGCCGACATGCTGGATGAGTTCGGCCTCGATTACGTCGAAGGTGGATATCCCGGCGCCAATCCGACGGACACCGCCTTCTTCAGCGAGAAGCGCACGAGCCAGGCCACCTTCGTCGCCTTCGGCATGACGAAGCGGGCAGGCGTTTCGGTCTCCAACGATCCAGGCATCGCCGGGCTGCTGCAGGCCAAAAGCGACGCTGTCTGTTTCGTCGCCAAGAGCTGGGACTATCATGTCGCGGTGGCGCTCGGCTGCACCAACGAGGAAAACCTCGAATGCATCGCCGAAAGCGTCAAGGCGGCGGTCGGCGCCGGCAAGGAGGCGATCGTCGACTGCGAACATTTCTTCGATGGCTTCAAGGCCAATCCGGCCTATGCGATCGCTTGCGCGAAGACGGCCTATGAAAACGGTGCGCGCTGGATCGTGCTCTGCGACACCAATGGCGGAGCGCAGCCGCCGGAGGTCCGCGCCATCGTCGAAGCGGTGATCGCGTCAGGTGTTCCCGGCCGCTGTCTCGGCATTCACGCTCACAATGACACCGGCCAGGCGGTCGCCAATTCGCTTGCTGCCGTGGAAGCCGGCGTCCGGCAGATCCAGGGCACCTTGAACGGTATCGGCGAGCGCTGCGGCAACGCCAATCTGGTGACGCTGATCCCGACCCTGGCGCTGAAGAGTGCCTACAACAGCCGTTTCGAAACGGCGATCGACGAGGAACGGCTGCTCAACCTCACCCGGCTCTCGCACGCCTTCGATGAGTTGCTCAACCGCTCGCCGGATCACCAAATGCCTTATGTCGGCGCCTCCGCCTTCGCCACCAAGGCCGGCATCCATGCTTCCGCTCTGCTGAAAGATCCGCGCACTTACGAACACGTGCCGCCGGAAAGCGTCGGCAATTTCCGCAAGGTCATGGTGTCGGACCAGGGCGGCAAGGCGAACTTCATCAATGCCCTCAAGCGGCGCGGCATTATCGTCGCCAAGGACGATCCGAAGCTCGATCTCCTGATCTCGATCGTCAAGGAACGTGAATCCATCGGCTATGCCTATGAGGGAGCGGATGCGAGCTTCGAGCTGCTGGCGCGCCGCACGCTCGGTACGATCCCGGAATTCTTCACCATCGAAGGCTTCCGGGTGATGATCGAGCGCCGCTTCGACAGTCTTGGCCGCGTGAAGATCGTTTCGGAGGCGGTGGTCAAGATCACCATCGACGGCCAGACGCTGATGTCGGTTGCCGATGCAGAAGGCCCGGTCAATGCGCTTGACCTCGCACTGCGCAAGGATTTCGGCAAGTATCAGCACGAAATCGACGATCTGGTGCTCGCCGATTTCAAAGTGCGCATCCTGAATGGCGGCACGGAGGCGATCACCCGCGTGCTGATCGAATCCACCGACAGCGACGGCGTGCGCTGGTGGACGGTCGGCGTCTCGGAGAACATCATCGACGCGTCGTTCCAGGCGCTGATGGACTCTGTTATCTACAAGCTGATGAAGAACCGGCAGTTGGCCGGCAGGATCGCGGCGGAATAATCCCATCCCGCCGGTTCGGCTAACCGCGGGCAAACGCCGCCAGTGTCTCGCCCCAGATCCATCGAGGGTCGGTTCAACGAAATGAATTGGCCTATTCACGGCGCTTAAGCTAGGCCGGATCAGAAGAAGAACAAAGATGGAAACACCCGATGTCGACCGATGCATCCGTTCCGTTAATCAAGAACGAAGACAGTCCGCGCGGTTTCGCCTTTGCGCTGACAGCCTATCTGCTCTGGGGCTTCCTGCCCTTCTACATGAAGGCGGTGGCGCATATTCCGCCGGCCGAAGTCATCGCCCACCGCATCGTCTGGTCGCTGCCGCTGGCCGGGATCGTGTTGGTTCTGCTCGGGCGAACAGCCGATATCCGCGCGGCACTGCGCTCGCCGCGCATGCTGGCGATGGGCGCGCTGACCGCGTCGTTGATCACCGTCAACTGGGGCACCTATGTCTGGGCGATCGGCGCCGGCCATTCGCTTGATGCAGCGCTTGGCTATTTCATCAATCCGCTGTTCAGCATTTTCCTCGGTGCGGTGCTGCTCAAGGAGAAGCTGCAGCCGCTGCAGATCGCAGCGATCGCGCTGGCGGCGCTTGCCGTCGCCATTCTCGCATTGGACAGCGGCGGCATTCCATGGGTAGCGGTGACGCTGGCGGTCAGCTGGGGTTTTTATGCCCTGCTCCGCAAGACGCTGCCGCTAGGGCCCAACCAGGGCTTCTTCCTCGAGGTTCTGATTCTCAGCGGGCCGGCGCTCGTCTACATCCTCTATCTCGAATATGGCAGCGGTCTTGGCCATTTTTACCGTACCGGCCTTGCCGACACGTCGTTGCTGCTCGGCTGCGGTGTCGTCACCGCCGTGCCGCTGATGATCTATGCCAACGGCGCCAAACTGCTGAAGCTCTCAACGATCGGCATCATGCAGTATATCGCGCCGACGATGATCTTCCTGATCGCCGTCTTCGCCTTTCACGAGCCGCTCGGCATGGCGCGCATGATCGCTTTCCCGCTGATCTGGGCGGGACTGTTCCTCTATAGCTGGTCGATGCTGAAGGGAAGCCGAGGAAGGGAGTAGCCATCGCGCTTATCGCAAATCCGACCGCCTGGCTCAAAGCCAGGATAGCAGCGCTGTGCGGACGAGGATTCCGGCCAATGCGCTGAAGACGGCGACGCCTGCGACCGAGCGGAGCGCCGGCACCGAAGCGACAAGGATGGAGAGGCCGGGAAGGTCGAGAGGGTTTAGCAGAAATGCGGATCCGTGAATGATTTTCTCAGGCGGAAGGCTCAGTTGCTTGTGGGCGTCGATTAACAGCGTGACCGCTGCGCTCGATCCTGCCAGACACTTTGTGAGGATGAACAGGACATCCTGCTGCGAGGCGCCGAGCAGCTGAAGCAATGGCTGCGCAGCAAACGTGACGGCCGAAAGCGCGCCTGTGCTCTGGGTAAGCCTTACCAGAGCAAGTGAGATCACGAGCATCGGCAGGATCGCAGAAATGACGCCAATGGCATCCGCGCCGCCGCGATTGATCGCAGCCAGCAGATCATGCCTTGCGACGTCGCGGTCATCCGCCCTGTCGCAGGAACAGATCTTTCCGGGCAAGGAACGGCGTCCAACGATCCAACAGGCGAGAGTGGACGCAACGAGCGCTCCGCAAATGCCGTTTAAGATGATCAAACCCGGATCGACCCCGAGGCTTGCGAGCGGAAAACTGGCATTCGCCGGTGCGGCCGCAAGCACCGCGGCAAAGGCGGCGGCAATAAATTTCTCCGATCTTCCTTTGTGCACCATCAACGACAGGGCGGCGACAGGGGCAGCCGAACTGACGAGGCTGAGCTGGATGATTGCCAAGGCCCCGAAACCGTCCAGACCGAAAAGTCGGAAGAGCGGGCTGGCCTTGTCGGCGATCGATCGCAGTGCACTCACGCCCTCGAGGTAGCGCATCAGCGAAAACGTCACGATCATGAGCGGCAGAAAGGTGAATATCGCGATGTCGACGGCACTTCGTCCGGCATCCAAAATGGCGGTGATCAGAATTGTCATGGGAACGACTGGATTGATGGCCGTGAACGCTGCCGGCTTGAGGGAGGACGAGGGCTCCGGATTCGCTACCGGAGCCCCGTCGTTCAGACTCTATTCCGGTTTGAATGCTTCATCGAAGAAGCGGGCGATCTCGGAATAGGCCTGCATGCGGTGGCTCTCCATGAGAGCGAGATGCGTTGCCTCCCCGATTTCTACCCATCGCCTGTAGAAGGCGCCGGTCAGTTGCTCGAAATAGGCCCGAGCCAGGTCAAGCGGAACGTCGATGTCCCATTCGCCGTGCAACAGCAGCACCGGCGCGCGAATCTCGCTCGGCCGATAGTAGGGGTTTCCAGCTCTCCAATAGGTTCGGATGTCCTGGATCGGCCCATTGGTGGCTCGCAGTCTGCCTTGCTCCCTGTCGGCCTGCGACGTCTCCTCCGAGAGGGTCAATTCGGCCCAGAGGTCGAACCAGCCCTCGGGCACAAGACGTTCACGCGCGTATTCGGGTGCGGTGCCCAGCCAGCGCGCCAGGACCGCATGGACCGGAACAAGCCTGTAGGAGCCGAGGGCGCCACCCTGATCGATGGGGATGGGAACGTCACTCAGCCATTGCGGCGCGAGCAGCGCCAGCTTGACGACCTTGTCTGGGTTGCGCGCAGCGTATGCGCCGGCAACGGTACCGCCCCACGACATTGCGAAGACACTGACGGCCCTCAGGCCGCGAAGCCGGAGAACGAAATCGACAGCCGTTGCGAAATCGGCGACGCCGGTGTCGGTGGCGACAAGCGGCGGGTTGAGGTCGGGGTTCGCCTGCATTTCCGGCGGGCGGGTTGATTTTCCATAGCCCCGGACATCAACTGCAAAGACATCGAAGCCGCGAAGAGCGAGGAAGTCGATGAAGGACATCCCGTTGAAGGGTACGTCGTAGAGACTTCCGGACGAGAAGGTCGCCCCATGCACCATCACGATTGTTTTCTCCGCGAGAAAGTCCTCGTGGTCTTTCCTTCGCTTGTTGCGGAGATAGAGCTTGATGCCTTCGGTTCCGCTATTGATGTAATGCTCCTCAAATACGATCTCGCCGCGGTCAAAAGCTGAAGATGCAAGATTGTTCTTAGACATAGGACCACCTGAATTTTTCGCCGTCGTGGGTGACATATCCGGCAGACGAACCGGGGAAATGGGTGGAGAAGTACAGGGCGCGATTATCGGCTGCGAGTTCGAGGATGCGGCGTCTCGACTGGGCAGCCTGATCCAGGAATTCGCAGAAGACCGTGTTGAGGTCGGGCCGCTCCACCTGGATCGGATGGTGTGTGACATCGCCCGCGAAGATTGCCGCTTCATTGTCCGCCTCGAGCAGAACGGACATATGGCCGATGCTGTGGCCAGGCGTCGGCAAGAAGGAAAATCGATCCAGGAAAGGACCGCCTGCGCCGTCGATGACATCGGCAAGCCCCGCCTCGATCACCGGCCGCACGCTGTCTTCATAGACGCCGGCACTCGGAATGTTGACGTCGTTGTGGCTCGCCGTCGACGCGTAATATTCCTGCTCGGCGCGCGGGAAGACGTAACGCGCATTTTTGAAAGTGGGGATCCATCTTCCGTCCTCGAGCACGGTATTCCAACCGGAATGATCAACGTGAAGATGGGTATTTATGACGAAGTCGACGTCTTCGGGCTCTACACCCGCCTGACGCAGCCTGTCGAGAAACGGAATGGTCTGATGGTGAAAGCCGGGATTGCGCGGCCTTTCCTTGTCGTTACCCGAACCAGTATCGATGAGGATGACGTGGTCGGGCGTAGTGACAAGCCAGCTGTGAATGCTCACCACAAGGGCATCGCGGCCCTCTTCCATATCGACGGCGGAAAGCCGCGGCTCGAGGGCCTTGATCTCTTCAGATCCGGCAGCCGGGTAGAGAAACGAGGGCGGGATGTTGTGCAGATACTGCTCCTGCACTTTTCTCACTGTCGCGCCGGCAATACGATATTCCTTTCCAAGATCGCTCATGGAACTTCCTTTCGAGTTGAATTGGAACCGGGGACAGCGCTGTCTGATGCCTATGGACAATAGGGAAGATTCATGCAACGATCAAATCGATGAACGAAATTGTCTCCATCGATCATTTCAATTTGTGGTCTTTCGACCTCAACCTGCTCGTGGCTTTCGACGCGCTCATGAAGGAGCGGAGCGTTACGAAAGCTGCTGTTCGCCTGAAAATCCAGCAGCCTGCCATGAGCCACAATCTCGGCACGCTCCGTACATTGCTTCAGGACGAGCTGTTCGTGCGTGTCGGCCAGGTCATGCAGCCGACCCATCGGGCGCTGCGTTTCGCCGAAGCGGTGGAGCAGATACTCAGCCACACCCAGCAGGCGATCGTAACGCCTGCGACCTTTGAGCCAGGACAAGCCGAGCAGATATTCCGCATCGGCTTTTCCAGTGAGCTTGAGGTGCTGCTTGTGCCGCGTCTCGCCGCTGTGTTGAACGAGATAGCCCCCGGTATCAAAGTGCTTGCGCGAGCGGTCGACCCCGAGCTTGTCCACAAGCTTCTGGACGACAACATCATCGACCTCGGCGTCGGCTGCTATGATGACGGCAACAACAGACATCGGCGGAGCCTGCTGTTCGAGCAATCGCTAATGTGTTGCTACAATCCGAAGCTTCTCGATCTTCCCGAAATTTTGGATCGCGACAGCTATGTCGGGCTCAAGCATGCCCTGGTTTCACAGAAGGACGCCATCGAAGGATGCATCGATGATGCCTTGAAGCGGATCAACGTGCGACTCGACGTGTCGGTGGCTGCGCCGGAATTCCTGACCGTGCTTACCGCTGTCCTCGAAGCGCCCCTGATCGCGACCCTGCCGACCAGAATCGTGAAGCGGTATGCTGGCCTGTTCGGCTTGGCGATAGCCGAAGTTCCCCTCGATCTAGCGGTAAGCCCGATATCGATGGTCTGGTCGGCGGCAAGCGACAATGATCCCGCCAACCGATGGATGCGATCTCAGGTGACGGAGCTTGTTTCCGCCTATAGCTGAATAGAGATAGGCTGGTCAGTGCCAGGGGTTCCTACCCTGCCTACATTTTGGAGATCACCTCGTCCTCGCCCTCGCGATCGGCGGCGAGCTGGGCGGCCTGGGCCATGATTGCCGGAATGATGCCGGCGACGTCGTCGACGACGAGCGGCTGCACCCGATGAGCGGTGTGCAGGAAGCCTTCTTCCGTCATATGGCGCATCAGTTCCATCATCGGATCCCAGAAACCGTTGATATTGGCAAAGACCATCGGCTTTTCATGACGGCCAAGCTGCGCCCAGGTCATGATCTCGACGATCTCCTCCAGCGTGCCGATGCCGCCGGGCAAGGCGACGAAGGCATCGGAACGCTCGAACATCGTATGTTTGCGCGCGTGCATGTCAGGGGTTACAATAAGTTCGTTGAGCTGACCGAGCGAATGGCGAGTCGCTTCCATATCGATCAGAAATTCCGGGATGATACCCGTCACCTGACCACCGCCTGAAAGCACCCCGCTCGCAACCGCGCCCATGATGCCTTTGGTACCTCCGCCATAGACGAGGCGCAGGCCGTATTCGGCGATCTCTCTTCCGAGAGCACGCCCGGCCGCCATGTGGGAAGGATCGCGTCCCGGCCTTGAGCCGCAGTAAACGCAGATGGATCGAATCGGTACAGATTGTTCGGTCATAGGGCAAAACAACTATTCCATTTCAATGCAGTCAAGAAAATTGACTGAAAAGAAGCATGCCGAGCTTGCCAAATTGCGTTGAATGCTTGTGAAAAGCATCGGAAATCGCTAGCAATTTCGGTTACTACGGCAAATTGCCGCCTTGGGAGACATAATGATGAAGAACCGTGCCGGCTTGCTGGCCCTTGCAGTGCTCGTAATCGCAATCCTACTCATGGTATTCTTCGTCATGCCGCGCATCGGCGGCGATGCATCCAAAGTCGGCGACGCCATCAACCAGGCGGGCACGGAGCTCAAGAACACGGTTAACGAAGCGGCAAAGACATCACGCTCTGCCGTGGCCGACTCGGCTGCGGTCGGCGATCAGGTTAGACGCCTTTCGGCCGATGCCGGCATGGCGCTCGGCGAGCTGAAGGCGCTGTTCGCCGACGGCAAAGGCCCAGCCACCGATGTCTTCACAGCCGCCAAAACCAAGGCCATGAATACGCTCACCGCACTTGTCGGCTTCACCGTTCCCGAGGGCATCGATCCTGCAACACAGGCCATTGCCGCCAAGGCCAAGGAAGGCGGTGCCAAGGCGCTCGCCATCGTGCAGTCGCTGCCGGAAAACATCGCCGATGCGCCTGCCGCGATTGCCAAGGCCGAAGCTGCGCTGATCGGCGCGCCGGAGCCAGCCTCTGCCGCGACCGCGGCGGCCGCAAATTCCGGCTCGAAGGTTCCCGCCTTCGACGTCCTGCGCGTCGAGCCTGATGGATCGACCGTCATCGCCGGCTCCGCCGAGCCGAACGGTAAGCTCGAAGTACTCGACGGCGAAAAGGTGGTGACGACGGCCGATGTCGGCCCGAGCGGCGATTTCGCCGCCGTCCTCGACGACCCGCTTCCGGCCGGGGACCACCAGCTCGTGCTCAAGGTGACGGGCAAGGATGGCAAGACCGCTCTCTCCGAAGAAGTCGCCACCGTTTCCGTGCCGAAGGACGGCAATGCCGCCAACCTGCTCGCCATGGTCTCCAAGCCCGGCGCGGCGAGCCGCATCATCACGGCGCCGACGGGCGGCACCGAGGTCGCCGACGCCGCCAATCCATTGGCGCCGGCTGCCGACAAGCCGGCAACCAGCGAGGCTGCGACTGCTCCCGCTGCAGCCGACGCGCCTTCCGCAACAGCAGCACCGACCGGTGAGTTGGCGCTGCAGACGCCCGGTCTGCCCGGCGCCTCCGCCGGTGGGACAGACGCGGCGCCGGCTGTTCCCGGTGCTGGCGAAACCGACAAGGCCACTGCGCCCGATGTGATGGTCAACGCCGTGGAGATCGAGGGCAACAAGATCTTCATTGCGGGCATGGCTCGGGCCCACGCCAAGGTCCTCGGTTATGCCGACGACAGCCTTGTCGGCCAGGACACGGCCGGTCCCGACGGCCATTTCGTCATCGACGGCGTCGCGGCCCTTTCGGTCGGCGATCATAAGATTCGCGTCGACGTCGTCGATCCCGCGGGCAAGGTGATCGTGCGGGCCGCGGTGAACTTCAATCGCCCGGCCGGCGATCAGGTGCGGGTTGCTGCTCAAGCCGGCCCCGCCGATGCAAATGGTGCTTCCTCGATGGTGCCGCTCGACGAAGGTGAACTCGGCAAACTCAAGGCCGAAGCCGGCAAGGCGTTCGGGCTTTTGAAGGGGCTGTTTGCCGATGGCAAGCTGCCCGGCGACGAACAGCTGGCGGCGGCGCGCTCGGCAACGGAATTCGCGCTGCGGTCTGTCGCCGACTTCCGCCCGGCAGCCGATGCGTCCGACAGCTTCAAGCAGGCCTCCGGCTCCTCCTCGCAAACCGCCGCCAAGGCGCTGAAAATGCTGCAGGATCTGCCGAAGGATGCAAAATCGGTCGGCGCCGGGCTCGACGGGTTGGGTGTGATCATCGGTGAACTGACCGACACGCCCGCACCGGCCGCGCCCACCGCAAACGATGCTGCGAGCAATCAGCCGAAGACGATCGAACAGGCGCCGCTGACGGCAAACAATGCGGCGGTCATCATCCGCCGCGGCGACACGCTGTGGCAGATTTCTCGCCGCACCTACGGCCTCGGCGTGCGTTATACAACGATCTACATCGCCAACGAGGACAAGATCGTCGACCCTGATCGCATCCGTCCCGGCCAGATTTTCGGCCTGCCGAAGGATGCGCTGCCGAACGCCGAGGAACTGCACCGCAAACGGCTCTCCAAGCAGCACCTCTAAAAGGTAGCGCCTTAAGCGCAACGCGACATGATGAGACCGGGCGGGAGAAACGCCCGGTCTCACTTTTCCCGGCCCCTGTACGTGTTGCATTCCTCGATCCGACGCCCTATCTGCCGGTGGCGGTTCGGGATTCAGGTAAGCGCGCCAGGCGCGCCCCTGCCCTACGCCTTGCCGGACATCGAAGCAAATCATCCGGACTGGAGACACGGCATGGCAAACGGCAAGACAGTTTCGGAATCACACCTGCTGCGGACGCTATTCAACCTCTGGCCCTATATGTGGCCGGCCGGGCGAACCGACCTCAAGATGCGGGTCGTCTGGGCGTCGGTCTATCTGCTGATCTCCAAGTTCGTCCTGCTGCTCGTCCCTTATTTCTTCAAGTGGTCCACCGATGCACTGAACGGCAGGATGGACCTCGCAGGCGGCGCGGTACCGCCGCTCCTTGCCGGCGCCATCGCCCTCGTCATCGCCTATAACGTCACCAGGCTGATCCAGCTCGGCCTCAACCAGCTGCGCGACGCGCTCTTTGCCAGCGTCGGGCAACATGCGGTGCGCCAGCTCGCCTACAAGACCTTCGTGCACATGCACGAGCTGTCGCTGCGTTTCCATCTGGAGCGAAAGACCGGCGGGCTGTCGCGCATCATCGAGCGCGGCACCAAGGGCATCGAGACGATCGTGCGCTTCACGATCCTCAATTCCGTTCCGACCGTCATCGAATTTTTGTTGACGGCGGTGATCTTCTGGTGGGGCTACGGCTTCTCCTATCTTGCCGTCACCGCCTTTACCGTCTGGGCCTATATCTGGTTTACGATCCGCGCATCCGACTGGCGCATCGCCATCCGCCGCTCGATGAACGACAGCGACACTGACGCCAACACCAAGGCGATCGACTCTCTGCTCAATTTCGAAACCGTCAAATATTTCGGCAACGAGGAGATGGAGGCCAAACGCTTCGACAAGTCGATGGAACGCTACGAGAAAGCGGCGACCGACGTCTGGACGTCGCTCGGCTGGCTGAACTTCGGCCAGGGTGTCATTTTCGGTATCGGCACCACCATCATGCTGGTGCTGTCGGCGCTGGCGGTGCAGCGCGGCGAGCAGACGGTTGGCGATTTCGTCTTCGTCAATTCGATGCTGCTGCAGCTTTCCGCGCCGCTCAATTTCATCGGTTTCGTCTACCGCGAAATCCGCCAGGGTCTGACCGACATCGAGCAGATGTTCGATTTGCTCGAGGTGAAGGCGGAGGTCAAGGATGCCCCCGGCGCGGCCGAGCTTCGGATCCACAAGGGCGCGATCTCCTTCAAGGATGTACACTTCGCTTACGATTCGGCGCGTCCGATCCTGAAAGGCATTTCCTTCGAGGTGCCGGCCGGCAAAACGGTCGCGGTGGTGGGGCCGTCGGGCGCCGGAAAATCGACGCTGTCGCGCCTGCTCTACCGTTTCTACGATATCCAGAGCGGCACCATCACCGTCGACGGCCAGGATATCCGCACCGTGACGCAGAAGAGCCTGCGCTCTCATATCGGCATGGTGCCGCAGGATACCGTGCTGTTCAATGACACGGTCGCCTACAATATCCGCTACGGCCGCACGTCGGCGAGCGATGGCGAGGTGTTTGCGGCGGCCGAGGTGGCGCAGATCGCCCATTTCATCGAGACGCTGCCCGAAGGCTTCGATACCAAGGTTGGCGAGCGCGGGCTCAAGCTTTCCGGCGGCGAGAAACAGCGTGTGGCGATCGCCCGCACCATCCTCAAGGCGCCGCCGATCCTGATCCTCGACGAAGCGACATCGGCCCTCGATACGACGACGGAACGGGAAATCCAGACGGCCCTCGACGTGGTTTCGAAGAACCGGACGACCTTGGTCATCGCCCACCGGCTTTCGACGGTCATCGGCGCGGACGAGATCATCGTGCTCAAAAGCGGCGAGATCGCCGAACGTGGCACGCATGCCGCCCTTCTCGAAAGGAACGGCCTCTATGCCTCGATGTGGAACCGCCAGCGCGAGGCGACGCAGGCGGAGGAGCATCTGAAGCAGGTGCGCGACAGCGACGAGATGGGCGTGATCACGCGGCTTGCCCCGGCAGGCTGAAGCGGGAGGCGGTAGCGTCACCCAGCCACTAACGTAAATGTGGAATCGCTGGAACGATCTTCAGCAATCGTTTTTTTGCGGCACGGCTTATAGGCTGCTGGTGTCTTCCCGAACCTTCAGAATACGGTCTATAAGACCCCATTCAAGCGCTTCCTCCGCCGTCATGAAGCGGTCGCGATCCATCCCGCGCTCAAAGTCGTCGTAGGAACGTCCGCAATGCTCCGCGTAGAGCCGCGTCATGCGTTGCTTGGTCTTTAAAATTTCCTCGGCATGAATCAACATGTCGGAAGCCTGTCCTTGAAAGCCGCCGGAGGGCTGATGAATGAGGATACTGGCATTGGGCAATGCGGCTCTTCCGCCGGGTTCGCCTGCCATCAGCAGGAACGATCCCATTGAACGGGCCGTCCCCATGCAAAGTGTATGTACCGGCGCACGGATGAAGCGCATGGTGTCGTACATGGCCAGGCCGCTGGTCACGCCGCCGCCCGGCGAATTGATATAGAGGTTGATGGGCTTTTTCGGGTTTTCCGCTTCCAGAAACAGCAGTTGCGCGCAGACGAGCGCCGAAACGGTATCGTTCACCTCGCCATTGAGGAAGATAATCCGCTCGCGCAGAAGCCGGGAATAGATATCAAAGGATCGCTCCCCCCGGCTGGACTGTTCTATGACCATAGGGACGAGTTGCATCGCTTCGCGCATCGGCGACCTCCAGACTTTCAGAAGCTAAGGGGAAGGCTCGCCGGGTCAGGCGGCGAGCATGAGAGGCGGGCTGTTGCCGTTCGCCGGCGCTCTTGTCCTTCCATCGAATCTTGCGTCCGTCAGTTGGTGGACGATCCGAAGGCAGGTGCCGCCAATGGCATTCGGGGTGATCGTGAATGTCACAATACTTTCAAGGAAAGGCGGGGTATCGTCACGCAGCTTGTAGCGAACTTCCTGGCCCGGGGTGACGGTGATCGCATCGGGATCAGCCAATGCTTCCTTCGGCAACCATCTTTCCCGAAGTTCAGGAACGGTGACGGCACGCCAGACCTTTTGCGGCGGATCGCCCAAGTCAAACTCCAACTCGACGCCGCTATCCTGCTCCTTGGTCTTCCCTTTGTTCATTGATCCATGTCCTTCAGCAAGACTTTGAGTGCTGCGATACGCTCCGGCCAATAGGCGCGGTATTTTGCGAGCCACTGGGCGATGAGAGCCAACCCATCGGGGTTGACTTCGTAATTCACGAAACGCCCCTGTCGTTCTTCCCTCACGAGCTTTGCACTGCGCAGAACCGCGAGGTGTTGCGACATCGCCGGCTGGCTAATCTCCATGCCCTCGCGCAAGGCACTCGCGTTCATGCTCCCTGCCGCCAGCTTCTCAAAGATCGCACGGCGGGTCGGGTCTGCCAAAGCTCGGAAAAAGTCATTCTCGATCATGCGAACACATAAGCACGTACTTATGCGATTCGCAAGCAATTTCGAGGCAGCTTTCTGTTGCTGCGGAAATCCTAGCCGATGTCCGCATCGGGCCGAAGCCGGTCAAAAGCTACATAGTGGGATCATAAAACCTTAGCGATTCCACATTTACGTTAGTCGATGGGTAGCGTTACCGGCTTTTGTTGTTCAGAACCACGACGGCGGAACCAGGGCCAGGGTCGCAGCATTGCTCAGGAGCTGGTTTTTCGCTAACCAGCAAAAACCGAAAAGCAAGGAGACCGGCAGCCATGAGCCTGTTCAACACGGTTCGCAACACGATCGTGCCCGTGCACAAGGAGGGTTACCCCTTCGTCGCCGCCTTCTTCGTCGCATCGCTGGTGCTGGGCTGGATCTTCAAGCCGCTCTTCTGGATCGGCATGATCTTCACGCTTTGGTGCGCCTATTTCTTCCGTGATCCCGATCGGGTGACCCCGCAGGACGACGATCTCGTGATCTCTCCCGCCGACGGCAAGGTCTCGGCGATCCAGATGGTGACCCCGCCGGCAGAGCTCGACCTCGGCTCCGAGCCGATGCTGCGCATTTCCGTCTTCATGAACGTCTTCAACTGCCATGTGAACCGGGCGCCGATGCGCGGGCGCATCGTCAGCATCAACTACCGCTCCGGCAGCTTCGTCAACGCCGAACTCGACAAGGCGAGCGAGGACAACGAGCGCAACGGGCTGGTGATCGAAACGCGGCACGGCCAGATCGGCGTCGTGCAGATTGCCGGCCTCGTGGCGCGGCGTATTCTTTGCTGGGCAAACACCAACGAGCCGCTGGACGCCGGCGAACGTTTCGGACTGATCCGTTTCGGCTCGCGGCTCGACGTGTTCCTGCCCGCCAGTGCGGCGCCACGCGTCTCGCTCGGTCAGACGGCGATTGCCGGGGAAACCGTCATCGCCGAATTCGCCTCCGCCAAGGGTCCGGTCATCAGCCGCCGCAGCTAAAGCGCGGAACCTCCGCGCCTTTGCCGGAATTGCTCAAGGAACGATTGGAACGCGACATGGAAACACCCTTTCCGCCTTTCGAGCCAAACGGCCCGGATGATTCCGCCCGCGGCCCACGCCTGCGCGAGATTCCGTTCCGCCTCGTCTTTCCGAACCTCATCACCATTCTGGCGATCTGCGCAGGCTTGACCGGCATCCGGCTCGCTTTCGAGAACCGTTACGAACTCGCCGTCGCAATGGTGCTGCTCGCCGCCTTCCTCGACGGCATCGACGGGCGCGTGGCGCGGCTGATGAAGGCGACTTCGAAGTTCGGCGCGCAGATGGATTCGCTTGCCGATATCGTCAATTTCGGCGTTGCGCCTGCTCTCGTCGTCTATGTCTTCGCGCTCGACCAGGCCCGCTCGCTCGGCTGGATCGCCGCGCTGATTTATGCGATCGCCGCCGGCCTTCGCCTTGCTCGCTTCAATGTCATGGCTGAGCGCGAAAACAAGGCGAGCTGGCAATCGGAATATTTCGTCGGAGTTCCCGCGCCGGCCGGCGCCATGCTGGTGCTGCTGCCGGTCTATCTCGGCTTCCTCGGCCTGGCGACGGACCGCACCTTCGCCTATCTCTCTTCGGTCTATACCGTTGCCATCGCCTTCCTGCTCATCAGCCGGCTGCCGGTCTGGTCGGGCAAATCTGAAGGCAACCGCTTGCGGCGCGATCTGGTGCTGCCGATGATGCTCGGTGTTGTGCTCTATGTGGCCCTGCTGATGAGCTACACCTGGGAGGTAATGGTCTTCACCGTTGCCGCCTACCTCGTCTCCCTTCCCTTCGGCGCTCGCAGATGGCGGCGGAAATATGGAACCCTGACGATCGAAGAACCCGGCGTCGGCGACGACGATATCGGCCGGCACATCTGACCTGCGCGCGCTTCCGGATTCTCCCGGGCCACGGAATTGCTTCTCTCCCTGTTGTCGCCTGTTCCCGGACATACGCCCACGCGTCTTCCCGGGGAAAACCGCTCTGCGGTTTTTTTGGAACCGCTACCTTCAGTAAGTATTAACCAACGTAGGCTTCAGTTAAGCCTCGCGAATTATGGTGGGCGTTCACAAATCCTGATAAGCGACGCCGCCGTTTTGTCGCTATTTCCGACGAAAAGCAAAATTACAAAATACCCAGGGAAGCAACACGCAAGGAGAGTATCGTGACTTCGAAGAAGAGCAGTACCGGCGAACAACAGGCGGCCAAGCCAGACCTCGCCGCCAACTATCGCCCGGTCGGCTTGAAGGCCGTTGCCGCCGCATCGCTGATGGCAAAGAACAAGCCGGACAGCGTCAAGAAATCCGCTTGAAGCGCCGAGCTTCGAACAGCAGTCATCCGCGCTTCACGTTCGGTTTCTGGCCCATCCGGCATGGCGTCATCCCAAGACTGCGGCATGGCTCTCGTGACCTGCCTTAAGCATCGCGGGTGAGCCGAACAGCGGCCGTGCCGGAAGCGGCCGGTCCCGCTTTTAGAAAAAGCTGAGCTGGCCGTGATCCGGCCCTTGTTTCGCAGGCGCCTCGAGCGGTGTTTCGACGACGATCAACTCCTGCAGGTCCGGCCCCATATTGGCAACCTTGTCGACCTTGTCGGAAACCGGGATGGCCTCGAAAAAATCGGCCTGAGCAGGCTGCATCAGGTCGACCACCTCGCGCGGTTCCTGCGTCTTGCAATCGAGCCAGCGCGAGAAGTCCTCCGGTTTTATGACGACAGGCATGCGATCGTGGATCGCGGAGACGCCCGCATTGGCTGACGTCGTGAGGATCGCACCAGTATCGACCTCCGAACCGTCGGCCGAAGACCATGTCTCCATCAGTCCCGCGAAGGCGATGACCCCGCCCCGGCGCGGCCTGATCCAATAGGCCTGCGGCTTGCGGCCGCTCTCCTTTGACGGGCGCTGCCATTCGTAAAAACCTGAGGCCGGAATAAGCACGCGTCGATGACGCATCGCCGCCCGAAAGGAGGCCTTGCCGATCGCGGTCTCGGCGCGCGCGTTGATCAGCAGCGGGAAATCCTTCGGGTCCTTGACCCAGCCCGGCGTGAAGCCCCAGCGCACGAGTACGGCGCGCCGGTCGGGCAGGTTGCTGGCCCGCTCCCTGCCCTCGCCTGCGATGACGACGAGGATCGGCTGCGTCGGGGCGATGTTGTAGCGCGCCGGAAAATCGTCGAGATCGAGACCGGAGAAGAAGTTGCGCAGGTCGGCGCTGGAACTTGTCAGGGCGAAACGTCCACACATCGGCCCGTCTTTGCATCCGGCCCGAGTCCGGTCAAGGCGTACTGCATGCTTTTGCGTGACGTGTTTCAGGCTCGCGGCGCAAAGAGGATGACGCTCGCTCCGGCGAGGCAGATCAGTCCGCCGCCGATATCATAACGATCGGGCACGCGGCCTTCGATCAGCCACAGCCAGAAGAGCGAGGCGAGAACATAGATGCCGCCATAGGCTGCGAAGGTTCGACCGGCGGCATCGCTCGGCACCAACGTCAGAAGCCAGGCGAAAAACGCGAGCGAGATCATGCCCGGCGCCAGCCACCAGATGGGCTTTTCAAGCTTCAGCCACGCCCAGAAGGCGAAACAGCCGGCGATCTCGAAAACGGCGGCAAAGGCGTAAATGAGATAGGTCACGCAAAGCCCTTTCGAATATTTTGACTTCTTGTTGCACAGATATCGTTATCTCAGGAACCGCTGCGGAGATTTTTGGGGGTTGTCTCGGGCGCTATCCCACACGAAAATCGGGCAGGGCCCGCAGCCGCGACCCGCAATCATCAGCCCGTCAGATCGAACAGGCCGTCACAGCAAGAGCAGCCATGACCTCCACCGCCAAAGCCGCCTCCTCCGCCATTCTCGAACGCGACGGGCGATTCCTTCTGGTGTTGCGACGCAACCCGCCCTCTGCCGACATGTATGCCTTTCCCGGCGGGCGCGCCGAGCCGGGCGAAACGCCGGAGCAGACGGCGCTGCGGGAGTTCCGCGAGGAAACCGGCATCTCGGCGCATAATCCGCGGCTGTTTTCAACCTATGACCTCAAGACGCATGGGCCAGATGGCAGCATTAGGAGTCATTTCTTCCTGTCAGTCTTTTGCGTCGACGCCGACCGGGAAATGGTGGCGGAAGCCGCCGACGATGCGGCGGCGCTTGGCTGGTATACCGTGGAGGAGATCCGGCGGCTGCCTGTGCCGCAAAGCGTGCTCGAATGCGCGGAACGGCTGGCGGGCGGTGAATAGAAGTGGAAACTTTCAAGGGCGCCTTGTTGCCGTCACGCTCAACGTATCAACTGGAAGCATGATTCCCGTTCGACGCGTTGTCCTGTCTCTGCTCGTGCTTGCCGGCCCTGCCATGGCGCAGGGCAAGAATACGGCGCCTGCGCAGGAGGAGATTGCGCCGCCGGTCGCGACCGTGCCCTATGACGACAAGCTGGCGCGGCTCGCCGAAGTGCTGGGTTCGGTGCATTATCTGAGAACGCTTTGCAAGGCGCCGGGCGGGGATGAGTGGCGGGAAGGCATGAAGCAACTGCTCGATTCGGAGACAGGCAACGAACCGCAGCGCAAGGAAAGGCTCACCGCCGCCTTCAATCGCGGCTACCGAACCTTCGCGTCCGTCTACACGGATTGCACCCCGGCGGCCATCGTGGCAGAAGAGCGCTACCGTAACGAAGGTGCAACACTCGCCACAGAAATTACCTCGCGCTTTGGAAATTGACGTTTAATTAACCTGTTTTCGCATGCGGACGTGTCGTTTTGGGAAAAGGCTGTTAGTGTTATTAACGGTGCAGTAAGACATGAGAAGTTCTGAGGAAAAGACAATGGAAGCAAGCCTCAACGACATCGACGACATGATCGTCCACGAAAAGATGCAGGCGGCTCTGGAGTACCAGAACGAGGCTTGGGCCGACGGCATGGCCGACGGGATCGAACCGGAGATCATTGCTGATGCCGCCATCGCGCATGCCCTGCGCGAAACCATTCGATTGCACGGGGAAAACAGCGCCGAAGCTCTGCTCGATTCGCTGCGCGACCGTATGCTTGCCGGCGAATTTTCCGCCAACCGCACCCTGCAATAATTACTATCAGAGAGTTCGATGCGCATCGGTAAAGAGAAAGTTTCGCGAATTCGGCTCGCGCCGGTGCTGCTTGCGCTGAGCTTTGCCGCCGGCACCGTCCTCCTTGCGCCCTCGGCCTACGCGCTTTCCGAACTCCACAAGATCCCCGGCCAGGCCCCCAGCGACGCGCCGCCCGCACAGGGAAGTGCTGAGGGGCAGAACCAGACCCAGGGCACAACTCCCAGCGTTCCCATGGCGGAGCCGCTGGTCAACAGCCAGAACAATCAGGGCGTTGACAAGACGCCGGGTGCCCAGGACGCATCCAAGCCGGTCGAGGTGATTTACGACATCAATAAGGCGCCCGAGCCGGTTCGAAAAATGCGGCAACAGATCGTCGAGGCCGCCGCCTCCGGCGACCTCGAACGGCTGCGGCCGCTGATGGGCGCTGGCAAAGACCAGACGCAGGTGACGGTGGGCGAAGCGAGCGACGACCCGATCGGCACGCTGAAAGATCTCTCCGGCGATCCCGACGGAGACGAAATTCTCGCCATCATGCTCGACATCGTCTCGACCGGTTTCGTTCATGTCGGCCAGGGCACAGCCGACGACATGTATGTCTGGCCCTATTTTGCAGAGAAGGATCTGAAGTCGCTGACCCCGCCGGAGCGAGTCGAGCTGCTGCGCATCGTCACCGCCGGCGATCTTTCCGACATGCAGGAGTTCGGCGGATATAATTTCTACCGCCTCGGCATTACGCCCGACGGCAAGTGGAAATTCTTCACGGCGGGCGACTGACGCCGCCCCGCGGCATGTCGCATGACCTTGCGATCCGCTTTACGAAGTCATACCTCTGAGCGACGACCAACGCGACAGGTTCCGCCATGCCAGCCGTATTCCTGAAAGACCGCTCACTGCTCTCCGTCGGCGGCGCGGACGCCCAGTCCTTCCTACAGAACCTGATCACCACCGATGTCATTTCCCTGGGCGCGGACGAGGCGCGGCCCGGAGCACTGCTGACACCGCAGGGCAAGATCCTGTTCGACTTCATGGTCTGGCAGGACGGCGTCGGCTATCTGATCGAGACGGATGCCGGCCAGTGCGAAGCGCTGGCGAAGCGGCTGACGATGTACAAGCTGCGGGCCGCCATTACGCTTACGACCGTCGCTGAGAATGGCATTACCGTTTGCTGGGGCGAGGATGCCGATAGCATCGGCGGTGCTCGAGACAGCCGCTTCGCCAAGGCGGGTGTCCCGCTGCGCCGCCGGGCAGGAAGGCATGGCGATGATGCGCCGTCACTCTACGACGCGCTGCGCATCCGCCATGGTATCGTCACCTCAGGATCGGACTTCGCCTTACAGGATGCCTTCCCGCATGACGTGCTGATGGATCTGAATGACGGCCTCTCCTTCAAGAAAGGCTGCTATGTCGGCCAGGAGGTTGTCTCGCGCATGCAGCACCGCGGCACCGCGCGCCGTCGCGTTGTCACCGTGTCCGCCGCAACGACCTTGCCTCAAATGGGCACGCAGATCACGGCCGCCGGCAAGCCGGTGGGGACACTCGGTTCGGTCGAGGGCGGCAGCGGGCTTGCGATCGTGCGAATCGACCGCGCCGGTGCCGCGATGGCGGAAGGCACGCCGCTGCTGGCCGGCCAAACGCCGGTTTCCCTCGCCCTGCCGCCATGGTCCGGGCTTGTCTTCCCCACCAGCGTCGACGAGGCCAGCGCGTGACGGCCAAAGCTCCGCGTGCCTGGCAACGCATGCTGTCCGGGCGCAGGCTCGATCTGCTCGACCCCTCGCCGCTCGATGTCGAACTCATCGATATCGCCCATGGGCTCGCGCGTGTGGCACGCTGGAACGGCCAGACATCAGGCGATCATGCCTTTTCGGTGGCGCAGCACAGCCTCGTCGTCGAAGATATTTTCCGCCGCTTCAACAATGCGCGGCCGGAGGACTGTCTGATGGCGCTGCTCCACGACGCGCCCGAATATGTGATCGGCGACATGATCTCGCCGTTCAAATCCGTTGTCGGCGGCGGCTACAAGGCGGTGGAAATGCGGCTGGAGGCCGCCGTGCATCTGCGCTTCGGCCTGCCGCCGCATCCGTCGGGCGATCTCAAGGACCGGATCAAGAAGGCCGACACGATCGCCGCCTATTTCGAGGCAACAGTCCTTGCCGGTTTCACGCCCGCCGAGGCGCAGAAATTCTTCGGCCAGCCGCGCGGCATCAGCAAGGAGATGCTGATGATCGAACCTTTGCCGGCGCTGGAAGCACAGCGGTTGTTCTGCGAGCGCTTTGCGGCGATCGAGGCCGAGCGGGGGATGGTATCGTGAGCTTCATCGTCGTCTCGCCGCTCTCGCGTATCGCCGAAATGGCGGTGCGCCACAAGGCGGGCGACATGATCAGCCTGATCGCCAAAGAACAGACCTTTCACCGGCCGGGTGTGATCGCCCCCGACCGCCATCTGACGCTTTCGATGAACGACATCGCGTTCAAGGGCACCGGCGGTCTCGTGGCGCCGGACGAAACGCATGTGCAAGCGATCATCGAGTTTGCCGCATCATGGCGGCAGGAGACCCCGCTGCTCATCCATTGCTGGATGGGCGTGTCGCGATCGCCGGCCGCGGCACTCATCGCAGCGTTGTCGATCGCGCCGGATCAGGACGAGGAAGGACTTGCCTGTCGGTTGCGCGCCGCCTCGCCTTTCGCGACGCCGAACGCCCGGCTGATCGAGATCGGCGACACATTGCTTGACCGCGGCGGCCGGCTGGTGGCGGCCGTAAAGGCGATCGGCCGCGGTGCCGACGCCGATGGCAACGCACCCTTCCTGCTTACGATCCGCGACGACGCCTGCAGTTGACGCTGCTGCCGTCCGCTCCATCTTGGCCTCGACCCATGCACAATTCTCAAGGCCTGATCATGGAACAACAAGCAGCCGACGTCCTCCTCGCCACCCGCACGGCACTCAGCCAGGCAAGCGCACTTGCAGTCCAATATTCCTTCTCGATCCTCGGGGCGTTGATCCTGCTCGTCATCGGCTGGACGCTGGCCGGCTTTGTCAGCCGCTGGGCCTATGAGGGCCTGTCGCGCATCCATGGCATCGATGAGACCCTGGCGCGCTTCTTCACCAACGTGGTGCGCTATGCGCTGTTGATCCTGGTGTTCATCACCGTTCTCGGCCAATTCGGCGTCCAGACCGCCTCGATCATCGCCGCCCTCGGTGCAGCCGGCCTGGCGATCGGGCTGGCGCTGCAAGGGACACTGCAGAATATCGCGGCTGGCATCATGCTCCTGATTCTCAGGCCGTTCCGCGTCGGCGAATATATCGAAACCAGCAGCGTGGCCGGCACGGTGCGCGAGATCGGATTGTTCGCCACGGAACTCAGAACCGGCGACGGGCTCTATCGGCTGGCGCCAAATTCGACGCTGTGGAACACGCCGATCACCAACTTCAGTCGTGAACCTACGCGGCAAAACGACCTGAAAATCAGCATTTCTCGTGAGGATGACCTCGATCTGGCGATGGAGACGTTGATGGGCATTGCCAAAGGTAACCCAAGAGTGCTGGCGTCACCGGCACCCCACGTTTTCATCGACAGCCTTGGTGAAAGCACGATATCGCTAACGCTGCGCTACTGGGCAAAGACCGGTGACTGGTGGCAGGTCAGCCGCGACATGGTGAAGCGGGTAAAACTTGCCTTCGATGAAAAGGGCGATCCGACCGCTGTGCGGGACGGTGGAAGTTCCGCGCTAGGAAAAAGGTCCAACGGCACGGCGACGGAAAAGCCGACACGGCAGTGAAACGCTGCAGCGCAGGGGCGCTCGTCGGCCTATTCGACCACGCCGCAGGCTAGTCTTTCCCCGGCGTCACCGGAAGGCTGGCTGCGATAATCGTCGGAATTGGCGTGCACCATCAATGCGCGGCCGCGAATGCCATCTTTCTTGCCATCGAGCGTGACCATGCCGTCGAAGATCTGCGCTCTGAGCACCCCGTCCTGTCCGACATATTGATTGGGCATGTCGCCGGCATGCGGCCCTTTGGCGGCAAGGAGGCCATGTTCGGCCGAGTCCGGGTTGAAATGACCACCTGCCGATTCGTAATGGCTCGCCGCGTCGCAGCGGCCGGTTTCATGAACATGAAAGGCCACCCATTTGTTCGCCGGCAGCCCCGATATCTCCACTTCGATCAGGACGCCGCCATTGGCGGCGGCCGTCAACTGGGCGCGGCCATTTTCCTTGCCGTCCTTGCCGACGAAGTTGGCGACCGCCGTCTGCTTGTCCTGAGCGCTTGCCGGCAATGCAGCCGCCAGCAGGCTCAGGGCGGCGATGAAGCGCATGGCTTTCATGGAGATCTCCTTCCCTCCGGTTGTTCTTCTGAACGTATCAACCCGAAAGGTGTTCCTCTGCGGAGCATCCAAAGAGAAAAGCCGGCCAACGGGCCGGCTTTAGATCACGTGCGCTGTGACAGTGTCAGGCAACGGCGTCGAAATCGAACTGGCCGTAGGTCTTGCGGTAGAGATCGTCGGATTGACTGCCGGTTTCCGACGCGGTCTGCTGCAGCGGATAGGGGACGGCGATGCTGCTTGTCGTGCCGCTATCGTGGGTATCCATCATCAGCGCGATCAGGCTGCCGGAAAATTTGGGCTGAGTCTCGCTGCCCATGTCTTCCTCCAGGAGTTCCTTGATGATGCCGGGCTTCTCATCGGCGGCACGCTCGCCGCGGCTCAACACGCCGTCGCCGTTTAGATCAAGCCGCGAAAGCGTCGCGAGATACGCATATGAAGTGTCTGAAACGGATGTGGTGCGGGTCACACAAACCTCCATTCACCGCCTTTTGCCGGTGGCGTTTCTACGCAATACGGGGTGGGAAATAACTGTTGACTCGGTGGTTAAACTGATTTGCGCAGTGCGTCAATAAGCTGTTAACTTCTCGTTAACAATGGTTGACGGAAATTAACGGAGTGCACTCAGACCCGCGCTCCGCCGGCAGCCCTCCCGGTTTTTCGGCGATTTTCAGCATCGAAACAAGCGTCTGACGGCGTGCACCAGTGCTGCACTGCAACCGAATATTAATCCAGCCGTTCCAAGGTAATCATCCGGCGTCACCCATTATACGTATTCATAAGAACTGATTTCGATGTTTCTCTCAGGAAGGTTTTTCATGTCCGAAATTTTGAGGCACGTTCATCAGACGCGGGCGGCTCTTGCCGTTGCCGTTCTCCAAGACGCTTCCACATGAAGGCCGAGGCGCTTTTCTGGCGGCAATGCACCGAGGCCGTCATGGCCGATGGATCGATCGATGCGCAACGTCTGATGGAGCTGGTGATCGCAACCTATCGCGGCCATGAAAGCGACTATGATGCAATCGAGAGAAGTGCAGAAACCCTTCAAAAGGAAAACCGGACGCTGAGAGGGAACCTGTCGGCGCTCAGCCAGGCATTCGACGGACAGAAAAGACTCTTCGAGAGCGTCCTGAACAACCTGCCGCTCGGCCTCAGCGTCTTTGACGCCAGCCAGCGGCTGACGCTTTACAATCTCCGCTTCCCTCAGCTCTACGGCCTGCCGCCGGAAGATGTCGCCGCGGGCGCGACGATCGACGAACTCATCGGCAAAATGCGCGGCAACGAAAGCGCTGCATCCAAACCCGTCCGGCAGACAGCACGGCCTTCCCCCGTCAAGGCGGGAAGCAGCAGCATCCGCCGGCGCGAATGGCTGATGCATGATGGCCGCATCATTCAAAGCGTGGTGACCATCCTCTCCGACGGCAGCAGCATTGCCATTCATGCCGATATCACCGAGGATCGAAAGGCGGCCCAGCGCATCACCTATCTCGCCCATCACGATCCCCTGACCGGACTTCCCAATCGGATGCATTTCCGCGAGCTGGTTGATGCGACGCTCGGCGAGCGCAAGCCGCACGAGCAGATCGCCCTCGTCCACCTCAATCTCGACCGTTTCAAATCGATCAACAATACGATCGGGGTGTCGGTCGGCGACAAGATCCTGCAGCAGGTCGCGGAGCGGATCCGAGCCTCGGCCGGGTCGGAAAACATGCTGGCGCGCCTTGGTTCGGACGAGTTCGCCATCCTGCAGACGGGCAAGCAGCAGCCGAGAAACGTGACGGCGCTGGCCGACCAAATCCGCCGATCGCTTTCCGAGCCATTCCTGAACGGCGAGAAAAAGGTGACGCTCAGCGTCTCCATGGGTATTGCGATCGCTCCCGAGAACGGCGGGGAAACCGATATCCTGCTGAAAAATGCCGGCGTGGCGCTGTCGCATGCCAAGGCGGACGGACGCAAGCGCGAGCGCTTCTTCACCGGCGAAATGGAAGCGCAGATGCAGTTGCGCCACGCGCTGGAGGCAGATCTTCGAGCCGCCGTCGATAACGAGGAATTCGAATTGCATTACCAGCCGCTCTACGATCTTGCCGAGCGGCGAACCTGCGGTTTCGAAGCATTGATCCGCTGGAACCATCCGGTCCGAGGCCGCGTGCCGCCGATGGATTTCATTCCGCTTGCGGAGGAGGTCGGCCTCGTCGTCGATATCGGCCGCTGGGTTTTGCGGCGGGCCTGCAGGGATGCGGCCCAATGGCCGGAGAGCGTCAAGGTCGCAGTCAATGTTTCGGCGATCCAGTTCCGCAGCGGCAACCTGATGCAGGACGTCAGCGAAGCGCTTGCCGCGGCCGGGCTCTTGGCATCGCGGCTCGAACTGGAAATCACCGAGAGCGTGCTGATGGAGAACCTCAACGAGGTGCTGCCGATCCTGCATGCCCTGAAGGATCGCGGCATCCGCATCTCGATGGACGATTTCGGCACCGGCTACTCCTCGCTGAGCTATCTCTCGAGCTTTCCCTTCGACAAGATCAAGATCGACAAATCCTTCGTCAACGATATCGTCGACAACAAGGAAGCGCATGCGATCATGCGCGCGATCATCCTGCTCGGCGATGCGCTCGGCATGCGCGTGACCGTCGAAGGCGTCGAGACGGCCGCCCAACTGACGCTGCTCGAATGCGAGGAATGCGACGAGATCCAGGGCTATCACATCAGTCCGCCGCGCCCGGTCCGTGACGTACCCCATCTTCTCTCACTGCCGCCGAAGAGCAGCGGCGCGACAGCTTTTCCGACGCTCGAGCGCTGACCTCCCTCGATTGCGACTCGCACGTTAAGCCGCTACAAACCGACTTCGAGATCCCCGGGTTTCGTCGCGGCGTGGGTTCCTGCGAAGCTCTTCGCTTTCGGCCGGCGCTCTTCGACGTTTTTCTTCCGACAAGAGGTGGCGTAATGTTCGAGGCCGAAGCCTTCTCCCCTCATGAAACGCTCGCAGCGGCGCTGGTCGCACACGCGGCCGAGGGCGACGACGGCTCACACGATCTTGCCCATATCCTGCGCGTCTTCAGGAACGCCATGCGCATCCATGCGGGAGAAGGCGGAGATGGGCGGATCCTTGCCGCCGCCGTGCTGCTGCACGACTGCGTCGCCGTCGAGAAGAATTCGCCCTTGCGGGAAAAAGCGTCGGCCTTGGCTGCGGAAAAGGCTTCGGTGATCCTTTCCGAACTCGGCTGGAGCGAAGCGGATATCGAAGCCGCGGCCCACGCCATCACCGCTCACAGTTTTTCCGCCGGGGTGGCGCCGCAGACGCTCGAGGCGAAGATCCTGCAGGATGCCGACCGGCTGGACGCGATCGGCATGGTCGGCGTCGCGCGCTGCTTTTATATCGGCGGACGAATGGGGTCAGGGCTCTACGATCCGTTCGACCCTGCGGCTACGAACCGTCCCCTCGACGACAAGCGTTATGCCATTGACCACTTCCGGACGAAGCTGTTCAGACTGGCGGAGGGATTCCAGACCGAGACCGGCCGCCGGATTGCGGCCGCGCGCGACAAGAGCCTGCGCGATTTTCTCGCGGCGTTCATGGATGAAATCTAGAGAACGAGATTCAGGGAGAAAGCATGCGCATCAGCAACCTCTTCATCTACCCGCTCAAGAGCGCTCGCGCCATCGCGCTACCCGCCGCCGACATTGGCGCCGAGGGGCTTGCCGGCGACCGGCGGGCGATGATCACCGATCCGCAGGGTCACTTCATCACCCAGCGCGAACTGCCGGACCTCGCGCGCATCGCGGTACGCCCGGAACCCGGCGCCTTTCGGCTGCTGATGCAGGGAAAGTCTGAGCTAGCGGTGCCTCTGCCTCGGCATGAAGCCCGCATGGATGTGACCGTATGGAAATCGACCGTCAGCGCCGCCGTCGCCGATCCCGACAGCAACCACCGGCTTTCCGAATGGCTTGGACGCGAGGTGCGGCTGGTTTTTTTCGATGGGCAGGCACGACGGACGGCGAGCGCCGAATGGGCCGGCGAAGGCTCGCCCGTCACCTTTACCGACGGCTACCAGATCCTGGTGACGACGACGGGTTCGTTGAAGGCGCTGAATGCCGATCTCGCCGTTCATGGCGAAGGCGCGGTCGGCATGGAACGTTTCCGTCCGAACATCGTCATCGATATCGACGAGGCCTGGCCGGAGGACCGCTGGGCGGCGATCGAGATCGCCGGCATCCGTTTCGATCTCGTCAAGCCCTGTTCCCGCTGCATCATGACGACGCAGGATCAGTTGACCGGTTCGCGCGAGGTGCCGAACCCGATGCCAGCCATGGGCCGTATCCGCATGTCTGCTGACCGGCGTGTGCCCGGGCCGCTCTTCGGCTGGAACGTCACGCCGCGTGACAGTGGAAGGATCACGATCGGTGACACCGTCAAGATCATTGAAGTGCGGCCGGAAGGCTGGGCACTGAAGGTTCGCGCGCGAGGGTAGGTCCGAATTGCGGAAGGGCTGTTTGAACGGCGCTTTCGTCCGTATACGTCGCGACATCCCCTCATTCCCGTGCTCGTCACAGGAATGAGGGGGCGTGCGTCGCGCCCGCCCCCTACCCGCGCCCGAGTGCGGCGTCGATCGCGACCATGACCTCGGCTGACAGCGGTCCCTTTTCCAGCGCGCCGGCATTTTCCTCCACCTGGGCGACGGTGCGGAAGCCCGGAATGGGGAACGTGCGCGGAGACCTCGCGAGGAGCCAAGCGAGCGCCCCCTGCGTCAGCGTGCGGCCGCCTGACGTCAGGAGATCGCGGACGGCATCGAGCCTTGCGGCAAATTCCGGAGCCATGCGCCCGTCCTTGAAATAAACCATCCAGGGAAGTGCCGCGCCGCGGACATCCTTGGCGCCCACTGCCTTGTCGGCGGTGAACTTGCCGGTCAGGAGCCCCATGGCCAGCGGACCGCGATTGATGGAGATCAGGCCCTTCCCTTCGATCACCGCGATCATCTCCGGCACCGGATCGAAGACGTTCATCGTATGCTGGACCGAGACAAAGCCAGCGCGGCCGGCATGGCGGGCGGCGCGATCCGGATAATCGGTGCTCCAGCCGAATGCGTCGATCTTGCCTTCGGCGCGCAGGGCCTCCAACGTATCGAAGACGGCATCCGACTGTTCCAGCGGAAAATCGTTGATGTGAAACTGCAGCAGATCAAGGCGGTCGCGCTTGAGACGGAGCAGCGATGTCTCGACCGAGCGGCGAATGAAAGCCTCATCGGCGAAGGCGCCGATTGCCTGCTTCGTCTCGGCATCGGTCGCGAAGCCGAATTTGGTGGCGACGACGATATCGTCACGATTGCCGATCGCCCGGCCGAGCACCTCTTCCGAATGGCCAGCGCCGTAGTTCGAAGCGGTGTCGAAGAAGCGGATGCCGAGCGCGATGGCGCGATTAATCGCTTCGACCGATTCATTGTCGTCGACTTCGCCCCAGCCAAGCGGCGTGTCACCAGCGTAGAAAGGGCCGCCGATTGCCCAGCATCCCATGCCGAGGCGCGGGATTTCGCGACCGTTCCAGAGCGTGATCGTCGTCGGTGATGCGGTCTTGGTCAGCATGGGATCCTCCTTGATTGGCAGTCAAGAGATAGGTGCCGCCCATCGGCGGGTAAACCGCCAAATCCGGAGGATGTTTTGCAGCAGTAAAAAACCAGGTCAGGCGGAGACGCCATTCGGACCGGAAAGCGTCCGCGAGGCTGGATCAAGCGCCCTGAGGGCGGCCTGGACGAAACCGTCACGGGCTGCCGCAGCCTCGATGCCGCGCGGCTCGTAAACATGGCGATGCAGGAAGAACCCGGTCAGACGGAACGCGGCTGCAAGGCTGTCGAAGTCCGCCGCATGATTGCCTTCGACGCCGAGGAAGGGCGGCAGGATCAGCATCTTGTCGGCCCACGGCGCGCCGGCGCTGCGGCTGACGGCGCGGCCGGATTTCGGCGAGACATAGGCGAGATCGGAGCGGGCGCCGGTCGCCGCGCATTCGGCAAGATCGAGGCCGAAGCCGAGATCGTTCAGCACCGCCAGCTCGAAACGCACGAAAAGTTCGCCGGCATCAGCCGGGTTATGCAGGTGATCGAGGATCACCTGCAGCGCGTCGAACAGGTGCGGATGCGGGTCTCGCTCCGGCAGCAGCCGCAGCAGAGCGCCCATCGCCTGGACGCCGTAGACGGCTGTCGCCGTTTCCATCAGACGGGCGGCGCGCAGCGTCACGGGCTCGACGCGGAATTCGCCGAGATGTTCGTCAAGCCGGGCGCGCCAGACGACCTCGACGGCATTGCCCGGCTGCAGCACCGGCTGCATGGCGCGGGAGCGACCGGAACGCACCAGACCGAGGTGACGGCCGCGATCACGCGTCATCACCTCGGCGATGACGCTCGTCTCGCCGTGGCGTTTGACGCCCAGAATGATTGCATGGTCCTGCCACTGCATAAAAAGTCCCTGCGGCCGATTACCCTATCGTAGCGCATAAGTCGGGAAACCGGAATCGATTTCCCGAAGGATTGCCCGCAGTTTCAAAGTGATAGCATCTTGCGCGCAGGCGCTCTCAAGCAGATCCCGCTTCCGTCACGGACTGCGTCATGCCGCAGCCGGCAGAAGTCTCTGCAGGAATTCGCGCATCGCCTTTTCGTCGAAAGGCTTCACCAGCAGCGGTATGTGCTGAAGGTCGCACGGGAAGTCACGGATATCGGAATAGCCGCTGACGAATCCGAAGGGAATACCGGCATCAAGAAGATGGCGGGCAAATCCGAAACTCATGCCCTCGCCGAGGTTGACGTCGAGAAGGGCGAAATCATATTTTTCTGCAGCGATGGCAGCCCTTGCCTCATCGAGACTGCCGACAATATCGATGCTGTCGACACCGGCCAGGCGCAAGATATCCTCCGCCTCCATTGCGATGATCAGACTGTCCTCGAGAACCAAAACACGGAGTGCATTCATGATTCCATGCCCCTCGTCAGGCACTTGTCGCAGCGCCCCGGCCTTTTCGCCAACATCATTGCCCTCCGGTGCCCCGCATGGCACGCTATCGGTGAATTCCGCCACCAGTTCTGAGTAAACCATTTTTCTGCCCGGTCGATAAGAATCAAAGTCGGAGGAAAGATGACGGCCGACCTTATTTTCCCAAATGCTAAACCGCATTTAAAAAAGACATAGGCGCTTCGGCTAAATGAAGGGACGCTTGCCCTCTCCAAGCCCCTCCCAGCCGGCGATCGCCATCAATTCCTCACCGTTTTGAACTTCGCAGCCGCGTTCCTGCCAGCGGATCAGACCGCGTTCCCCAAGCTTTCTCAGGGTCTTGTTGGTGTGAACGATGGAAAGACCGAGAGTGTCGGCGATGTGCTGTTGTGTGATGGGGATGAATTTGCGGCCGTCGAAGAGATCGAGCTTCCTGCCGCGCTCATACAGGAAAGCGATGAGATAGGCCGCTCTTTCCAGTGCGGTGCGGCGGCCGATGCTCAGGAGATGCTCGTCCAGTATCCGCTCTTCGCGCGCGGCGATCCAGGTGATGTCGAAGGCGAGCGACGCATGTTTGTTGTAGAGCGTCATCAGCCGGTCACGCTCGAAGACGCAAAGCGAAACGGGTGACAGCGCTTCGATGGAATGCTGCATTTCGCCGGCGATCGTTCCCTGCAGACCGATCAGGTCACCGGGCATGATGTAATTCAGAATCTGGCGGCGACCGTCCTCCAGCATCTTGTAGCGGAAGCCCCAACCGGACAGCACGGTGAAAAGATGAGCGCTGTGGGCGCCCTCAACGAGGATGGTGGAACCGGCATCGACGGCAAGTTCGCCGCGCTTAAAACGCGAAACGAATTCGAGCTCGTCTTGGCTAAATTCCCTGAAATGCGGCAGGGGCCGCAAAGGACATAGCTCGCAAGGAGTCTTGAAGGAATGGATGCGTTTCGAGGTTGCCATGCCTGCCCTGCGGTCGCGCAACGACGGCGCGTCAGGCGCGCCGTCGATGGGGAAATGCTCAAAGCTCGGATTCGTTCCGCAACGAACCGAATTTTTTCCTAAGAAACAAGGCACTGGAGGCTAGCCGATAAAATCGTTGCCATCCTTATTTAGGAAATTCGAGGCCCATTTCGCGGAACCGCTCCGGGTCATCACCCCAGTTTTCGCGAACCTTGACGAAGAGGAAGAGATGGACCGGCTGCTCTAATATTTCCGACAATTCCTTGCGAGAGGCAGTCGAGATCGCCTTGATGGTTTCGCCACCTTTGCCGAGGGCGATCTTTTTCTGGCTGTCACGCTCGACATAGATTACCTGCTCGATCCGCACCGAGCCGTCCTTGCGCTCCTCCCACTTTTCCGTTTCGACATGCGAGGAATATGGAAGCTCCTGGTGCAGGCGCAGAAACAGCTTCTCGCGGGTAATCTCGGCGGCGAGTTGGCGCATGGGAAGATCGGAGATCTGGTCTTCCGGATAGTACCACGGCCCCTCCGGCAAGGTGGTGGCCAGATAATCCATGACGTCGTCGCAGCCGGAACCGGTTTCGGCCGAGATCATGAAGGTGCGCTCGAAAGCAATCTTCTCGTTGGCGCTCGCGGCCAGCGCCAGCAGATCCTCGCGGTTGACGCGGTCGATCTTGTTCAGCACCAGGATCTTCGGCTGCTGGACTTCCTTGAGGCCTTCAAGGATGGCTTCGGCATCACCGCGCAGGCCGCGCTCGCTGTCGATCAGCAGCATGATCAAGTCTGCATCCTTGGCGCCGCCCCAGGCGGATGTCACCATGGCGCGGTCGAGCCGGCGGCGCGGCTTGAAGATGCCGGGCGTATCCATGAAGACGATCTGGGCATTGTCATGGATGGCAATGCCGCGCACGATAGCCCGCGTCGTCTGTACCTTATGGCTGACGATCGAGACCTTGGCGCCGACAAGACGATTGACCAACGTCGATTTGCCGGCATTGGTCGGCCCGATCAGCGCGACGAAGCCCGAATGCGTCGGACCATGGATTTGTGCAGCAGCGTCGGCCGCGATATCTTTTTCTTGAGTCATTGTCCCGTCAGTTTCCGGCAGGCGATTGCTGCCAAATGCCTTCACGCTCGAGCATCTTGGTCGCCGCAACCTGTTCGGCGGCACGCTTCGACCGCTCTACGCCGGTTTCCGGCTTTATGCCAGCAACTTCCACCGTCACCTTGAAGCGCGGATCATGGTCCGGTCCGCTACGTTCATCAACCCGATAGATCGGTGTGACGCCGAATTTCGCGTGTGACCATTCCTGCAGCTCGGTTTTGGCGTCGCGCTTGGCGCCGTCGGCCCTGACCGCCCTGCCTTGCCAATAGCGCAGGATGAACCGGCGGGCGACTTCGAGACCGCCATCGAGATAGATCGCGGCGATCAGGCTCTCGACGACATCGGCGCGCACATTCATCATGCGCTTGCCGGTCAATTTCTTCACATCGGCGCCGGTGCGGATATAGAGATGCAGATTGAGTTCGTCCGCGACCGCGGCACAGGTTTCAGCACTGACGAGCTGGTTGAGGCGAACCGAGAGCTCGCCTTCCCCCGCCGTGCCGAAGGTGCGGAACAGCAGCTCGGCGATGCAGAGCCCGAGCACCCTGTCGCCGAGAAACTCCAAACGTTCGTAATTGCCGCCCTTTTCAGTCCGGGCGCTGGCATGGGTCAGCGCGCGGTCCAGGCGTGCCTTTTCGGCGAAGTCATGGCCGATCAGGCTTTCGAGCTTTGCGCGGTCTGCCGCAGAAAGCGTCTGCGCCTTGCTCATTCAACGACCTTGAAAAGGCGGTCCCATCGCATGTTGGTCGGCCACTTCCAGATTTCGCGGAAAGACGTGTCGTTGCCAAGCGAGAAGAAGATGACGCTGGCGCGACCGACAAGATTTTCAGCCGGCACGAAGCCGACGTCGAAGCGGCTGTCCAGCGAGTTGTCGCGGTTGTCGCCCATCATGAAATAATGGCCTTCCGGCACGATGAATTCGCGGGTGTTATCGCCGCGCGACACCGGCGACTGGTCGAGCGTGTCGTAAGTCTTGCCGTTATCAAGCGTCTCGCGGAATACCGGCACGTCCTCGCCCGGATCGAGCTTGTAGTCCGAGGTGAAACTGCCATCAGCCACCTTCGGAACCGGCTTGCCATTGACGTAGAGAACGCCGTCAGTGACCTGAATATGGTCGCCGGGCAGACCGATGCAGCGCTTGATGTAATCGACATCGGGATTCGGCGGGAAGCGGAAGACGACGATATCGCCGCGCTTCGGATCGGAGCCCAAGATGCGGCCGCTAAACAGATCAGGCGAGAAGGGCAGCGAATACTTCGAATAGCCGTAAGCGAACTTATTGACGAAGATATAATCGCCGACGAGCAGCGTCGGCATCATTGAACCGGACGGAATAGTGAAGGGCTGGAACAGCACGGTTCGAATCACCATCGCCAAAATCAGCGCCTGAATGATGACCTTGATATTTTCCCAGAGGGCGTTCGGCTTGGTATCGACTTTTTCGGACACTCAGTCTTATTCCTTCAAGACGCCGTAAAGGCGCAATTCTTTCTGCCGTTCTCTCTAGCGGCTTCGGCCGGTTGCGGCAATGGCGACAACATTAAAAGCGACGAGAGGTCGCGATCAAACGCTCCCGGGGTCACGATCAAACGCTCCCGGGGTCACGATCAGAGGCTCTCGGGCAACGCCTCAATGATAACGAAGGCCTGCGCCAAGGGATAATCATCGGTTATTGTCAAATGAATGGCGGGCCGATGGCCCGCGGGCAGCATCGATTCCAGGAGCACGGCAGCGGTACCGGTCAACTGCATGGTCGGCTTGCCGCTCGGCAGGTTGACGACGCCCATGTCCTTCCAGAAGACGCCCTGGGCGATGCCGGTGCCGAGCGCCTTGGAACAGGCCTCCTTGGCGGCGAAACGCTTGGCATAGGATGCGGCGCGGTTTGCCCGGCGGTCGGAGCGGGCGCGCTCGATCTCGGTGAAGCAGCGGTGGGTGAAGCGCTCGCCGAAGCGCTCGATCGATTTCTCGACACGACGAATGTCGATCAGATCGCTGCCAATGCCGATGATCATGCCGGAACCTTCCGTCGCCCAAGAATTCTGTACCGGTTCATACGCTCGGTATGTCGCCGGCCGGACCCGCCAGGCGCAGGCGCGCCCGCTCCATCAGCCGCGTTCGGCGGCGGGCCTGAAACCCCTTGACGGTGTAGAACGTCAGCGCATAGAGCGCAACGGCGGTTACGATCCCCGGCGGAATAGCGCCGATCAGCATCGGTTCCAGCACTGGCCTCCACAATTCGGTGAAGTTCAGCTTGTGAAAGAGCGCGGCGAGATCCACCGCCTGACCGGCCAGATGATCCTCACGGCTGAGCAGCAGATGGCCGATCTCCCAGGTGACCCCCCAGATGAAGGGATAGGTCAGCGGATTGCCGAAGGCGGCGCAGCCGAGAGCCGCGGCCACCATATTGCCGGAGAGGAGATAGGTGATGACGAAAGCCATGACGAAATGCACGCCAATGAATGGCGTCCACGAGACAAAGACGCCCGCGGCCACGCCGGCCGCAACCGCATGCGGCGAAGCGCTCAGGCGCAGGATGCGCATTGTCAGGTAACGGATCGGGCGAAGGAAACCTTTTCGGGGCCATAGAAGCTCCCGCATCTTTTCCTTGAAACCCGCAGGCTTGCGACGGCGAAACAACATGTTCGCTATTTAGTGCAGTGCACCGGACCATGACAAGAGCGGCAAATGGCACCGCCCGAAACAGCCCCCTTATCTTTCTTGCAAAGGAGCATCTTCATGCCGAGGGGCGCTCGTCGTACGTAACGTCCCTCACTCGACCAAGTATAAAGGCGGTATCAGCGATTGCGGAACAGACCGCGGTCGACCTGACGCTGACGAAACTCGAGATCGATACGATCCAGCGAGCCGTTCAGATAGGCCATTTCACGTTCCTGTGTGGTCGGAGCGCGAAAGGCGCGAGCGATTTTCCTGATAGGATCAAACATTACCTTGCCTCATCTTCTGTTTACGTTTTCGATGATCAGAAGATAGTCCTGCCAAAGGCTAATTACCACCGCTGCAACATGGACACAGCTATGCGCTCAACGCATTCCTTGCCTTATTGCTGCGCCATGACGATTATAAACCGATCATAAAATGTGCATTTTCGTCGATCAGGTCCCTGGCAGGCTTAACAAAAGCCTACTCATAGAGCCGCCGGACCGTGGCGATGCAATCCAGGTCCTTCATCTGGGCGAGCAACTGGTTGAGCTGGCGCAGATCCCACACCTCGACTTCCAGCATCATCTCGGTGAAGTCGGCTGCCACGCGCACCGTATTCAGCATGCGAATATTGACGTCGAGCCCGGCCACGGTCTGGGCGACCTTGGCAAGCGTGCCGGGCTCATTCAAAGCATTCACCATGATACGCGCCATGAAACGCGACTTGTTGGCCTCGTCAAGATCCCAGCGCACATCGATCCAGCGATCGGGCTGATCGTCGAAACGCTGCAGGCTCGGCGACTGGATCGGATAGATGGTGATGCCCTTGCTCTGATCCATGATGCCGACGATGCGGTCGCCGGGCACGGCGCCGGTCGAGGCGAACTTGACGTCGACATTGCCGGACAGACCGCGGATCGGGCCGACGTCGACATCGGCATCGAGTTCCGAATGGCCGCCTTCGGCGCCGGCCTTGGCTTTGCCGGGAATCTTGAAGATCATGCCTGCGGCGCTGCGGACATTGAACCAGCCGTCGTCGCCGGAAGGCTTGACGGTGACGCGCTCGTCCTGATGGTCGGGATAGACGGCGCGCAGCACGTCGAGTGAGGACATCTCGCCGCGGCCGACGGCGGCGATCGCATCCTCGACATCCTTCTGACCCAGACGGTGCAGTGCCGGTTTCATCGCCTCGCGCGAGAAAATCTTGCCGGCCCGGTTGAAGGTGCGCTCGAGAATGCGGTGACCGAGGCCAGCATATTGTTTGCGGATCGCCATGCGGGTGGCGCGGCGGATGGCGGCCCGCGCCTTGCCGGTGACGACGATCTCCTCCCAGGCGGCGGGCGGGACCTGCACGCCGGAGCGGATGATCTCCACCTCGTCGCCATTCGCAAGCCGCGTCACCAGCGGCATGATGCGGCCGTTTATCTTGGCGCCCACCGTGGTATCGCCGATATTGGTGTGCACCGCATAGGCGAAATCGATCGGGGTGGCGCCACGCGGCAGGGCAATCAGCTTGCCCTTCGGCGTGAAGCAGAAGACCTGATCCTGGAAGAGTTCGAGCTTGGTGTGCTCGAGGAATTCCTCCGGGCTGTCACCTTCGGCGAGCGCCTCGATCGTATGGCGCAGCCAGGAATAGGCATTGGATTCGCGCGAAAGAATGTCGCCATCGGCATTGGTAGCGCCGTCCTTGTAGAGCGTGTGGGCGGCAATGCCGAATTCCGCGATTTCATGCATGCGCTTGGTGCGGATCTGCAGCTCGATGCGCTGGCTGGACGGACCGACGATGGTGGTGTGGAGCGAACGGTAATCGTTCTGCTTCGGTGTCGAGATATAATCCTTGAACCGGCCGGGCACGACGCGCCAGCGCGTATGGACGATGCCAAGCGCCCGGTAACAGGACGGGATGTCCTCGACGATCAGACGGAAGCCGTAGACATCGGAAAGCTGCTCGAACGACAGCGACTTCGATTGCATCTTGCGAAAGACCGAATAGGGCTTCTTCTGCCGGCCCTTGACATAAGCGCTCGTCAGGCCGCTTGCGACCAGGAGGTCGCGCAATTCGGCCTCGATCTTCTTGACGATGCCTTCGTTGCGCTTGGAGAGCTCTTCCAGCCTTTTCGTGACGGTCTCGTAGGCCTCCGGATTCATGTGCCGGAAGGAAAGCTCCTCCAGTTCCTCGCGCATGTCCTGCATGCCCATGCGGCCGGCGAGCGGCGCATAGATTTCCATCGTCTCCTCAGAAATGCGGGCACGCTTGTCGGCCGACATGTGATCGAGGGTGCGCATATTGTGCAGGCGATCGGCAAGCTTGACGAGCAGCACCCGCACGTCATCCGATATGGCGAGCAGCAGCTTGCGCAGGTTTTCCGCCTGCTTGGCCTTCTTGGTGACGAGATCGAGCTTCTTGATCTTCGTCAGCCCCTCGACCAGTCGGCCGATATCCTCGCCGAAGAGCTCGTCGATTTCGGCGCGCGTCGCCGTCGTATCCTCGATCGTGTCATGCAGAAGGGCAACCGCGATCGTCGATTCATCGAGATGCATGTCGGTCAGGATCGCGGCGACCTCAAGCGGATGCGATATGTAGGGATCGCCGCTCGCGCGCTTTTGCTGGCCATGTTTCTGCATGGCGTAAACATAGGCCTTGTTCAGCAGTGCTTCATTGGCATCGGGCTTGTATTGCTGAACCCGCTCCACGAGTTCGTACTGCCGCATCATTCCAAAGCCACTCCGACAAAAACAAAAGCGCGCCAATCAACGATTGGCGCACACATGGGCAATAATATGCCTAAGCAATAAAGGCGCAAGATTGACGATTGGTAATCGTCGCTCTTTTCCGGATCAGATCCGGTCGAGACGCTTAATAATCGTCGCTCTTTTCCGGCGGCACGAGGCCCTCGATACCGGCAAGCAGCTCTTCTTCCGACATCTGGTCGAAAGTGATCGTCTCCGGCAGGTCATCCTGCTCCTCGCTGTCGGCGGCAGCAGCGCCGCCGGCGGCGATCATGCTGGCCGGATCGGGCTCGGGCTCGTCGACTTCGACATGCTTCTGCAGCGAATGGATCAGATCTTCCTTGAGGTCATCGGGCGAAAGCGTCTCGTCGGCGATTTCGCGCAGCGCCACGACAGGATTCTTGTCGTTGTCGCGATCGATGGTGATCGAGGCACCCTGGGAAATCAGCCGGGCGCGGTGGCTGGCGAGCAGAACCAGCTCGAAGCGGTTCTCTACCTTGTCAATGCAATCTTCAACTGTGACACGGGCCATTGCCTGTCCTTTACGGTCGTCATTTCGGGATTAGCACGCCCGATACAATTAAAACCGGGCAAATACAAGTTTTTCGTTCCGGCTCCCCTCGTCTTTATCCGGTGCCGAGCTAAATTTCCATGGAGAATGTGACAATTCCACCAAAGGTTGCTTGGAATATGCGGAACCGTGCCCTAAATCTCTCTTATATGAACAGATGGTAAAGTAAGCATCAGATCAAAAATCACAATAAGCCATTGTATTTATTGAAATTTGATGCCCTGCGAATTTCGATTTCTCTCATTGGAATTGGTAAACGATGTTTGACCCACGCGAAAAAATTGCACTCTTTATTGACGGCGCCAACCTCTACGCTGCATCCAAGAGCCTAGGTTTCGACATAGATTACCGCAAGCTCTTGAAGGCATTCCAGAAACGCGGCTACCTCCTGCGCGCCTACTATTATACGGCTTTGATCGAGGATCAGGAATATTCATCGATCCGTCCTCTGATCGACTGGCTCGACTACAACGGCTACAAAGTCGTCACCAAGCCTGCCAAGGAATTCACCGACTCCATGGGCCGGCGGAAGATCAAGGGCAACATGGACATCGAACTTGCGATCGACGCCATGGAACAGTCCGAAACCGTCGACCATCTCGTCATCTTCTCCGGCGATGGCGATTTCACGAACCTCGTCGAGGCGCTGCAGCGCAGAGGCCGCAAGGTCTCGGTGATCTCGACCATGGCGACGCAGCCGCCGATGATCGCCGACGACCTGCGGCGGCAGGCCGATCATTTCATCGATCTCTTGTCGCTGAAGGCTGAGATCGGTCGCGATCCCGCGGAGCGGGCGCCGCGCCCGGCCGAAGTCGCCCCGGCCAGCGATTTCGAGGACTGATCGAAAACGCCGCGAGCCGATCGGCTGCGGCGTGATGGTCAGCCGTTTTCCTTCAATAAGCGGCTCTTCTGCCGGTTCCAATCGCGCTCCTTCTCGGATTCGCGCTTATCGTGCAATTTCTTGCCCTTGGCGAGTGCCAGCTCCATCTTCGCCCGACCCCGATCGTTGAAATAAATCTTGAGCGGGACCAGCGTCATGCCTTCGCGGTTGACGGCGGAACGCAGACGATGGATTTCACGGCCCGACAGAAGCAGCTTGCGGCGCCGGCGCGGTTCGTGATTGAAGCGGTTCGCCTGCAGATATTCCGGCAGGTAGGAGTTGATCAGCCAGATCTCGCCATCCTCGTCCGACGCATAGGATTCTGCGATATTGGCTTTGCCTTCGCGCAGCGACTTCACCTCCGTGCCCTTCAGCACGAGACCTGCCTCATAAGTATCGATGATCTCGTAGTTGAAGCGGGCCTTGCGGTTTTCGGCCACGACCTTGTTCACCACGCGCTGGCTGCCTTTTGGGGCCATGACGATATTTCCTTCGAGGTTGCGCGAAAAGTCGCGCCCTCATTGCTTGCCCTTTATGTAAGGGAACGATCCGGCCTTGTGAAGACGACCGGTCCCCTCAGTTCAGCAAGCCTGCATGACGCATGGCGGCGTCGATCGCTGCTTCGGTTGCCGGCTCCAGCGTTGAAAGCAGCGGCGAGCGGACATTGCGGCTCATCCGGCCGAGCTTGGAGAGGCCGTATTTGGCGCCGCAGAGACCGGGCTCAAGGAAGATCGCCTTGTGCAGCGGCATCAGCCGGTCCTGATATTCCAGCGCGCGGGCGTATTCGCCGGCCAGCGTCGCGGCCTGAAAATCCGCGCAGAGGCGCGGGGCGACATTGGCCGTCACCGAGATGCAGCCGACGCCGCCATGAGCGTTGAAACCCAGCGCCGTCGCGTCCTCGCCGGACAATTGCCGGAAGTCCTTGCCGCAGGTGATGCGCTGCTCGGAGACACGCTCGATCTTGCCCGTTGCGTCCTTGACGCCGACGATATTGCTGTGCGCCTTGGCGAGAGCACCCATTGTCTCCGGCGTCATGTCGATCACCGAACGGCCGGGGATATTGTAGATATAGATCGGCAGGGCGACGGCCTCGGCAATCGCGGAAAAATGGGCAATCAGACCCTTCTGTGTCGGCTTGTTGTAATAGGGCGTGACGACGAGCACGGCGTCGGCGCCGACCTTTTCGGCATGCTGGGCCAGTTCGACGGCCTCACGCGTATTGTTCGAACCGGCGCCGGCCATGACCGGAACGCGTTTTGCCGCCACTTCGATGCAGAGTTCCACGACCCGCTTGTGCTCGGCATGCGACAGCGTCGGCGATTCGCCAGTCGTGCCGACCGGAACGAGACCGCTGCTGCCTTCCTTGATCTGCCAGTCGACATGGGCGGCGAAGCTCGCTTCATCGATCAGTCCGGCATCGGTGAAGGGGGTGACGAGGGCGGGAATGGACCCGTTGAACATGCAAAGCTCCTCACGACCAAATCCTTGCTTCGGCCGCATTCCATGAATATTTTGCGCACCATAGAGCGCCGAAATCATCGCGACAAGCGCGGAGAGTTCGGTTTAGGGCAAATTCCGATAGCAGATGTGAATGAATTTTACCTGGTACGGTAAGGTTTCGTTAAGATGCCTCCAGCCAAATGGGCAGGGCGTGTTTTCGTTGCGAGATCCCGGATGAAGAAAGCTGTGCTGATTCTGACCGCCTTCGGCTTTGCTGCCGCCGCGTGGGGCAGCCTCGCGTCGCCGCTTCCCGGCGAAAGCATTCCGACGCCTGAGGTCAAGCCGATCGGCTTCGTTCCCGAGACATCGATTCCGGAAGCGCTGACAACCGGCGCCATCCCCCGCAATCCAGCCGTCGCGCCGGTCGCCAATGACTTGAAAACCGGCCTCGATGCGCTTTCCGCCAGGAATCCGCAACTGGCCCTCTCGATCCGCGACAGCCTGCGCGAGGGCACGCTCGACCGCCATATCCTCACCTGGGCGATCGCCGTCTCCGGCTTGAAGGGCGTTCCCTCCTATGAAATTGCCCGTGCCGCGCAGGAGCTCAAGGGATGGCCAGGCCTTTCAAGGCTGCGCGCCTATTCCGAACGAGCGCTCTACGACGAAAACCCCGCCCCGTCAGCGGTGCTCGCCGCCTTCGGCGATACCGCGCCGGAAACGATGCAGGGCGCCGTCATTCTCGGGCGGGCGCTGACTGCGTCAGGCAAGCAGGCGCAGGCGGCAAAATATATCCGCAAGGTCTGGCGCACCGAGGCTCTCGACAAGGCGAGTGAAGACAAGATCCTCCTCGAGTTTTCCGCCCTGCTGACGCCAGCCGATCACAAGGCGCGGATGGACTATCTGATGTATCGTGGCAGGGTGGCGCAGGCCAAGCGCTTCGGCGACATGGGCGAGGCGCAGTCCCTCTACAAGGCCTGGGCCGCCGTCGACGCCAAAGCCGCCAATGCCGGCGCGCTGCTCAATAGCGTCGAGCCGAAATGGCGTGGCGATGCCGGCCTGCTATTCGCGCGCATCGAATATCTGCGCAAGCAGGACAAATATACCGAAGCGGCGGCGCTTCTGGAGAAGATGCCGCGTGAACCGGGCGAACTCGTCAATTCCGGAGAATGGTGGAACGAGCAGCGGATCGTCAGCCGCGGCCTCGTCGATCAGGGACAATTCAAGCCTGCCTACCGCATCGTCGCAAGCTCCGCGGCAACCAGCCCGACTGATATCGTCGAGGCCGAGTTCCATGCCGGATGGTATGCGCTGCGCGGGCTGCAGGACCCGACAACGGCAGAAAAGCATTTCCGCAAGATTCTGGTGACTTCGAACGGTCCCATCTCGGTGTCGCGCGCCTGGTATTGGCTCGGGCGGGCCGCCGAGGCCGGCGGTCCCGGCAACTCCGGCGAATTCTATGGCAAGGCCGCGAATTTTCCCGGCACCTTCTATGGGCAGCTCGCGGCCGAAAGGCTTGGACGCAAGACGCTCAACGTCAGCTATCCCATCCCGAGCGCAGCAGACCGCCAGAGTTTCCAGGCGCGCGAGGCCGTGCAGGCAATCGCCCGGCTTGAGGCAGCCGGACATGGATGGCGGGCCGACATCCTCTATCTCGCGCTCGCCGATCAGCTGCAAAGTCCCGGTGAACTGGCGATCCTTGCGGCGCAGGCCGAGCAATCAGGCAATCATCATCTGTCGCTGCAGGTCGGCAAGATCGCCTATGGCCGCGGCATCGATGTCGCCGCGCTCGCCTTTCCCGTCGGCGTGATCCCGCCGAATGCCAATATCTCCGGCTCCGGCAAGGCCCTCGCCTATGCGATTGCCCGGCAGGAGAGCGCCTTCAATCCGGCCGCCGTTTCGGCGGCGAATGCACGCGGCCTGCTGCAGCTTCTGCCCGGCACGGCCCAGGCGGTGGCCAAGCGCCACAACATCACCTTTTCGAAGGACAAGCTGACTGCCGATGCCGGTTATAATGCGACGCTCGGCGCGCATTATCTCGGCGAGCAGATCGAAGCCTTCGGCGGCTCCTACATCCTCACCTTCATCGCCTATAATGCCGGACCGAAGCGGGTGCCGGAATGGATCGGACGCTACGGCGATCCACGCGGCAGGCCGATCGACGAGATCGTCGACTGGATCGAGCGCATCCCCTTTCCCGAGACGCGTAACTACGTGCAGCGGGTGATGGAGAATTATGAAGTCTACAAGGCCCGCCTTGGCCAATCGACGGATATCGAGCGCGACCTGATCGGCGGACGCAGCGCCTCCTGAACCGTTTGGCGCGGCTTGAAAAGCAGGCTGGTCTTTTGTTTTCCGCATGTCTTTATCGCAAAACCGCTGCGCATTCTTGCGAGACATGCTTTAGAGCCTTTCCGGGTTAGATTGAAGCATTCTGCCGGAGCAGGTTTTCGTCAGGGCAAAGGCGATTGGCGACGGACATACCCCCAGGTACGTCCGAGCCGATCGCCTTTGATCCCGGCGGAAAGATGTCCGGCCCTCCGGCCGCACCGCTTCGCCGTGGCGAAGCGATAAGTGCGTCCGGCGATTCCATGGTCTTGCAGATTTGCCTGGCAATCTGCGGGAGGGTTGGCTGAAACAGGCCGGCTGATCGACCGGCCGGCTTGGCCGTAGAGCTGGGCTACGACGCGCGCCGGCCGGTCGACTATCCGACTCCGTTTGAGCCAACAGAATGCTTCAATCTAACCCGGAAAGGCTCTAGATCTTCGGGATCAGACAGGTCTCGAGGGATGCGATGCCGAACATGGATGAAGGCGAGTTCCAGGAACGATTTTACTCTTCTTCCGATGGGTTGCGGCTTTATGCCCGCGACTACCGGCCCCTGTCGGCGGCAGCCGCCGAACGGCCACCGGTGATCTGCCTGCCCGGCCTGACCCGCAATGCGCGGGACTTTCATCCGCTGGCGCTGCTTCTCTGCCGCGACAAGACAGGCCCGCGCAGGGTGATCGCGCTCGATTCGCGCGGGCGTGGGAATTCCGCATGGGATGAGAACAAGGCCAATTACAATCTCGCCGTCGAGACCGGCGACATCATAGCCGCCTGCGCTGCATTCGGCATCGCGCGGGCGATCTTCATCGGCACGTCGCGTGGCGGACTGATTTTGCATCTGATCGCGGCGACACGGCCGGATCTTCTCGAAGCCGTGGTCCTGAACGATATCGGACCTGCGATCGAGGCTGACGGGCTGGCGCTCATCCGCGACTATCTCAACAGCGGCAGAAAGCCGGCCGACTGGAAAGAGGCGGCCGATATAGCGCAGGAGAATCACGGCGCCTCGTTTACCGCGCTTGCAGCCGAGGACTGGCGCGAGATGGCGCTTGCGCTTTATCGCGACGTCGACGGAAGGCCCGTCGCCGACTTCGATTCGGCGATCGCAGAGGCGCTGAGATCGATCGATTTCAGTCAGCCGCTGCCCGATCTCTGGGCACAATTCGAAAGCCTGAGCCGCTTTCCGCTGATGTTGATCCGCGGCGAAAACTCACCGCTGCTTTCGCAGGAAACCGCGAGCGAAATGGCCCGCCTTCATCCCGGATTGATCCTTCATACCGCCGAGGGGCAAGGACATGCGCCCCTCCTCCATCTCGGTACTATCCCTGCAGCAATTCGCGCTTTTCTCGCCACTTGCCGATAGGTCGATTGGTCGGATTGATGTTCGGAAGGCGCAGGATGCCGGCCTCGAAGAACTTCTGCCGGTCCTCGGGGCGGCGCTCTGTTCCTGGTGCTGGTCGGCGAGGAACATATCCTGGCTGATCGCTCTGCCCTCGCCCAAGGCCGTGCCGATTTCTGAAGGGATAGACATCGAGCTTATGCGAGCTTTCTTGCCGCCACACACAACGCCGATGTCACGGGTGGAGCGAACAGCTCCCCCCCTCGCTGCGTCCATCCACACATTACTCCGGATACTTCCGTGCCCTCGATTCCCGATAGGTCGCTGTATCCGGGTTTAACAAAGCATGCATTTTCTCATCGATGAGCCGCTTGATTTCGAGGGCATATCTCCCAATCTCGAGCTCGTCTCCCTCAGTCTCCACACATCTGTCCCGCCAGAAAAGCATTAGCGACGGCAGTTCCCAGATCAGTAAGGCCAGCTCCTTCCTGCTCGCCTCATCGTAGGATTCTGCATCGATACGACGGATTACCTCTAGCGTCCTGACGGCTGCGATCTTGAGAAACTTCATTTTCCGCATGTTGTAAAACAATCCGTCAGGCCCGAACTCTTCGCCAATGGCCTCACGGATATCGGCTATACCCGCCGCATCTGGTTCCACCTGTTACTCCCGTCAGATTGGAGATCGTTTCGGCAACAAACTGTACAGCCCACCGGCAATAGCTCAAGAGCATTCGACAATGCCATCCCATTACTCCGACTTCCCCTCGATCAGCGCCCCAAACAAGGGCCTGATCAGCCTGCAAGTTGGTGTCATTCACCGCGCAGACGCGCGAAGGCTGGATTCGCGTGACAAGCGTAGGGAGGGAGGTTTGGGGACGCGTCGCCTTTCTCACGACATTCGCGGATCTGAATATCGGATGCGGCACCCGCCGATACCCGAACGGTTTGGGGGCGGCTGCCTGGAATCCTGCGCCACCCCCATCGCCGGCGTGTGTTGGAGGCCCCTCGCCTACACCTCGTAGCTCCCTCAGTTCGGTTCCCGGATGGCATCATCAAGGCCACGCAGCAGCGGGTAAAGGAAATAGGAGATCACGGTCCTGTTGCCCACCTTGATCTCTGTGGACACGGTCATGCCCGGCAGCAGTCTGACCGGCATATCCGAGGCGTTCAGCCTCGTATCCGCAAGCAGGATGCGAGCCTTGAAGAAAGGCGCTGCCGGCTGGCTTGGGGTGGCAGCCTGTTCCTGCTGCTGGCCGGTCATAAACGTGTCCTGGCTGATGGTGCGAACTTCGCCCGACGCGGTGCCGTATTTCTGGAAAGGATAGGCGTCCAGCTTGATGCGAGCCTCCTTACCCACGGCGATGCGGCCGATGTCGCGGGTGTTGATCGACACCTCCGCTTCGAGCGGCACGTTGATCGGCACCAGCGTGACGATCGGTTCGGCTTCACGCACGACGGAGCCGATAGAGCGCTGGGCGAGATCGAGCACGACGGCATCGGCAGGTGCTGTCAGCGACACCATGTTGCGGCGCAGCTCCATCTTCTTCAGTTCCTCGTCGGCCATGTCACGCTGGCCGCGCAGCTCCACCAGCTGTTCCATCGCGGCGCGGCGGAAATCCTCGATGAAGGCCTGGCGGTCGGCTTTCAGCTTGGCAAAGGCATGCGCCGCCTCGTCGGCTTTGCCGCGCACGGCGGTCAGATCGGACTCGACGTCGAGGCGGGCGTCGCGCGAGCCGAGCATGGTGATCAGCGAGCCGCTCTGCTTGTCGTAGAGCCGCGTGCGGGCGCCTTCGATCTGCGAGAGCGTGTCGCGCCTGTCGATGAGCACGGCCTCCTGGTTCTTGGCCGCGGCAAGCGCTGCCGACTGGCCGGCGATCTGCTGCTCGAAATTCTGCAGCTGCGCCGTATAGAAGGCGCGCCGCTGGCCGAAGAGCTGCACCTGCAGCATCTCGTCGGGCGTCGTTCCCGCGATCATCGTGTAGTCGTCTCCGGCTAATTCCGCCTCGATGCGCTTCACCTGGGCGTCGAGTGCCGAGAACTTCGCCTGCTGCTGGTCGACATCGGCCTGACTGAAGGTGGCGTCGAGAGTTGCGAGCGTCTGGCCGGCATGCACCACCTCGCCGGCCTTCACATCGATCGTGCGGATGATCGAGGTTTCGAGCGGCTGGACGACGATGGTCGGCTGGGTGGTGACGAGCTTGCCGGGCGCAATCACCACCTCATCGATATCAGAGACGGAGGCCCAGATGATGATCGCAGCAATCAGCGCCGTCACACAATAGAGCGTCATGCGCGCAACGCGCGGCGGAGCACGTTCCTCGAGCTCGACGGCGTCGGACTGGAATTCGGCAATTGCTGGCGGCAGCGGCGGGCGAGCGACGAGCTGCCCGCCCCTGCCTGGCGGCCCCTTGTCTGAAGGGCCATGGTCTGAGGCACCCTTGTCTGATGGAATTGGCAGGTTCTCGCTGGATTTTCTGACACGCGCGTTCATGCGACCTGCCTCATTTGCTGTGCCCACAGGTGGCGATAGGTCATGCAGCGCGACACCAGCTGATCGTGCCGGCCGATATCGGCGACCTTGCCGCGATCGATGACGAGAATGGCATCGGCATCCACAAGCGTCGAAAGCCGGTGCGAGACGATGACGACGGTGCGCCCGGCAGCGATACGCCTCAGATTCTCGCGGATGATCGCCTCGCTGTCGGGGTCGAGCGCGCTCGTCGCCTCATCGAAGATCAGGAGCTTCGGATCGGTGATCAGCGCGCGCGCAATGGCGAGCCGCTGCTTCTGGCCGCCGGAGAGGTTGGCGGCATTTTCCTCCAGCATTGTGTCGAAGCCGCGCGGCAGCCGCTCGATGAACTCTTCCGCGCCGGCGATGCGTGCGACCTCCATGATTTCCTCGATACTGGCATCCGGCTTGGCGGCGGCGATATTGTCGCGCACCGTGCCGCGAAACAGGAAATTATCCTGCAGCACGACGCCGATGCTGGTTCTGAGATGCACGAGGTCGATTTCGCGGCTGTCATAGCCATCCATGCGCACCAGCCCTTCCTGGCTCTGGTAGAGGCCCTGAATCAGCCGGGTGATGGTCGTCTTGCCCGACCCGCTCTTGCCGACGACGCCGAAGACCGAGCCCGCCGGAATGGCGAAGGACACATTGTCGAGCGCAGGCGCCGCATCGGGAGCATAGCGGAAGGTGACCCTGTCGAATTCGATGCGGCCATGCAGATGCGGTCGCACGCCTCGGCCGCGGCCGGCCTGCTCCGGCCGCTGGTTCATGATCTCGCCGAGCATGCGCACCGAAAGCGCTACTTCCTGATATTCGTGGACCATGGTGACGATCTGCACCAGCGGCCCCGAGACGCGGCCGGCGAGCATGTTGAAGGCAACAAGCGCGCCGATCGTCATCGCGCCGCTGAAGACATCGAGCGCGCCGAGGCCGATAATCGCCACGCTCATCAGCTTTTCCAGAAGCCCGGTCATCGACTGGGCGATGGTGGAGATTTTTTCGACCCGGAAACGCACTGAGATCGACTGCGCCGAATAATCGTCCCACACCTTGCGCTGGCGCGGCTCCAGTGCCAGCGACTTGACGGTGCGCATGCCGTGCACGGTTTCCACCAAGAGGGCCTGCCGGTCGCCTTCGGCCTGGTAAAGCGCCTGCAGGCGGCGCTGGAACGGCCCGACGAGCATCATCACCACCAGCCCGACGAGGGCTGCGAAGCCGAGCACCACGAGCGTCAGCTTGACGCTGTAGAGAAGCAGGATCGGCACGAAGACGAAGAGCGATACGCCGTCGAGAAGCGTCAGGAACAACCGGCCGGTCAGGAATTCGCGGATGCGTCCCGTCTGCTGCATATGCTTGACGAGAACGCCCGCCGAGGCCTGCTCGAAGAGCGCGATCGGCAGGTTGAGCAGATGGCCGAAGGTGCGCGTCGCCACCCGGATGTCGATCCTGTTGGTGGCATAGAGCAGCAGATAACGGCGCAGGAAACTGAAGGTCGCATCGAAAACGAGCGCGACCGCGATACCGACGGTCAGGACCGTCAGCGTCGCATAGCTCTGATGCACGAGCACCTTGTCGATAACGAGCTGGAAGAACATTGGTGTCGTCAGCCCCAGCCCGTAGAGCACGAAGGCTGCAAGCGCCACATCGCGGAAGAAGCTGCGCTGCCGGATGATTTCGGGGACGAACCAGCGGAAGCCGAAGGGCCGGTCCTCATCCGACATGCGATAGTTGCGCTTCAGCAGCACCACCGATCCGAGCCAGGCCTTGGCGAATTGCTCCTCGCTCAGCAGCATGACTTCGGGACGGGTGGCGAGCGGGTCGAGAACGCGGATCCGCTCATCCTCGCCCTCCCCGAGAGCGCCGGCGATGACCACCCAGTTGCCGTTCGAAAGTTCGGCAAGCACCGGGAAAGCCTCGCCGAGCTGGAACATGCCTCGCCAGTCGAGCGTCAGATGCCTGGCCCTCAGGCCGGCATCCTTGGCCATCCGGAGCATTTGCCGCACGGCCACCGGATCGTTGCCGACGGCATAATCGTGTTGCAGTCGCTCAGGCGAAAGATCGACGCCGTGATGACGCGCGACGAGCGCAAGACAATGCAGATTGGTATGCAGAAAACCACTCATGGCCCACCCGAAACACTACGAGACCGAGGCTTTGCCTGTTGTCAGTTGAAATTCGGCGACGCGTTTGAAGCACCCTGCGCCGGCTGGATATCGGTGGCGGCGGCAGCCGACATCTCCCCGATGCGACGAACCGCACCCGCCTCGACCAAACCGCCAAGCGCCTTCTGCATGAGGTCGACCGCATTGGCGAAGGCATCGACAGGCATGATGATGCGCTGGCGGAAAACCGGCTTCGGATTGTTGTTGGCGTCACGATCGGTGGCCGAGAGCGACATCAGGTCGATGCGCACGATCGTTCCCGTGACGGTGATTTCGCCGATACCGTCTGCATAAAGTTCGCTGCTCATTGTTCTCTCCTCTGGTTGATAATCAAAACCTGTTCACCTTTGAGTCGACGCATCGGATTATCCGAAAACCGCTTCACATTTTTCGGTTCGATGCGTGCGTGTCGTGCCGCCATGGCGGAAACGGATCGCGAAGACCGACGGCGGTCTGGGGATCGAAACCCCTCTCCTCCCCAGTCAGGCATTCGTCGAGAGCAATGCGGATGGCGCTCTCATCGAAGCCGGAGCCGATGAAGACCAGTTCCTGGCGGCGGTCGCCCCAGACATCGTCCCAATGCCGGTCGAGCAACTGGCGGAATTGCGGATGGCGCGGCCAGTGCGCGCGCGGCACCGAGGCCCACCAGAAACCCCTGGTACCGATGCGGCATTGGGTGCCGGCGATCGACAGCAGGCCGATCTCGTCCGGTCGGGTCGCCAGCCAGAAATGACCTTTTGCCCTGATGATGCCGGGCAATGGCTGCTCCAGCATGCGGCCCAGCCGTGCCGGATCGAAAGGCCGGCGGCTGCGATAGACGAAGCTTGTTATGCCGTATTCCTCGGTCTCCGGCACATGATCGCCCCAGCCGTAAAGCTCCTTGTGCCAGAGCGGATGGCGCGCGGCCCTGACCTCGCTGAAGAGCCCGGTATCCATGATTGCGCCAAGCGGCACCTGGCCAAAGACCGCCTCGATGACACGGGCATCCGGATTGAGCGCCGCGACGACCCGGCGAACTTCCGCGAGCATTGCGGGCGGCACGTCGCCTGCCTTGTTGATGATGACGACGTCGGCAAATTCGATCTGTTCGACGAGGAGTTCGACGAGCTTGCGCTCGTCGTCTCCATCACGGCTCTGGCCGCGATCGCTCAGAAACTCCGCACTGGCATAATCGGCGAGAAGATTGACCGCGTCGATGACGGAAACCATCGTGTCGAGCCGTGCGACATCGCAGAGTGCTGCTCCACTCTCGTCACGGAAGGAGAAGGTCGCTGCTATCGGCAGGGGCTCAGCGATACCCGTACCCTCGATCAGCAGATAGTCGAAACGGCCGGCGGCGGCGAGGCGGCGGACCTCGCTCAGGAGATCGTCGCGCAATGTGCAACAGATGCAGCCGTTGGTGAGCTCGACCAGGGTTTCGTCCGTCCTAGAGAGGTTGGCGCCGCCGTCACGGACGAGATCGGCATCGATATTCACCTCGCTCATGTCGTTGACGATCACGGCGATCCGGCGTCCCTCGCGATTGTTCAGGACATGATTGAGGACAGTCGTCTTGCCGGCGCCGAGAAACCCCGCCAGGACCATCACCGGAAGTCGATTGTCTGCACCCGTCATCGATACCCCCGCTCGCCTTTACGCCGCGAGCTGCGGTTTGAACGCCACGTCCACATAGTAGTTTGTGCTGTTGTAACTGCTGGTCGGGAACAACCCGCTCGATCCATAAGCGTAGAGACCGTTGTCACCGCTGAGCGCCCTGAGGTCGCCGCTCGTCTTCTCGGTGCTGAAGTAATTGCCCGTCGCCGAGTAATTGCCGTTCGTGCTGTAGGAAACGACATAGGCCGTATCCGCTTCGACCGCGACCTGCTGGGTGAGCGTGGCAGTCTGCCAGCCGCTTGCCGTTTCGTTGCTGAAGGTGATGCTGGCAAGCAGCGTGCCCGAGGCGGTCCAGAGATAACCGTTATGCGGGCCTATATTGTCGGCGCCCTTGTAGAAGCGGAGGCCCGTGACCCAGCCTGCCGTGTCTGCCTGAAATTTCATGCCGAGATTGACCGGCTGATTGTCGTTCACGGAGACGACTGCGGGCGTTTCATTGGCACTGAAGACGTTCTGCTCGCTTGCCTGGGAGTTGACGGCAAGCGAAACCTGGGCGGATGCCGTGCCGCCCTGACCGTCGGCGATGGAATAGCTGAAGCTTGCCGGCCCGGTATATCCTGCCGTCGGCGTGAAGGTGACGGTCTGCGTCTGGCTGTCGTAGGACACCGAACCGTTGACAGCGCCGCTGACGCCGGTGATGACAAGCGGGTCGCCATCGGCGTCGCTGTCATTTGCGAGCAGGTTTGCAGCGGCGATCGACAGAGCCGTATTGGTATAGGTCGTATAGCCGTTGTCATTGGCGGCGACCGGCACCGTATTGCCCGCCGACTGGTTGAAGACGACGTCGACCCAGTAATTCGTCGACTGGTAGCTTGACGTCGGGAAGGTCGAGCCCGATCCGACCGCGTAGACGCCATTGCTGCCTGCAAGCGCCGTCAGCGAGCCGTTGGTATGCGCCGCGTTGAAATAGTTCGAGGTCGCCACATAGGTGCCGGTCGTGTGGTAGGAGGCGACATAGGTCGCACCCGCCGTGATCTGCAGCGGAGTGGCGAAGTTCGCGGTCTGCCAGCCGGAAAGCGACTCGTTGGTGAAGGTGACCGTGGCGACGAGCATGCCATCGGCCCTCCAGATGGAGCCGGTGTGCACACTGGTATCGCCGGCAGCCTTGTAATAGCGGATGCCCGAGATCGTGCCGTTTGAGGAAGCGACGAACTTCATTCCGAGTTCCATCGCCGTATTGTCGTTGAAGCTGCCGCCGCTGGGTCCCTCACTCGCCGTAAACAGTGTCTCGCCGGCCGAACCAGTCTGAACGGTCAGGCTGACATTGCCCTGATCCGTGCCGCCGCGCCCGTCCGACAGCGCATAGGTGAAGCTCGCCGGGCCTGAGTAATCGTTGGCCGCCGTGAAAGTGATGGCGCCGGTCTGCTTGTTGAGAGCGACCGTGCCGTTGACGGCATTGCCGACGGCGGTGATGGTCATCGCATCGCCATTGGGATCGGTATCGTTTGCCAGGAGTGCGGCAATGGAGATGACAAGCGTTCCGTTGTGGCCGATGATCAGCCCGCTGTCGTCGGTCGCGACCGGCTGGCTGTTGGGGCCGGCATCGAAGACCACGTCCACCCAGTAATTGGTACCGCCGGGGTTCTGGCCGGGGAATGTGCCGGCAGTGGTCCCGTAGGCGTAGACGCCGCCTCCATCGACGGCCTTCAGCGCGCCGCTGGCATAGGGCTCGCTGAAATAATTGGCAGTCATCGAGTAGTAGCCGTTGCTGTGATAGGAGGCCACATAGGTCGTGCCGGCCGCAATCTGGATCGGGCTGGAGAACATCACCGTCTGCCAGCCAGAGAGCGATTCACCTGTCGATACGCCGGTCGCCAGCAGTGTCCCGGTGCTGCTCCAGAGGCTGACGACATGTTCGCCGATATTGTAGAAGTCCTTGTAGAAGCGGATCCCCTCCACCGAGCCTGCCGTCGTCGCCTGGAAGCGCAGGCCGAGCTCGACGGAATCGCGATCGACCGCCGTCTCGGTCGCGGGCTTTTCGGCCAGTGTCCAGAGGCCCTGCGTGCCCGGCAGCGTAACGGTGACCTGCTTGCCGGCCGATGGCGCCTCCAGATTGACGCTGTCGTCGACGGCGCGTGACAAGATCGTATAGGTGCCGCTCGCCTGGACGACCCAGTTATAGGTCCAGCTCTCGCGGCCCGTGGCCTTGAACCAGTGCTGGCCGCCGTCGGTGGAAACCTCGACGCCGGCAATGATGCCGCCGCCGAAATCCTGCGCCGTTCCAGTGATCGTCACGTGCTGCCCTTCGAGGAAGCTTGCGCCAACGATGGGCGAGGTAATCGACGAGGTGGGCTTCAGCGTATCGGTCGATTGGGTCGCGAGGATCAGGCTCGCATCGAGCGTCGTCGGCTGGATGCCCATGTCCGCGAACATGTTGACCATCGCCTGCTGCACGTTGCGATCGGTTGGCGTTGCCGGCCCCTGATGCTGATCATTCAGCCCCCAGGACCAGAAGACGGTGCCGGCGCCGAAGACGAGCGCGCCACTTGCCGCCCGATACATGGTCAGGCTGTGGGTCGCCACCGCATCGCCGATCGTGGAACCGTAATCGCGGAGGTAGGTGTTCACCGCGACCGAGGAGAGCGACAGGTCGATCAGTCCAGCCGGACGGAATCCATTCTCGACATCGGAATCCCATTCGTAGCCGAGCAGGTTCTGCACCAGATTGTAGGTTTCACCCTCCTGAAGCTCTGCCACATCGGTATTGCGCCAGAAGCGAAGGTTCGAATAGTCGTAGGGGATGGAGATCGTATCCTGGCGGTAGCTGTCCACCTGGAACATCGTGCCCGTCAGCGAATTCTCCGGCTCCTGCCCCGGATCGGCATAACGCGGATCGCGCCAGGTGCCGGTGCCGACATTGCTCGGGTCCGTGCTCGTGCCGTAGGTCTCCTTGTAGCAGACCATGGTGCGGTAGGCCTGGCCGCTGCCGTCGATGCTGCTTTCCCACCGGACTTTCCAATAAACCTCGTTGCCGCTCCAGAAGGCGAGGTTCACGCCGGCATCGCGCGCGGCCTCCACATTGGTGCGCTGCTCGGCCGACCAGTATTCGTCGTGGCCGACGGACAGAAAGGCATCATGGTTCAGCAGGAGGCTGCCACTGCGCGTAGCATCGACGCCGGAAATATAGGAAACGTCATAGCCGTTCTGCTCCAGCCACTGGATAGCGGAATGCTCGACGCCGAAGACGAAATCGTGCGAGCCGCCGACCGGGCTCGTATTGGTGATGATCGGCCTGTTATAGCTGACTGCAGAGGCGCGGCCGATGGCGGTCAGACCGCAGCTGCAGTTCGGCGGCAGGTAGCCGATCATATCGGCCGGATCGACGGGGACCTCGCCATAATAGAGGCTGGCGCCGCCCCAGGCATTATAGGCCTGCCAGGTCGTGTCCGAGGTCTGGAAGACGATGTTGCTGTGCGAGGAGTCGTCGCGCACGACGAAGGGAATGATGCTGGCATCCTCGGTGCCATCCTCGCGCACCAGCTTGGCAAAATAGACGCCCGAGACGGCGTCGGTGGGGATCTGCCAACTGGCGGACACTGACCAGTTGCCGCAGTCGATGAGACCGAGCGACATATCGACGATCGGATGCGGCTGGATCTGCGCCGTCGTCAACTGCTGCTCGATCGAGTCGACCTTGCGCGCACCAGCCCCGCCGTAATAACCCATTCGGTAGATATCGATGCGGTAATGCGTGGAATCGGTGGCGATCTTGAAATCGACGGTCTGGCCGATATTCGTGCTGATTTCAGTGGCGAAGCCCTGGATGGTGCCGTTGCCGTCGCCCTCCAGACCCCACTCGCTGATCGGGTTGCCCTGCTTCAGGTTTTCGAGTGCGATCCTGTTGAGCGTGACCGCAGCCGGAGCGACCGCCGGTGCGGCCAGCGCTGAAACCGCGCTCGTGTCGGTCGGAGCGTCCTGGCTCGGCTCCACCGAGAGGGATGCTATCGAGGCCTGAAGGCGCAACGAAGTCGTGTCGAGACTGCTGGAATAAGTGACCGGCACAGCCGTCGTGGCGCTTCCGGTGTCGGCATCGCTGGTAATGCCCGTCAGCTCAGGCGCGGCAGGCAGCGTCGCAGCCTCTTCGTACGGATCCGGGGCAAGCACGGTGTCTTGCGATATCGAGGAAGGCGTCTGGAAGACCGTCGCAGCCGACGCCGTCTTCGTGGAGTCTTGTGCCCCGCCATCTGCCTCAGGCGCCGGTATGGCCATCGACGAGGCAGGGGACGATTGCATATCGCCGGATGACATCAGCGAAGCTGTGACTGTGCCGGTGAAAGAGGATTGGACGGTTGCGCTGCCTTGATTGGCAAAGCCGGAAGAACCCTGGGTGCTCGAAGACACTACGGTTGGAGTTCCAAGCAGCGCGGCCCGGCCGGTGATAGCATGAGTGACGCATGGCGTGCCGCCGGCAGCAGTCAGATATTTGCGATTCCGCACATGAAATCTCAGCAAGAGCGGCGTCCCCGTTTCCCGTCGACCAGCATTGGATGACTTCATCCTGCCAGCTTTCGAAACGGAACGTACGACAGCAATCTGGGGTATGTGGGTGGTACCTCCATACGCCCATATGATGATCCTCGCCGCGCACCCGACCGACAGGGCTGCGACGCTGCGGAGAGCGCTCGGCTGGGCGCTGACGCACGTTGAAAAGGAACTCTGGTATTGTTTCGCCGACCCGGCTGAACTGCGCCGTGCTACCAGGCCGGAAACGGATCTTCGAGGACCGACCAGTCCCGCGGATCCGAGCTGGCCAGGCAGTCGTCCAACGCGCTGCGGACGCCTGTCTCGTCCATGTCAACACCAATGAACACCAGTTCCTGCCGACGATCGCCCCAGGCACTGTCCCATCGGCGCTCGATCTGCTGACGAAACTGGTGGTGGCTCGGCCAGTCCTGCCGGGGGACGGCCGCCCACCAAAGCCCCATGGGTTCGCATCGCCGCTGCGCGCCGGCCGCCGACATCAGACCCACGTGACGCGGTCGCGTGGCCAGCCAGAAATGACCTTTGGCGCGGATGACCCCCGGCCAGGGCTCGTCCAAGAATGCTCGAAACCGCATGGGGTCGAAGGGACGCCTCGTGCGATAGACAAAGCTCGACACGCCATATTCCTCCGTCTCCGGAACATGATCACCCGGGCTGTACAGCTCCTTGTGCCATAACGGGTGAGCGGCGGCTTTTGCTTCGTCGAAGAGGCCCGTATTGAGAATGGTTGCAAGAGAAACATTGCCGAAGTCCGTCTCCACCTGGTGCGCATCCGGGTTGAGCGCAGCCACCGTCTTGCGGATTTCCGCTCTTAGCTCCTCGGTCGCGTCCGCGATCTTGTTGATCACGACAACGTCGGCAAACTCGATCTGATCCACCAACAGGTCGATGAGTGTCCGCCGGTCCTCGCCGTCCCGCTGCATGCCGCGGTCGCGAAGCAGATCGGCACTGCTGTAATCAGCCAGGAGGCTGGCGGCATCCACGACGGTCACCATCGTGTCAAGTCTGGCAAAATCGGAGAGCGAAACACCGTTCTCGTCGCGGAAGGAAAAAGTGGCAGCGATGGGGCGCGGCTCGGCAATGCCCGTCCCTTCAATCAGCAGATAGTCGTATCGCCTCTCTTCGGCCAGTCGCCGCACTTCCGTCAGGAGGTCATCGCGCAGGGTGCAGCATATGCAGCCATTGCTGAGCTCGATCAACGTCTCCGTCGTGTGCGAGAGGTTGCAGCCGCTGTCGCGAATGAGATTGGCGTCTATATTCACTTCGCTCATGTCGTTGACGATGACGGCAACACGCAGGCCCTGACGGTTGTTCAGGACGTGACTGAGGAGCGTCGTCTTGCCGGCGCCGAGAAAGCCGGCAAGCACTGTCACCGGGAGCCGCTCGCCCTTGTTCATCGCGGTCCCTTGAATGGGAGCGGAGGCAGCTCCCCTCTCTGCGACCCGCATTTGCGTCGTATAAGCCTCATTCCCGATCCTAACTTTATCCTTTGCATCACGCGACGAGTTGCGGCCGGAAGACGACGTCGGCGTAGTAATTGGTTGAGTTGTAGCTGTTGGTCGGGAAAAGACCTGTGGTGGCGGATCCGCCATAGGCATAGACGCCATTGCCGCTGGCCGGCGCCGTCAACGGACCGTTGGTGACGGCGGTCGTGAAGAAATTGTTGGTCGCCACGTAAGCGCCTGTCGTGTGATAGGAGGCGACATAGGTGGTATTGGCGGCGATGGTGACGGGGTTTGTGAAGTTCACCGTCTGCCAGCCGCTCGCGGTGGTGGTGGTGAAGGTGGCGGTGGCAAGCTTGGTTCCCGTCGTGGTCCAAAGGTCGACGACATTCTGACCGTTGTCATTGGCGCTGCGATAGAACCTGATGCCCGTGACATCCCCGGCAACGTTCGACGTGAACTTGACGCCAAGTTCGAGCTGCTGACCATCGTTGAGGGTCCGGGCCGGCGTACTGGAGGCGGAGAACAGGCTGTAGGTCGTCGGCGCCGTCGACACGGCGATGTTGAAGGTCTCGTTGGCCGCAAGGCCGCCGAGATCAGTCGCCGTCACCTTGATGCCATAGGTGGCCGACGTCGTCGGCGTGCCGGAGAAGGTGCGCGTCGAGGCGTTGAAGGTCAGCCAGGAAGGCAGCGCCGTGCCGTCGGCGGCGGTTGCCGAATAGGTCAGCGTCTCGTTGCTGTCGACATCGGTGAAGGTGGTCGTCGGCAGCGTGAAGGAAAAGGCAGAGCCGACGGTGGCATTCTGGGTCGTCGTCTGGACAGCGAGCACCGGCGCATCGTTGGCGCCATGGATGGTGACGGTCAGGTTTGCCGTAGCGGTGGCCCCGGCGGCATCACGCATCGTGTAGCTGAAGACATCACTCAGCGTGTTGGTGGACAGGCGCAGCGCCTGGACGGCGGTATTGGTCTCGTTGATCGTATAGGTATAGGTGCCCGATGCATTGAGCACGAGACTGCCATAGGTGCCGTTCAGCGATGAGCCGAGCGTGCCTGACGTCGTCCCGAAGCGGACCGCCGTCACGGTCTTGGTATCGCCGGCATCCGGATCGGTGTCGTTGGTCAGCACGTTGCCGCTGGCGGCCACGCCGCCCGAGCCGTTGGCCACCCCGCCCTTCTCGGTCGCATCGCCCGTATCGGCAACCGCCGTCGGCGTCGTATTCCCGGGCACTGACACGGCGATGTTGAAGGTCTCGTTGGCCGCGAGGCCGCCGAGATCAGTCGCCGTCACCTTGATGCCATAGGTGGCCGACGTCGTCGGCGTGCCGGAGAAGGTGCGCGTCGAGGCGTTGAAGGTCAGCCAGGAGGGCAGCGCCGTGCCGTCGGCGGCGGTTGCCGAATAGGTCAGCGTCTCGTTGCTGTCGACATCGGTGAAGGTGGTCGTCGGCAGCGTGAAGGAAAAGGCAGAGCCGACGGTGGCATTCTGGGTCGTCGTCTGGACAGCGAGCACCGGCGCATCGTTGGCGCCATGGATGGTGACGGTCAGGTTTGCCGTAGCGGTGGCCCCGGCGGCATCACGCATCGTGTAGCTGAAGACATCACTCAGCGTGTTGGTGGACAGGCGCAGCGCCTGGACGGCGGTATTGGTCTCGTTGATCGTATAGGTATAGGTGCCCGATGCATTGAGCACGAGACTGCCATAGGTGCCGTTCAGCGATGAGCCGAGCGTGCCTGACGTCGCCCCGAAGCGGACCGCCGTCACGGTCTTGGTATCGCCGGCATCCGGATCGGTGTCGTTGGTCAGCACGTTGCCGCTGGCGGCCACGCCGCCCGAGCCGTTGGCCACCCCGCCCTTCTCGGTCGCATCCCCCGTATCGGCAACCGCCGTCGGCGTCGTATTCGAACTCGACGTGGTAAACATCACATCGACCCAATAGTTCGTCGACTGGAAGGTGGCCGTGGGAAATAGGCTGTTGCTGCCATAGGCATAGACGCCATTGCCGCTGGCCGGCGCCGTGAGCGGACCGCTGGTTACATTTGAGGTGAAGTAGCCGGTGGTCGACGAATAGTGACCGGTATTCGTATGGTAAGATGCAGTGTAGGTTTGTCCAGCCGTCAGCGATACCGGACTGGTGAAATAGGCGGTCTGCCAGCCGCTGGCAGTCTCGTTCGTGAAGGTGAGGGTCGCAATCCGCGTGCCGGTACTCGACCATAGTGAACCGGTATGCGTGCCGGTATCCTGGCTGCCCTTATAAAAACGAATGCCGGTGACCGTACCTGCGACGGAGGTCTGGAATTTGAAGCCAAGTTCAACCGCCGAGGTATCGTTGGTGTTGACGACCGCTGGCGTCGCCGAACCGAAGAGAGAGGTGTAACTCGGCCCGCTGACGGTGACCGTTCGTCCCGCCGAGGGCGTTTCCAGGTTGACGTTATCATCGACTGCGCGAGACCGGATAGTATAGGTGCCCGTGGCTTGCGGCTGCCAGGTATAAGTCCAGTTCTCATCGCCCGTCGCCGGATGCCAGCTCGCCCCGTTGTCGGTCGAAACCTCGACCGCGGCGATGACCCCACCTCCGGTATCGGCAGCGGTGCCGGTAATCGTCACAGTGGATCCAACGGTCGCCGTGGCGGGCACCGTGATGACCGATGTCGGCGCAGTGTGGTCCAACGAAGCGGTTGCGGCGGTGAGTCCGGACTGCAGCGTTCCAGGCTGAATGCCCATGTCGGCAAGCAAATTGACCATTGCCTGCTGCACACGCGGGTCCGTCGGGGTCGCCGTGAGGTCGTGATTGTCGCTGAGCCCCCATGTCCAGTAGACCGTGCCGGCGCCGAATACCAGCGCACCGCTGGGGGCGCGATAGAGGGTCAGATTGTGGGTCGCCGTCGCATTGCCTGTCGTGTTTCCGTAATCGAGCAAGTAGGTGCTGACCGGAAGCGTCGTCGACGACAGCTTCACCAGGCCAGCCGGATCGAAACCGTTATCGGGCGCTTCGTCCCACTCGTAACCGAGATAGTTTTTGGTGAGCGTCGCCGTCTGACCGGGCTGGAGGTTGGCAACGCTCGTATTACGCCAGAAGCGCAGGTTGGCATCATCATAGCCAACGGTGATGGCGCCAAGATTATTGCCGACATCATCGACCTTGAATAACTGGCCGGTCAGCGAATTCTCCGGATTGCCGCCGCCAATGGCCGGTGGGCTGAAGCGTGGATCGCGGAAGGTGCCTGTCCATTGGTCGGAAGGATCGATATCGCCGCCGGCCCATGTCTCCTTGTAGGTGATGAGGGTGCGATAAGGCGTGCCGTCGGCGCTATAGGCGTTGCCCCAGCGGGTACGCCAATAGACCTCGTTGCCGCTCCAGAACATCAGGTTTACGCCCGCGTCGCGCGCAGCCTCGACATTGGTTCTCTGCTGTCCCGACCAGTATTCGTCATGCCCGGCATCGACATAGGTCTTGTGATTGAGCAAGAGGCTGCCATAGCGGTCGGCGTCGACACCCGACAAGTAGGAGACGTCATAGCCGTTCTGTTCCAGCCAGTAGATACCCGCATATTCGGCGCCGAACAGATAGTCCTGGGGACCGGCGTAAGTGCCGACATTGCCGCGGGTGGCAATCGGCCTGTTGTAGCTGACCGCATAGGCGCGGCCGGCGCCCTGCCCCGTCGCAGGCCCGTTGCCGCCATACAAGTTCGCGCCACCCCAGCCATTGTAAGCTTGCCAGGTCTCATCCGCGGTCTGGAAGACGACGTCACTGTGGCTGTCGTCGTCGCGCACGATGAACGGAATGTGGTTAGATCCGGAGGTACCGTCCTGACGCACGAGCTTGGCGATATAGACGCCCGAGACGGCATCATCAGGTACCGTCCACGACGCCGAGACGGCCCAGTTGCCGGCGTCCACTGTGCCGGTCGTGGCATTGCGCAATGGACTGGGCTGAGTCTGCAATCCGGTATGCTGCATGGTCGCGACCTTGCGCGCTCCCATGCCGCCGTAATAGCCGAGCCGATAGATATCGATCCGGTAATTGGTGGAGTTGGTATTGATCTTAAAGCTGATCGTCTTTCCGTTATCGACGCTGATGTCTGTCGCAAACCCCTCGATGTTGGAGCTACCGGCACCGTTGATGCCCCACTCGCTCTCCGGATTGCCCTGCTTCTGGTTTTCCAGCACGATCGCATTGCTGGCAGCCGCCGCCGTGACCGCCAGACTTTGCGTTGTCGATGACCCCTGCATAGAAGGCTTAGGTGGCTTCGTCACAGAGCCGGACAGGATACCTATATCCTTGGATTTTGTTCCCGTTCCCGTCTCTCCCCCGCCTGGCAGGGTTCCATTGGTGAGCGCCACGTCCGACCATGTTGCGGTTCCGCGCCAGCCCGAGAGCGGGGACAGGTCCCGATCGAAAAGCGGATCGCTGATCGAGGCGCCGATGGCCTGCTTGATCGTCGCGACATAGTCAGGTCCTTCGGTCAGCCTGGTCCCCGGCAATTGACCGTCCTGTTGAAGCAGGGCGCCGCCATGGGCCCAATCGAGGATGCGCGTCGGTGAGGTAAAGTAGCCGCACCCGCACACGCCAAAGGGCATGCCGAAGGCCAGCGAATTCGCGCCGGCGTCGTGCGCGGTCGCCTGCCCTGACGGGCTCGATTCGAGAATAACGACCTTGCCCGAATGAGCACGTCCGGCCGCCACCTTAGGAACACCTTCCCCCGAAGCTGTCGATGCCGGGCTTTGCGGCAGATAGGCAGCCAGAGGATCGTCGCCCATGGAGCTCATTCCGGGATAGGAGCTCATTCCGGTATAGGTGCGCTGAAGGGACGATGTCGTCCCGAACGCAACTCCGTCCGCGTGCCACGGGAAACTCGCAAGATTCGGCATAGAACCCGACAGCGCGGCCCCGTCACCGCTTAGAATTCTCATTTCGCTAGGCGTGGCGATCGTGTCGGTTAAGGGCCGCTCGTCGACGTTTTTGTCCGAGTCGCCGTTCACGTGCGCTTTCTGCCCATGATGTTCGTTGAGGGCCGCATCCTTATAGGGATCGTCGACAAGGGTGCCCTGCTTGTGTCCATCGGCGGTTTGCACCAATGCCGCAAGTTGAGCACTATCCCTATGCTTTTCAGCAGGCTTGCGCGGTCTCTCTTTTCCGCCGACGGTGAACCACCGGGGCACCAGCGAGTCCAGGAGGAGTGAGCGCGAAGTCCACCGGCGGGCGTTGCGATACATGGCAGGCACCTCTCGCGAAATTTATAAGATCAAATCTATGAGCGATCGTTTGACACCAGCCTGGAAGTATAGCCGAAAAACAGGCGAGTATATCCTACACCTTTTGCTCTACATGCGGTATCCTTTGGGCAACGGCCGTATCGTATAAACCAATAAAAGTTGAGACCGGCGGGCCGCGGAGCTTCGCTGCGCTCGGTGCAAGGCCCAAGCCGCGGCGGTGGCTTCTTCCACCATCGCCCCATGGCGGCACTGACGCTGGAAACGCCCAAGCAGGAACAACGGAGGTGGTCTGCCGAGCTATGGCAAGAGCCGTCGGGATCGCGGCGTGTTCAATCCGGAACGAGGATGCGATCGCGGTCGTTCGCGGCTAGAACGCCTATTCCTGCGTGCATGAGCTATTGATTTTCCAAGATGATACCTCTCTGAGATATACGCTCCTGCTCGATTTAGACTGAGGCACCCGCCCCCACCTCATCAAAATTGATGAGGCAAAGCAAACGACCTCCACCTTCCTCAAGCCTTCGCCAGACTGCACACTAACAATGCGGCGTCGGACCTACCGGCCGGCGGTCGAACAGCGTGAAGGCATTGGATCAGCATCCGTGCAAGGATGTTTCGCAGGCGAGATATGTGTATGAATTTATCGCACCGCATCCCCAAGCTGCTCTTTCGCACGGCGTATGTCATCAGTGCGTTCGCCTTTCTTGTCGGAGCCGTGTCTCCGGCTCTCGCTGATGGCGCATCCTTGGCACCCCAAACGAAGATCCGTCTGACGATCGTCCAATGGATGCAGTCCAAAGGCCAATACGAACGATGGGATGCACTTGGTGGCGAATACACGGTCTCGGATGAGGGCACGGTTTTCCTGCCCTTTCTCGGATCCCTTTCCGTCGACAATCTTAAAAAGAGTGACCTCACAAACGAAATCGCCAAGCGTCTGCAGGAGAAAATCGGACTGGTTCAGCCACCCGCGGTCACGATCGAAATTCTCGAATATCCGCCAATCTATGTTGTGGGAGACGTAACCACGCCGGGAGAGTATAAGTACCGCCCTGGGCTTACCGTTCTGCAATCCCTAGCGATGAGCGGCGGCCCGTTTCGCTCTAAAACTCCGCTGCAAACGGAGTCGATCAAGCTCGTCGGAGAATTGCGGGAAATAGATCATTCTATCCTGCGCAGCACGGCGAAACTGTCGCGACTCCAGGCGGAGATGGCCGGTGCGAAGGAAATTACCTTCGATCAGGCGGCAGGGGCCGATCAGCAATTTTCCGCTGGGATATACAGCGAGGAGAGGGTCATTTTTCAAGCTCGTGCAAATGCGCTGGAGCGGCAGTCAAAGGCGCTCACGGAATTGCGCGAACTTTTGACCACCGAAATTTCAACTTTGGAAGAGAAACTGGTGGGCGCCGACGATAATATCAAATCAGTCGAGGACCAGCTGACCAGCGTCAAGTCCCTGGTGCAGAAAGGCCTCACGATCTCGTCGAGGCAGTTGGACCTGGAACGGTTGCTGACGACCTACCGTTCCGACAAGCTCGACCTCGTTACCGCCATCATGCGGGGTCGTCAGGCAGTCAGCGAGACAACGCGGAATCTCGAGGGCCTGTCCGACACGCGTCGGAGCGAAGTCGCGGTCGAAGCGCAGGCGGAACGGGCAAATCTCGATCAGCTCAAGATGAAGCGTGAGATGACGCAGAAGCTGCTTATCGATCAACTTGCTGCCGACGACGGCTTGAAAAACCGCAGCGTGGAGCTCCCGATCACTTTTACCGTCAGCCGGCGGAATGAAGGACGAATCGATCAATTCCAAGCCTCAGAAACGACGACACTGGCGCCGGGTGACGTCGTGAGAGTTGTTCGGCCGCAAATTCCGGACGAGCCGTCCGGGCCCACCTCCGATCAATCTGGGGAGATGGAGCCAGAGACGCTCGCAAATCGGACAAGCCAGTGACCTGCGACGAAAGCATGACCAAGGTGAAAGCGGCGGTGAGACCTACGGAGGTGAGATCCCGCCGCCTCGAATATCATGAGCGATATGACGGTCGCAAAAAGACCGCGCGCGCGGTGCATCCCCGAAGCTGCGTTGGGCGCCAGGCCCAGGGTAAAGCGTCGGAGATGCAGCCCGACAGGATAAACGCTGGGGATATCTGATGACGTTGCGCATGATCCCGCCCAGCGGCCAGTCTTATACCCAAATACTGAAGTCGACGATGCTGATGGGCGGTTCCTCGCTGGTGAATGTCGCTCTTAGCATCGTTCGCAACAAAGCCCTGGCTGTTCTGCTCGGGCCGGAAGGGGTGGGGCTTATCGGCCTTTACGGGGCAATCCTCGATATCGCGCAAGCGATAGCTGGTATGGGAGTGAGCAGCAGCGGTGTGCGCCGGGTCGCCGAGGCGGCGGGCGCCGACGACGGAGAGAGGATCGCGCGGTCGGCGACAGCGCTCAGACGCATCTCGCTGGTGCTCGGGCTGCTCGGCGGGCTTTTGCTTGCGGCGTTGGCTCTTCCGGTCTCGAAATTCACTTTCGGCGACTACCAGCACGTCGGCGGCATTGTACTGCTCTCCCTTGCCGTATTCTTTCGCATAGTGTCTACCGGACAGGCCGCTTTGATCCAAGGCTTGCGGGGCATTGCCAATCTGGCCCGCATCAACGTGCTTTCCGGACTCTTCGGCACGATGGTCAGCATCCCGTTGATCTATCTGTTCGGCGAAAAGGCGATTGTACCCTCTCTCGTGGCGATCGCGGCCGTCTCGGTCCTTCCCACCTGGTGGTACAGCAAACACATATCCACGCAGCCACCGCCCATGTCGGTGCGTCAGTTCGGCCGGGAAGCGAAAGCCCTGTTCAGTCTCGGCATGGCGTTCATGGCAAGCGGACTTCTGACGTTCGGCGCCGCCTATGCCATCCGCATCATCGTGCTGAATGAAGGGGGAGTTGTGGCGGCGGGATTATACCAGGCAGCCTGGGCGTTAGGCGGTCTCTACGCCGGTTTCATCCTGCAGGCGATGGGAACAGACTTCTATCCGCGCCTGACCGCAATCGCCGACAACAAGGCCGAGTGCAACCGGCTGGTCAATGAGCAGGCGGAAATCAGCATGCTGCTGGCCGGCCCCGGTCTGATCGCCACTTTGACCCTGGCGCCGCTCGTGATGAGCATGTTCTATTCCGCGGAATTTCATGGGGCTGTGGAGCTCCTGCGCTGGATCTGCCTTGGAATGATGCTCAGGATCGTCGCCTGGCCGATGGGTTTCATCGTGCTCGCGAGGGGCGCGCAGACGATCTTCTTCTGGACGGAGGTCGCAGCAACGCTGATACATGTGGGGCTGGCTTGGCTCTTCGTAGCGAAGCTCGGCACGACTGGAGCCGGCATGGCGTTTTTCGGTCTCTACGTCTGGCATAGTATTCTGATTTACCTGATCGTGCGTCGCCTCACCGGCTTCCGCTGGTCGCGCGCCAATCGCAGGCACGCGCTGCTCTTCCTGCCTGCGTCGGGGATGGTCGTCTCGGCCTTTTTGCTCTTGCCGTCATGGTCGGCCATGGTGATCGGCTGCATCGCCATCGTCGCGACCGGGCTTTACTCGCTGCGCATGTTGGTCGAACTGCTTCCGCCGGAGTCGGTGCCCGCAATCGTCCGAGGATGGATCACGAAATCCGCATGAAAAAAAGCGCGCATCAGAGGATGCACGCTTTCCTGATGTTGTACGACATGCTGGCGTGTGCCGGCGTCAGTTCAGGCAGGTACGGCGTCCGGCTCGGGCTGACGGACGACGCGCCCGGTGCTGGCGTCGGCAAGGGCCTGGCGCAATGCCTCAACGACCCTGACGATATCAACTGGCGTCATCTGCGCATAAAGCGGCAGGATGACGGTCTGCTGCTGCGCCGATATGCTTCGCGTCAGGCTGGTGGCGGCGCGATGAGAGCTTAGGCCGGAATAGGCTCCCTCCAGGTGAATGTTCATCACGCCGCGCCGCGTTGATATCCCCTGATCGAGCAGCGCTTGCATGACTGCGCGCTGGTCGATTTCGTCAGACAATCTCACGCAGAAGCTTTGCCAGTTGCTGCGAGCCCAGCCAGGCTCGGTCGGAATCGACAGGCCTGGGATCGTGGACAGCCCCTCGCAATACTGCAATGCAAGCCGCCTTCGCTCCGCAACCAGCTCCGGCAGCCGCCGTAGTTGCACCCGTCCGACCGCGGCCTGGAGGTCGGTCATACGGTAGTTGTAGCCCAGCTCATCATAATCCTCGAAGATCACCTGTTTGGAGCCGTGGCGGACAGCGTCGGTGACGCTCATGCCATGCTGGCGCCACAGCCGGAATTTTCTGTCATATTCCGGGTCCGCGGTCGTCAGCATGCCGCCATCACCCGTGGTGACGACCTTGCGGGGATGGAATGAGAAGCAGGCAATATCGCCATGCGGTTTGCCGATCTTTTCCCAACGCCCTTCCCACAGAATTTCGCTTCCCGTCGCACAGGCCGCATCCTCGATAACCGGTACCGAATGGCGTTTGCCGATCGCCACGATCGAACGGAGATCGCAGGGCATGCCGAGCTGATGCACGCACAGGATTGCCTTGGTGCGGGGCGTGATTGCCGCTTCGATCAAGCTCGGGTCCATATTGTAACCATCCGGCTCGATATCGACGAAGACGGGCACCGCATTACAGTATCGAACAGCATTCGCGGTTGCGATGAACGAGTGGCTGACGGTGATAACCTCATCGCCAGCGCTGACGCCCACCGCCATCAAGGCTAGATGAAGCGCGGTCGTGCAGTTGGAAACGGCACAAGCGTGCTCGGTGCCGACGAAGGCTGCGAATTCTTTCTCAAATGCCGCGACTTCCGGCCCCTGCGTCACCCATCCCGACAGGATGACACGGCGCGTGGCCTCAGCCTCTTCCTCTCCGAGGACGGGTTTGGCAACGGGGATTGTCGATAACAACGGGCTCATGCAGCCTGACCTCCTGCCGAAGCAGTCTTCGACTGCCACCACATGACAAGGTCACGAAGCCCCTGCTCCATCGAAATTTCCGCCTTGAAGCCCAGAAGCCTTTCGGCCTTGCTGATATCGGCAAGACGACGCGTGACGCCGTTGACGGCGCGCGCCTCTTTGTGTTGCGGCTCGAGTGAGGATCCCATGATGTTGCTCAGCATCCGCGCGAGTTCCAGCAGGCTTATTTCCCTGCCGCTCGCGACGTTGAACACCTCGTCCGTAACGTCGCTCTTTGCCGCCAGCATGTTTGCCCGCGCAATATCGCGTGCATCCACGAAGTCCATCGTCTGGCTGCCGTCCCCATAGACGAGCGGCGGCATTCCGGCCGCCAGGCGTTCCATCCAGCGGATCAGAACTTCCGTATAGGCACCGTAAACGTCCATTCGCGGTCCATAAACGTTGAAATAACGCAGCGCCACATAGCGCAGGCCGTACATTTCCGCGAAACTGCGCAATAGACCCTCGTTGAAGGTCTTGGCCGCGCCGTAGATCGTCCGGTTATTGTAGGGGTGATGCTGTTCGGTCGTCGGGAAGCTTTCAGCAAGCCCCAGCACGGAGGCAGAGGAGGCCGCGACGACCTTCGACACGCCTGCCTTGACCGCAGCTTCAAGGACATTGAACGTGCCCTCGGCCAGAACATCGAAGGCGAGCCGCGGTTCTTCCGCGCATTGCGTGATGCGGATCGCAGCCTGGTGGAAGACGATGTCGACGCCTTCGAAGGTTTTCGCCAGCAGTGCCCTGTCGCGGATATCGCCCTCGATGATGTTGACGGAGCCGCTTGATATTGCCGTGCTGAGATTGTCCCGGCGCCCACGCACGAAATTGTCGAGGACGATGATCTCGCGAGGTTTTTCCAATGCAACAAGATCGGCAATATGCGAACCGATCAGACCGGCACCACCGGTGATGAGCACTCGTTTGTTTCTCATGATCTTCCCTCACGCGACATGTTCGTCATCGGATCATTCTCCGAACGCCAACGGATGAATTTTGCCGGTACACCGGCGGCAACCGAGAACGGCTGGACGTCGGAAACGACGACTGCCCCCGCTCCAACGATCGCCCCCTTCCCGATGGTCACTCCGGGAAGAATGGTCGCATTTGTTCCGATGTCGGCCTCTGCACAGATGCGCACCGGCCTGATTTCAAGATCCGTGCGGATGATCGGCACATCCACCGGCAGTGCCGTGTGGGTCGAGCCAAGCACCTTGGCGCCCGGCCCCCACCCGACAGAATCCTCGATCACCAGGTCGCGCGCGTCGAAATAGGCCATTGGCCCGATCCAGACATTGTCGCCAATGACGCAGGTGCCGTCGTAGCGTCCCTGGATGTAGGCCTGAGCGCCGATGAACACGCCGCTGCCGATTTCGAATGTTTCCGGATGTTTGAAACCGGCGCCGCTGGCAACCTGCAGGCCTTCGCCGCAGTTCCGTGTGATAGCCTGCCAGATGGCTTTGCGCATCAGCGCGTCGACGAACCCGTCGCCCGTCGCGAAACGGCCGTAGAGTTCGATCAGACCGCCACGTCCATATGATTGCCTGAGCTCTTCGGCGAGCCCCGCCTGATAGGCTGGATCTGCCGGCTTCTGGCTACGGCCGTGAACGGCCTGCACGACGCGAGCCTCGCGTGGATTAACTGACATAGGCATACTCCAGCGCAGCCGCGACCTGATCGACGTGCTGCACGGGCATTTCAGGGTAGATCGGCAAGGAGAGGACCTCGCGTGCGGCGGCTTCCGAGACCGGGAAGTCGCCGACCTGGTAACCGAGGTCGGCATGGGCCTTCTGCAAATGAACGGGGATCGGATAGTGCAAACCAGACGGAATGCCCTCTGCTGTGAGCACACGTTGCAGGCCATCGCGATCGTGGCTTCTGATGGCGTAGACATGGTAGACATGCCGCCGCTCCGGCACTTCGACAGGCGTTCGCAAATGCGGCGATCCTGCAAGCAGGGAGGAGTAGCGGCGACCATGCGAACGACGGGCTTCGGTCCAGGCTTCGAGATGCCGGAGCTTGACGCGCAGAATGGCTCCCTGGATGGCGTCCATGCGATAGTTGAAGCCCTTCAGCAGATGGTGATAGCGCTGCTCCTGACCCCAATCCCGCAGCATGCGCATTGTCTTGGCCTGCTCATCGCTGTTCGTGACGGCGATCCCGCCCTCGCCGCAGGCGCCGAGGTTTTTGCCCGGATAGAAGCTGAAGCAGCCAGATGCGCCGATGCTGCCGGCGCGCGCGCCCTTATACCGGGCGCCATGTGCCTGGCAGGCGTCCTCGATGACCGGGATCTGGTGGTGATCAGCGACTTCCATGATGCCATCCATATCGGCCATCTGGCCGTAGAGATGGACGGGAATGATCGCCTTGGTCCGGGAGGTGATCTTCGCCTCGAGCTGAGCCGGATCCATGGTGAGCGTCATCGGCTCGACATCGACGAATACGGGTGTTGCGCCCGTGTAGCAGATCGCCGACACGGTCGCGACGAAGGTGAACGGCACGGTGATGACTTCATCGCCGGGACCGACGCCCGCCGCAAGCAGAGACAGGTGCAGGGCGCTCGTTCCGGTGTTGAGGGCAATTGCATGTTTGACGTTGCAATAGTCGGCGAATTCCTGCTCAAGCCGGATGACTTCCTCGCCCAGGATGTATTGCCCCGAGGCCAGCACGCCGAGCACTGCGGCATCGATTTCGCTCTTGATCGATTGATATTGTGCTTTGAGGTCCAGAAAGGGGATCATGCAATGCGCCTCGCCTCTTCGAGCTCGATGATACGACCGCGCTGGGCGAGCGACCGGCTCGCCGCTTCAAGGATGCGAACGACGCGCAGCCCGGCCTGGCCGTCTGCAATGGGGCGCGAATTCTGCTCGATGCACTCGACGAATTGATCCAGTTCGCGTTTCAATGCCTCGGTCATATCGAGCTTGGGCGCCCACATATCGCCGCTGCGGTAGCCGACCAGCATCTGATGCACCTTCTCGCCGTACGCATCGGAATTGGGGCACATGGTGATGCCCTTGTCATAGACCTTGATTTTTTCACTGGGCTCCAGATCGTCATAGACGATCATCTTGTTGCTGCAGCCGATCAGCGTGCGGCGGACCTTCACCGGGGCCAGCCAATTGACGTGAACGTGGGCGATAAGCTTGCTTTCGAAGAAGAGCGTCAGATAGGCGATGTTCTCCGGCTCGCCGAGCACATGGCTCATGCCCGTCGCTGAAACAGCCACCGGCCTTTCCTGCACGACATGGTCCAGGATAGAGAGATCATGCACGGCGAGGTCCCAGATGACGCTGACATCATGCTGGAAGAGCCCAAGATTGACCCGAACCGAGTCGTAATAATACATGTCGCCGAGGCCGCTTTCGACCAGTTCACGCATCTTTCGGACGGCGCCGGTATGGACGAAGGTATGATCCACGGCCAGCACGAGGCGGCGGCGCGCGGCTTCCTCGACCATCCGTGCGGCTTCGTCCGTCGTCGATGCCATAGGCTTTTCGACGAAGACATGCTTTCCGGCCATCATTGCCTGCATTGCAAGCTTGAAATGCGTCGAGACCGGCGTCGCAATGGCGATTGCATCCACTCTCGGATCGGCCAGAACTTCCTCGAATTTATCGGTGATCGTTATTGCGGGATACCGGCTCTTAACAGCCGCCAACCGTTCGACATTGAGATCACAGACTGAAACGAGGTGGGCGCCGGCCGCTTCCGAGATGTTACGAACCAGATTCGGACCCCAATACCCATATCCGACGACAGCGATACCGATCATTCGATTTCTCCCAACGCAAACATGTCGACCGGTCCGTCATTGACGCGGCCGATCACCCGAGCCGGAACGCCCGCGACGATGGCGCCCTCAGGCACGTCCTTTGTTACAACCGCTCCGGCGCCAACCTGCGCGGCCTCTCCGATGGTCACACCTGGCAGAATGGTGGCGTTGCTGCCGATCGACGCGTGGCGCTTGACCAGCGTCGGGATGAGGACCCAGTCGGCCTCCGTCTGCAGGCTGCCATCCGGATTAATGGCGCGCGGGTAGGTGTCGTTCGTAAACATGACCCCGTGGCCGATGAAGACGCCGTCTTCCAGTGTCACGCCCTCACAGAGGAAGGAATGGCTGGAGATCTTGCAGTCTTTTCCGACCACGACGTTCTTCTGAATCTCGACGAAGGTGCCGATGCGCGTCCTTGCGCCGATCGTGCAGCCATACAGATTCACGAGTTCTCGATGGTAGATGACGCTGCCGTCACCCAGCTTGACATTTGATGCAATCATCCCTGCAAACCCCTACTACTCCCAACAGGGCCCGATTTTTCAGTTGAACAAACAATCGGGCGATTGCGTCCAAGGTTTCAAACCAACAGGACAACTATTTCTCTGCACTCCAAAGAGAATTGTTTTCTTCGCCCGAGTAAAGAAACAAAACGTTTAAGCTTATTCACCTAAAGGCGTACCTACTTATGACGACTTACACCCTGGTTCACGTCCTCCACCAGCATTGGTGGCAAGCTCACACCTTCCGCACCCATTGCCGGGCCTACGCCGGAGACAGTGATTGTTTCCATACATTTAGTGGCTCGTCGCAAAACTGACATGTAACAACAGAGACTATCTTGCAGGAATCCCAGTAAGACCTAAGTCTACACTCAGGCTTATCTTCCCGTTTTCATCCCGTTATAGAAGTTGTGCTGTACTTAGCCTATATTAGCTACTGTAACGTTCCGCGAATTGTGGTATTCGATTCCTACTTTAGAGTTTCCTAAGCCCCCGTATTGAGAGGGGTCGGTACTCGGGTCGTAGTGAAGCGTAACGTGTTAGAGGGAGGGTGAAGCTGTGAATTCAGCACTTATACCGAATTTGGACCTCAGGCAGGAGAACGTAGCTCTTCCCCTTAAGTTAGAAAATAACGAGCACGCACCTGCAAAGTCGGCAAGGCAAACTCATTCGCTTGTTATTCTCGACAATCGTGAGCTCGATCGCCAATGCCTGGCGCAATGCATGGCTGCGCAAAAGGCGGATTTGCAGATCCTGGCCTTTGGATCCATTGAGGAGTGGAAGCAGAAGCGCGACGAATACGCTCCGCTTTCGGCGATCCTTTTGAACGTCGGCGGCAAAAAGGTCGATGAACCGGCCGTTTCGGAGCAAATCCGGAAGCTTTCGTCGGAATTCGCTGCCACACCCCTTATCGTATTGGCTGATAGCGACGATTTCGGCCAAATCGTCAGGGCTCTTGAGTATGGTGCCAAAGGGTTCATACCCGCCTCAGTCAGCGTCAGCGTCTGCATGGAGCTAATCGCGCTGTCGGTGGCAGGAGGAATATTTGTGCCTGCAAGCGCCCTGTTCGCCATGCGTCACCTGCTCGACTCGAGCAACTCGACCGCCCACCCGCTCGCCGGCATATTCACGGATCGTCAGGCAGAAGTGGTGGAGGCGCTCCGACGCGGAAAGGCGAACAAGATCATCGCCTATGAGCTCAATCTCCGAGAAAGCACGGTGAAGGTGCATGTTCGCAATATCATGAAAAAGGTCAAAGCGACGAACAGAACGGAAGTCGTGTTCAAGCTCAACGATCTTTTTCAGAATAATCTTTCGGGCGGGTTAGCAGCACACTGACGGATGCCAATGCGGTCAGCCGATCAGATCCTGCTCCGCATCGCGAGCACATTCTCTCTTAAAACATCTCGGTGGATGCACGGAAATACGCCGAGTCGATGATCTAAAGCGTGCCGCGATCTTTCGGATTCGCGTGTCACGCTTCAGGTCTTTGTTTTCCGCAATTGCATTTTCCCCACAGCTAATTGCCGGTGCCCACAGGATGCTTGGAAAGCGCCGTTCGAATCCTGCGCAACCGCGCTTTCTGCGAATGAGGGATAAGACCCCGCGCAAGATGCCAGAGATATCGGAACTCCGGCAGAGGCGGCACATTTGGCCTCAAGCCATTCAGGCGCAGTTTGATCATCAGGCCGTCGATGCACGAATAGAGTCGCAGGCGCCAGCCAGCACCAGGTTTGAACTGTGGAGGTGCCACTTTCTCGCCACCGCTTGCGCTAAGCGGAGCATGACGAAGAATATTTGCAAGATCTGGCTGCCGGCACCGTTCAAGAATCTCGGCGAACCATCCAAACCACTCGGTGTCGGTTCGGTCGAAAAGCTGATGAATGCTTTTTCGATCCCGGCCATGCCTTCCCAAGGCGACCCCATCGGCTGCGCGAGCGAGCTGCGCGATGACGAGGCGCGCGCGCCTGAATTCGTCATGGGACAGAGATGGATAGAAATCTTGCAGCTTCCGCGCCCGTTCAAACTGGCCTCTGCAAATCAAAGCAAGAAGGAAGTAGGCCCATTCGACCGGATCCGGATCGAGCGCCCCATATTCGATGATGGTCACCTTGACCAGATCCACCAGAAGATCACAGGCGCGGTCGGCGTCGCCCTCCTGTAATGCGCAGATGGCAAGGCGGAATTTCGCTTCGGGCAAGTAGGATACGTAGTCGAGACAGCTGAGGTAGCGGTGCTTGGCCTCCTCCACCCTGCCCTGCTGGAGAAGCAGGTCTCCCTGCTTCAGCAAGGTGCGATCGCATGCTTCCCCGACGATATGGACGCTCTCTTGCTTTGAGATACGCCTGACCTTTGTAAGATCGCCGAAGGGGCCGGACTGGATGATCCTTTCGCCGAACTGCAGGCTCTTGTTCAGCGTGAACCACTGATATACTTGCGGCCTGTGGCTCAACGTATGACGCGAATGGATCAGGCTGAAACCGGCTGTCGTGATACGTCTTAGTTCGTCAGGATGGGCAAAAAGATAGTCCAGTCGCTCGACTACATTGCTGCCGTCAACAAAGACACAGTTCTGCATGTCGACAAAGCCGGCCGCCTCCACGGCTGCCGTGCGTTCTGTCACGAGACAGGCCTTTGCCCCGGGGATCTCAAAATGCTTGCGCACGACCTCGCCGCCCATAGTGCCGCATGTGGGGACGACGAAGCTCGCGTTCAGCGCGCGCGCATAGGCTTCTCCAGATAGGAGCTGGGCGGCCAGCTTGCTCTCATAGGCGTGTTGCGGCGAGACTAGGCAGGGGTAACGGTCGCGGATCGTCGGAAAGACCATCTGTCGCCAGGGATAAAGACCATAGGCCTGACCCGTGAGCGTGACCGGGATGACCTTTTGCTGCCCATAGTCGCGGTAGACTTCGGGATCGATGAAATTTGGCCAGACGAACAGATTCTCCCTCATTGCCGGCATATATTCCGGCGCCATGGTTGCGATCGCGAAATAGGTCTCGATGCCCCAGTGCTCCATATCGGAAAGAAAGCCGGCGCGTCGGTCGCACCACGCATCGGCGTTATGAAGACCGAGCTTCGGAACGGCGAGATGGGTATTGGTGTTTGTGATTTTTATCCGACGTGAGCCATGCGACCGGTAACCGCTTTCAAACAACGTCAGATCCGGTTCGTACCTGTCGCATATCTCTGCATAATCGCAGTCGCGATTAACGACGAAGACATCGAAATGTGTTGCAAGACATTTGACCTGCTGCTGCATGTGCAGCAGCAGGTAACTGGCCGCGTTCGCGTTGGGCTGATGGTCCCATTGAAAAAAAACGAGCCGCGGCTTTCGATGATCGACTTTGCTGTTCATGTCCCTATCGAATGGCTTCAGGAGCATTGAGTTCGACGCCCGGTGACGCCAGATGCGGATAAGCCTCTTGCCAGGAGTGGGCGCTGAGTTTGTTCGTTACTCCGCCAGAAAGCTTCCACTCGAAATAAGCGATCGTCCTCTCAAGCCCCTCGCGAAGGTTCACCTTCGGTTGCCAGCCCAGTTGTTGCGTCGCGCGGCTGATGTCGGGCTTGCGTTGTGTCGGATCGTCAATCGGCAGAGCCTTGTAGACGATGCCGGACTTCGATCCGGTCATTTCGATCACCATTTCTGCCAATTCACGGACCTGGAATTCTCCGGGATTGCCGAGATTGATCGGGCCCGTAACCCCAGCGGGGGCGGCCATCAAACGGATGAAGCCGTCGATCAGGTCGTCCACGTAGCAGAACGACCGAGTTTGCCTGCCGTCGCCGAAGATGGTGATCGGCTCGTTGCGAAGCGCCTGAACGATAAAATTGGAGACGACGCGGCCGTCATTCGTCTGCATCCGGGGACCGTAGGTATTGAAGATCCGCGCCACCCGGATTTCCACGCCATATTGACGATGATAGTCGAAAAACAGCGTCTCGGCACACCGCTTGCCTTCATCATAGCATGCCCGCGGGCCGATGGGACTGACGCTGCCGCGATACTCCTCGGGCTGCGGGTGAACCGCCGGGTCGCCGTAGACCTCGCTCGTCGATGCCTGGAAGATCTTCGCTTTGGTGCGTTTGGCCAGGCCGAGCATATTGATCGCCCCGTGCACATTGGTCTTTACGGTCTGCACGGGATCGTGCTGGTAGTGGACCGGAGATGCCGGGCAGGCAAGGTTGTAGATCTCGTCGACCTCCACATAAAGCGGGAAGGTGATGTCGTGGCGGAGTATCTCAAAACGAGGATCGTCAAGAAGGTGCAGTACGTTATCGCGCGAACCGGTGTAGAAATTGTCCACACAGAGGACGTCGTTGCCCTCTCGCAAAAGCCTTTCGCACAGGAATGATCCCAGAAATCCGGTGCCGCCGGTAACCATGATTCGCTTGTATCCGTGCATTGATGTGCTCCGTTGTTGATGTTTGCCCGCAAGGGTGAAAACCATCTCAGCAAGCTCCCTTGCCTTTCAGAACCGCAGGAATTGTGCTGAGAAGAATGTGCCAGTCGAACCACAGGGACCGATTGTCGATGTAGAACTCGTCGAGTTGCCGCTGCAGTTCGATATCCGCGTTGCTTCGTTCGGATATCTGCCAAAGCCCCGTTAGCCCAGGTGTTACCGAACGCCGCTTGACACGAAACTCGCTATCCATCGCCGAGAGGTGATACTCCGGGAAGGGGCGCGGTCCCACGAAGGACATCTCTCCTGCAATGATGTTCACCAACTGCGGGAGTTCGTCGAAACTCGACGCGCGAAGGACATGCCCGATCACCGGCAGGATGCGCGGGTCCTGCCGAAGCTTGAAGTGGTTCGACCACTCGGCTTGCATGGCCGGATTGTCCCGGAACAAGGTTTCGAGGCGCTGTTCCGCATCTCTGTACATCGTTCTCAGTTTCAGGACGCGCACCGGCTTGCCAGACAAACCTTCCCTGGTGTGTCTGAAGAAGACGGGCCCCGGATCGATGGCATAGATCGCGGCGGCGGCAACCAGAATGCAGGGCATAAGCACCAGCGTCGCAGGGACGGCGATCACGAGATCGAGAACTCGACGAACCAGGTTCGTGCCTGCCGATCTCCCACCGACGGCCAAGCGAACACCGATCTCTCCGCTGACGTCTGCCGGTCGCAATCCGGTTATCTTGAGGTTCGGCGTGTCGGAGAGGAGGATGACTTCGGCGAACTGCCGACGCATCGTTGCCAACTCGGCGATAAATGAACCCGTATCGTCAGCGATCAGGGCAATCGACGGCCCGTTGTCGGGAAATACTTCCGAAGTATCGGGAGAAGAGACTTCCGGCCGAATGCCATAGTGCCAATGCTCGGAGAAATACGCCACAAGCGCAGGGATACGATTGCGGGCACCAATGATCACTGCCGGCTCACCCCAGATACCAAGCCTCCAGGACAGTCCTCGTGCGGCCCCCCGCATAACAGGTTGAACAACCAATCCGAGGCCAAGGAAGCCGATGATCGGAAGCAGCAGTCCTAACCCTTCCGGCAGAAGGATCGCACCAAGCGCTGCGATGACGGCCACCTTGAAGGACGCTGTCGTTCGGCGGCGCAGATGTTCGTGGTCGTGAAGCCGATATCCGGGATAGAGCGCGTTCGATGCATAAAGAACGATTGCTGCCAGTGCTGCGAGGGCGAAAGCGCGCTCCGGCACCATATTCTCCGAACCGTGCGGAAGAAACGGCAGCAGAACAAGATAGGCTATCAGATAGCTTGCGATGTCGCCGGCGACCAGAAATGACGAAGCAGCAAGCCGAGGCAACCTGCGCCTCAATGGAACAGGGATATTCAGCCCTGCCCGCTTGTTGAATTCGGCGGCCGGCGTGGGGCTTGCCACTGATGGGACGGAGTTTGCCGCCTTCCGCAGGTCGGACGTGATTGCTGACGACGCAAATAGGGACATGATCGCTTCACACCTTTGCGGCTGCTGTTTTTGGCGCGCTCGATCCAAAAACCTCGTCTTCGATCGGAAACTTCCGAAGCCCCAGTCTCTGGAATGCTGTCAGTGAGATGAAGGTCGGCACGACGAGCGCGTAGCGCCGCCACAGCCGTCGCGGTTCGCATAAAAGACGAAAGGCCCATTCAAAGCCGCTTCTTTGAATTATCCTCGGAGCCTGCCGCTTGAGGCCGGCGTGGAAATCGAATGCAGCTCCGACACCGATGAGCATCGAAGCTTCGAGACGGTCGCGCATGCGCGCCATCCAGAGTTCCTGCTTGGGACTGCTGAGGCCGACCCAAATAATATCCGCACCCGACCGGTTGAGCCGGTCTGCGATATCAGCCTCCTCTTGCAACGACAGCTTATGAAAAGGCGGTGCATAGGTGCCGGCGATCTGCGCCTGCGGGAATCTTGCGAGAAGGCGCGCCTGCAACTGCTCCAGCGTCTCGGCTGTTGCGCCATAGAGGAAATGGCGCAGACCTTTGGATATTCCGGCCTCGAAAACAGACAACATCAGGTCAGGTCCGTAGACCCTGTCGCTTTCCGAATGGCCAGCACGCTTCAACGCCCATACCAGTGGCATGCCGTCGGGGGTTACGAGGAACGCCCGGTTATGTATCGACCGCAGCTCTGGATCATCTTGACATCGCACGACACCGTGGGCGTCGCGAACGCACACATATTCCCTCCTGCCGTCTTCGATGCCCTTTTGAATAAAACCGGTCGCGCTTTTAAGATTAACTGCCGAAATGCGAACACCAAGGACATTAGTCCATCCCAAAGAGTCCTTTTGTTTAAGAACTGAAGCTTGGATTCTGTCTGCTGTTTGCTTTCTCATGACCTGCGCTTTCGCGATCTAAACTGTCATCAGAATATGCCGGCAGCGCGATTGTCTCCATACTTTCAATTCCAACTATTGGACGTAGAAGACACTTCATATTCCTACGCCTTCGGCCCAGATAAGTTACAATGTTCGAAGTAAGGCGACGTACCCCCAATGCCTGCCACGTTGCTCTTTTTGATGAGTGCGATCCCGAAAGAGCTGTTTGACCTTCACAAAGCCGCGGAAGATAGTCACCCTCGCGTCCAGGCTGGGGTGGTTTGCGCGAATAAAGCGGGGGGAAATGGCCAACCCAATAGGCGAGATGGCTGGCGAGCCTTCAGAGCTGCCCGAGAAAACCAATCAGCTGCAGAAAAACTTGAGTTCTATTGGGAATATCGCCATCAGAGGACACTGAACCCTGATCAGGTGGAACGCTTATGGCTGACTATCAAGCAATGCCGAAGTCGCGAGGTGGGTACTCGGGGCGGGCTCGGCGGCGGCGGGCCGAGCATGGTTTGGATGATAAGACACACCCACAAGGAGCGCGCACACGACGTGGTCGAGCAGTTTCAAGCTGCCATGGCTGAAAGCGCTATGGTCCGTCGCGCCGCCGGTTTCGTTACTCGGGGTGCGACGCCACGCTCCCGATGTCGATCCCGGCCTTCTGAAGATCGCCTAGACTGCCAAACTCTCCTGAAAGCATGATCTCCGGGTGTATCCTGAAGCTCTTGTCGTTCAGATTGCCGCTGTAGCGGTTGCGCGCAAACTGCACCGATCCGAGCTTGTGGTCCGGCACGTAAATGTATGCTGCAAGTCCATTGCCGCTCTCGACCGAGACGATATTGTCCTCAATGCGATTGGGGCCTGCCCAAGGGGGATGCCACCCCCAGCCCGTACCGTCATCGACGCGAAAGGCAGCGCCAGACCCGCCTGTGATGACGTTTCCTGTCACCAGGTTGCTCCAGCCGCCGTTTATGCCGATCGCCGATATGTTATCCGAAAGCGTATTTCCTTCAATGCGCACTCCACTGGCCTTGCCGTCGGTATAGATCGCCCAACTTATAGGAGAAGGCCATTCACTGGTATTTTCGTATCCGGGAGGCCAGAATGTCCCATCGACCCTGTTCATAAGCTGACCTGTTCCGGTGACGAGATTATAGCGAATGCTGCTGTTCAAAGGATCGGCCTGCTCACCCATCATCTTGATGGCGCCGCCATCTGCCGTTTGCTGATTGGCGTTGCGGACCACGTTGTGTTCGATGACCGCATCATGAACTGCGTCCTGAGGTCCCCATAGCGAGCCACCGGCAATACCGAACTGAGCCGCGTTTTCGATGAGATTGTGAGCGATCCTGACATTGTCGGCAGCCTGGAACCATATCCCGGCCGTTTCGAAATAGACCCTGCCGATGTCCTGGATGTGGTTCGACAGGATTGTCGCACCGTCCGATTTGAGGAAAGTGCCGTAGGTCGTGCCAACATAAATCCCGTTGCCGGCCACATCCGCAATCTCGTTGCCGGCAATCAAGACATCCTTGCTCTCGGAAACATGGATGCCGACGCCGACATTGTCGATGGAGTTGCCGAGCAGCCGGACGCCGTCCGCCCGCTCGATCCGTATGGCGCCAAAGCTCCTGGTGTCGGTACCGAACTTGCCGCTACCGCGCGGGTCCCCTTCCCGGAACTGAAGCCCTGATACAACCATCCGGTCGGCTCCATCCAGCCTGAAGAATGTCGGCAGGATACCGGCGACAGCCGTCGAGCTGATTGGCAATCCATCGGCTGGGAGGTAGACGAGTTGCTCCCCAGCGCGGTCATACCACCACTCGCCGGGAACATCGAGCAGGGCCGCCGCCCCGGCAAGGAAATAGCGGCTGCCTTCCGCGGTGAAGAAATAGGCAGTGCCTCTGGTGTTGATGGCCCGGTTGGCGGTATCGATTGAAACCACAGGGAGGGTGTCACTGCCCCATTGGCTGCCGGGGCGAAAACCACCGACAATGTGGGTGACAAGCCCCGCTGTATTTTTGGAGATCGGAAGATCGCCGGCATGGAAACAAAAACGCGTGTTGCCATGCCATATGTCGTCGTCCTCAGCGCACTTGGCCGCAAAAAGCCATCCTTTGCGCGGGTCTCCATCGAGCGGAGCATTGGGAAAGCGGGCCTGCGTCTGGAGCGCCCCGTTGACGAAAAGGTCGCCCAACTCCCTGCCTGGAGGCAGCTTCAGCGACGCCGTCCATCGGCCATCGGCCTGTGCCGTCCAATTGCGTATAAGCGGGCCACCGTGCAGAACCGGCGCTTCGTTGCACCTTGCAGCGATGACCAGGCCCGCGTCGCGGGCGTCGAAGACTATCGGTTCAGCGAGATAATAGTCCCCCTTGCCTATTGCGATCGTGTTTTCGCGGCCCTTCTCACGCGCAGCGTCCCGAGCTCGCTCGATGCTGGCAAAAGGACCATCGGTACGCTGAGGATTGGCTTTGGGAAGACGCCCACTCCAACTGTCTTTGCCATCGGGAGAAACATAGAATACCGCCCGGGGCGCGGATGTGCCCGTCAGTACTTTGCTCAGAGAAGTCCCCTTCAGCCTGTCCGAAAAGGTCGCCGGCGACGCTTCCGCGCAAGTCGCTTCCCTGAGCGCTGCCTGCAGCCTGTCGGGCGCATCTGCGTCCGGACTCACTGCGGCCAGGTTGCTCGGCTGCGGAAAGAGCGAAGCAAGCAGAAAGCTCAAGATCGGTGCGAAGCGCAGCCTGATCAAATCTGCAGCTCCGCCGTTGTGCTGCCTGCCGAGGCCCGCAGTTGCTGGCCGGGAGCCGTCGAAACAACGGGCTCATATAGAGAGAACATGATGATGCCCGACATAAACAGAACGAAAATCGCATCATTCTGGATCAGGAAGATCGTTTCGGTCAGATTCATCACCAAAATCACGACTGTAAAGACATTCAACCAGAGCCAGCCATAATGCGGATCGCGGCATTGGAGGACCGCCCCTTGGCGCAAGGCCTGCAAAAGCATCAGAGCGAACAAGATCATTCCGCTTATTCCGAAGTTCAGCAGCGTGTCGCGGAATCCGTTATGGGCGTGGGGAGCCATCCATTGGATCCTCGACCAGATAATCCAGGCCTCGGGGTTCGCCTCTGTCCAAAAGGCCTGGTAGCCGAAGCCGAGCAGCAGGTGATCGGCGATCTGACCATCGACCAGCTCCCATAAGGGCACTCGGCCCGTCAAAGTGGCATCCTTGCCAAGCGCCTCCAGGAATGGAACCAGGAATTCGTGAAGCAAAAGGAGGAGCCCAACGAACATTTGAACAAAAAACAGGACGAAGACGATGCGGCTGATGCCACCGATCCGCCGCAACAGGGAATAGAACCCGATCAAGCAATAGGCCGATGCCGTCGCAATGATCGCGGTCATCGATCCGGAGGCCACGAGACAGGCCCCGCCCGCGATCAAGAAAAGCAAGGCGGTTCGCCGTAAACCCCGGTTACCGTCAATTAAAACGGCCGTCGACACCAGTATCATCATGGCAGCGTACCAACCGAGACTGTTCTTGTGGATGAATATGCCACGCACGGACCCGTCCATTGGCATGCGAGCGAGACTCGGCGACGCCACGAAGACCAGAAGGCTGAGGACGATGCATGTTCCGAAGGTGGCAAATGCCAGGAGAAGCAACTGCCGTGGTGTGAAGCGTATTGCCAGCACGTAAGCCAGAAGCACTGTAAAGAGCAGGCCGATGGCGCGCCTGAATGTCGTTGATGGGCCCACCGACCAGAAGACGGACACAAACGGCATGGCGACCATCAAGGGGACAAACCAATTTCGCTTGAGCGCCGTTAGAAACAGCGGAAAATTCCTTACCAGCATCAAGAACGTAAAGCCGTATACGGGCAGGCAAAGCAGACGCAATATAGACCTGGCATGATCGCCAAGGGCTCCGTCGGCGTCCGCCAGCATGAGCGGGAAAAGGGCGCCTGTTTGAAGAAAAAGGCAAAAGCCTGCGCCCCAGCACTCTATCGCTCGCCAACTGACGGTCGGCCCATTCGCGGCTCTAAGCATATAGGCTCTCATTATCGGTCCCGATTTGACTGGACAGATGAGAGGCTGTTGGTCGCGGCAATTTGGAAAGACATGGGTCCCCTTTCACAGCTGCGCTGCTTACCAACGAACATCCCGCCACCTCCCTAGTCAACCGACGCAAACGAAGGCGGAGCTAAGCCTAACGCGCGTACCCACCGTCCAAGGACGTTGTTTGGGTTAAGCTCACGGTCTACGCCTCCCCCAAAAGTTGGTGCCTGGGCAAACGGCATTGCCCATAAGAGCAGATGTCACCCGTGACCAATCGCCGGTAGCTTGACGATGAAAACGAACCGCGAAGCACGCCGCGCTAAGCCGCAGTCGGTGGTGAAGTGAGGCAATAATTTCTGGCGCAGCCGGCAGTTGGCAGGTGACGCTCGGAAGGGTTGGGATTTTTATGGTTCTGCGTCATGGTCCTGGTTTCGTATGCATTATAACGGAAGCGTCACGCGTTGTGGTGGTGACCCTACGAGCTCAGGGCGCAAGCCTGATCGCGCGGAATGATGCCTGTCCGCCTCCCATCCCTTTCCATGAAATCGCGTTGCCAAACGAACGAGCGTCCGCAACTCCGGCGTACCGATGTGTCGCGCAGCAACGCGCTTGAGAGGGGGTGTCATGGAGCGGCCGACGATCAGCGTCCTCATCAACAACTACAACTACGGTTGCTTCCTTCCTCGGGCGATCGACAGCGCCCTGCGCCAAAAGGCGTCTAATGCCGAAATCATCGTCGTCGATGACGGCTCGAGCGATCAGTCGCGCTCGGTTCTGGAAGGATATGAAAACCGGGTGAAGGTGCTCTTCCAGGAGAACCGGGGACAGGCCGCCGCCATCAATGCCGCTGTGAAGGCAAGCAGTGGCGAAATCCTCTGTTTTCTCGATGCCGATGACTGGTGGGCGCCGGGCAAGCTGTCGGCAACAGCCGCTGCTTTCCAGTCGAATCCTCATGCATCGCTTGTTTATCACCGACTGCAGCCGACGCAGATCGATGGCTCAATAGCCTTCAAGCCAATTCCTCGGACCTTGTGTTCGGGAGATTTGTCGTCACGGCTTGCGAGATCGGCCGGCTGGTGGCCCTTCCCACTGACATCAGCCATCGCTGTAAGACGTAGCGCGTGGGATGCGGCAGGAGATATTCCCGAACAGTTCCACATTTCCGCCGACGCCTGGCTCGCGGGCCTCTACCCATTTCTGGGGAACGTTGTCGCCTTGTCGGATTCACTCGGATTCTACCGAATTCACAACAATAACTGGTATCGGTCAGTCGATGACGCCGCCATGCTGCGAAAGCGCATGGCCCATTGGCGGACTGTCGTCGAAGTGACGAACCAGTTTCTTTCCGCCCACGATTTAGCGGGAAGGTTGCGTCTGACCGATCACTTTCCGTACCGGGTTGCCTCCGTCAGGCTGGAGGGCGCAGATACACGCACCCGGTTCAGACTTGCTGTTGAAGGGCTTTTTTTCGCCGGAGAACCAAACTTGCTGAGGCGTATGCGTGAGGCATTGCGGACAGCCCGCGACCTTCCTCGACGCGGTCAGGCTGTTGGCTTGTCGGAGTCGGCACGATGAAGGCGCTGATGCTGGTTTCCGAACTCGAAGACTACACCATCTCCTTCGCCAACGGTGTTGCGCAACACCTGCAGGTCGTGCTCGCAGTTCCGCATCGGCGCTATGCCAACCTTGCCTCCGCCTTCGATCCGGCTGTCGATCTGCACCTTTTGGACTGGCCACGGCACCGCTCACTCTCCAACCCCTGGTTCCTGCACCAACTCACGCGTCTCATCCGGACCGAGCGGCCGAACATCATTCACCTTCTGAGCAATTCCACACTCTGGTTGAACTTTGCTGCGCCATTCTGGCGCCCGATCCCTCTGGTGACGACCGTCCACGATGTTGACGTGCATCCCGGCGATTCCGACACCCGCACGCTGCCCGCCTGGGCTCCGCAACTGATGGTGCGGCAATCAGGTCATGTGGTCGTTCATGGTGAGGGGCTGAAACGAATGGTTCTCGAGCGATATTCAAAATCGCCTGATCGCGTCCATGTCCTGTCGCATCCGGCCATTCATCGCTACGCGGAGCTCGCTCGACAGCACAAGCTGACGCGGCGCCACGCAGATGGAACCTTGCGCGTCCTGCTTTTCGGGCGGATATTTGCTTACAAGGGATTGGAGCATCTGGTCCGCGCCGAGGCGATGCTGAAGGACCAGCTCCCCAATCTGCGCATCACGGTCGCCGGCCGCGGCGATGATCCCTGGATCTTCCAGCCCCTAATGGGCGAAGCCGGCCGCTATGATATTCGCAACCGCTTTATCGAGGATATGGAGGTCGCCCAGCTTTTTCTGGATGCCGATATCGTTGTTCTTCCCTACACGGAAGCCTCGCAAAGCGGTGTCCTCAACCTTGCCGCGGCATTTGGCAAACCGGTCATCGTGACCGACGTCGGCGAATTACGCGACACCGTTCTACCAAACGGACTGGGAATGGTGGTTCGGCCAGGGGACGTCGAACAGCTCGCCAGTGCCATCCGGACACTGGCGGAAAACAACGAATTGAGAAGCAGCTTAGGGACCAGCGCGCTCGCCTGGGCCACAGGTCCGAATTCGCCTGAGCAGGTCGGCGCAAAGGCTGCGGCCGTTTATCGTGAGGTGGTCGGAGCATGCGGATGACGGCGCTCACGGAGGGGAATCGGATAGCAGTGCGGAATGCAGCAACGGTCCGCCACTATGTCCCGGGTGGTTGCGAGAACGGCGGCGGAATCGGCAGGCTGGTCGGGTATATATCGAGCACCGCCAGGGAGGCGGGCGAAACGCACCTTGTCACAGATACCAGAGGGCGTCGCTGGTCCCTGGTTACGTCGCCGATGCGCCTGCTCGGCGCCATCTTGATGATGGCCAAGGATCAGATAATTGCTCCGGCACGCATTCACCATATTCATGTCGCGGGTCGCGGCAGCACCGCAAGAAAACTGATCCTCACCGAGGCTGCCCGCCTCCTCGGGTGCTCTCACATATTGCACCTGCACGATTACGACTATGCGAGTGACTTTGCCGCGCGCTCGCCACGTCAACAGATGCTCATACGCCGGATGTTTCAACATGCCGACCAGGTGGTAGCACTGGGTCAGCGCGACCGCATGACGCTGACGACGCTTCTCGGCGTGGACGAGCGCCGCGTGGCCGTCATCCGCAATTGTGTTCCCGACCCCGGGGCGCGCAGTGTTCACGTCGGCAAGATGCCGTTGATCGTCTTTCTCGGCCGATTGAGCGAACGCAAAGGCGTTGGGGAGCTTCTGCTTGCCTTAAGTCATCCGATTATGAAGGAGCTCCAGTGGCGGGCCGTGCTGGCCGGCGACGGACCCGTGGAAGACTACCGACGCCAGGCCGCAGCCCTGGGCCTTTCAAATCTGGTGAAAATGCCGGGCTGGCTCGGCGCCGACGAGGCGCAAGCCTTGTGTGCACGGGCAGATATCCTGGTTCTGCCTTCGCATGCCGAGGGCTTGGCAATGGCTGTGGTCGAAGGGCTCGCCCACGGGCTTGCGGTCGTTACCACGCGCGTCGGTGCGCATGGCGAAGTCATCTCCGACGGTGAAACGGGCGTCTTCGTGCCTGTCGGAGACAAGGATGCCCTGGCTGCGGCGCTGGCGAAACTCGTCAGCGATCCGGAAATCCGCAACCGCCTCTCGGCCAAGGCCCGGGCTCATTATCTCAGCCAGTTCAGTATGAGGGCCTACATGCGATCGCTGGAAAAACTCTACGACGCCGTCTCCGCGCAACCTCAAACGTCGGTTGGTGAACGATGACCATTTCAACTATCCCGCCAGACCGCAACACCTCGCTCTCGTCGATGCGCTACGACCCCCGGTTTCAGGTGGAAACCAGTTCGGACGACTTCGATCTGACATCGGGCTTGCGTCTTATCCGGCGAAGGATGGTGATGATCGTGGCTATCATCACGCTGATGATGGCGATTGCCGCTATCATGGTTTCCGGGTTGAAGCCGAGTTTTCATGCCGAGTCCCGGCTGATTATCCACACGCCTCTGGCGACGAAGCTCGGCCCTGAAGATTCCGGCCGCAACGATCCGCTGGACGCCACATCGGAGACCGAACGACTTCTTTCCAGAAGCATTGCAGAGCGGGTCATCCGCGACCTGAGGCTCGATGAGTGGCCGGAATTCAATCCGGCGCTGCAAGAGACCTCGCTTATCGACAGGATGCGAGCAATGTTGCGCGGTCTGGTCGACAGAGAAAAACCATCCTCGCCGGTACGAGACAGCATCGAGCCAATCATCCCGAATTACTACAAGGCATTGCGCGTATGGCGCGATGGCCAGGGTGACGTTATTCAGATCGGCTTCGATGCGAGCGACCCCCAACTGGCAGCCTCGGTCCCGAACCGGCTCATCAGCATCTATCTCGAAGAGCGGAAGGACAGTCTGCGTGGGCGCCTGGACGCGGCAGAAGAATGGGTTCTGCAGCGCATCGCCGAACAGAAAGACCGTGCTGCGGCGGCACGCGACGCCGCCGACGCGTATCAGAAAACTATGGACGTCGTCTCAAATGACGACGATCAGGTCGAACAGATCAAGTCGATAATGGAGCTGGGCGAGCGACAAACAAAAATCGAACAAGGCCGCGCTGAAGCGAGAGCAACGATATCTGCAATGGAAGCGGCTGACGACCTCTCGCTCGCCCTGCAGAATATGGTTATTCCCGACAGCATTGGCGCAATGCAACGGGAGCTTCGTGCGCAGGAGCAAGATCTCGAGCGCCTTCTCGAGACCTATGGCAACACGGCCGAAGCCGTGGTCGATATGCGCGCGAAGATCCTTAAATCCCGCACCGATCTCAGCCTTGCGGCCGATCGATATCTTCAATCAGTCCGCGCCAGGCTTGCGGCGCTCGATCATGAAGATGACGCGGTCCGGTCGGCCTTGGCGGTTGCTCATGAGAAACGCGCTCGCTCGGCCCTGGCGCAGACGGAACTGGCGCGACTCCAGCGAATGGCTGACAAGGAGCAAACCGCTCTTGATAAGCTCGACGAGCAGCGCCGCGGCTTGGCTGCGCAAGCCATGCTGCCGGGAGCGGAACTGGAAGTTTTGTCACCGGCAGCAGTGCCGCTGGCACCGCAGGGACGCGGACGGCTTTTCTATCTGGTCGGCGCCCTCCTGGCCTCGATATCGATCGCGGTGACGGCCGCTTTTGTGGTCGAGATGCTGGATAACTCGGTCCGCAGCTTCGATCAGATGGCCGGAATGCCTCGCATAGTGCCAGCCGGATTCATCCCACGCCTGAAACGGAGAGACCGGGGGGGGCCATCCATGCTCTTCGGGGACATTCAAGACGGGATGTTTGACGAAGCAATTCGCTCCGTCATAACTTCGCTCAAACAGTCCAACGGTGGAAAGCTGCCTCACAGTATCGTCGTGACGTCAGCTCACAGTGGAGAGGGCAAGTCGCTCGTCGCCAGATCACTGGCAATCGATCTCGCCGCCAACGGCATTCCGGTGCTGCTCGTTGATGGCGACCTCAGACACGGAAATCTCGACTCGTTTTTCAGGTCCGAGCTACAGCAGGGGTTGAATGAATTCCTGTGTGGACAGGCTGGAATCCGGGACATTATCGATCACCATCCGAGCGGCATCGACTTCATTCCGGCCGGCAATGCCACTCTCCATCGGCGCGCCCGCGTGACTGATGCGGCTGACATCGTCTCGATCGCCGCCTCACTGGGCCAAGTCGTCATCTTCGACAGCGCTCCTGTGCTCGCCTCGGCTGATACAATGCATCTGACGGCCTTGGCAGAACGAACGCTCGTGGTCGTTAAATGGGGTAAGACGAGCCGTCGAGCCGTCGAATTCTGCTTGCATCAGCTGAAGACCGCACGCAACGCGGAGCTTTGCGTCGCCATAAACAACGTCAATCCGAAACAACACGCCAGGTACAACTTCAGCGATTCAGAACTGTTTGTGAAGTCCTTGCGGAAATACCACGAATTCACATGAACAACGGCAGCATCACGCCTGGTTCAGCGAAGCAAATACGGAGGGCTGTCGTGAAGAATAAAAACAAGGTTGCGCTTATTACGGGTATAACAGGTCAGGACGGTGCGTATCTGGCCGAGCTTCTCTTGGGGAAGGGCTATATTGTTCACGGCCTCAAGCGACGCTCTTCGTCCTTCAACACCAGCCGCATCGAGCATCTATACGAGGATCCGCACGTCGAGAATCCTCGGTTCATCTTGCATTTCGGGGACATGACCGATTCAACGAATCTCATCCGTGTGATTCAGGAAACGCAGCCGGACGAGATCTATAACCTCGCGGCACAGAGCCACGTTCAAGTCTCCTTCGAGACGCCAGAATATACGGCCAACGCGGATGGAACCGGCACACTTCGACTACTTGAAGCAATTCGCCTCCTGGGACTGACCAGGAAGACGCGCTTCTATCAAGCGTCCACCTCAGAGCTCTACGGCAAAGTTCAGGAAGTCCCGCAAAGCGAAACGACGCCTTTCTACCCTCGATCGCCCTACGCCGCGGCCAAGCTCTACGCCTATTGGATCGTGGTCAATTATCGCGAGGCCTATGGCATGCACGCCTCGAACGGCATCTTGTTCAATCATGAAAGTCCGATCCGCGGCGAGACCTTCGTGACGCGTAAAATCACCCGGGCGGCGGCTGCGATCCATCTTGGACTGCAGGAAAGGCTCTATCTCGGCAATCTGGATGCCAAGCGCGACTGGGGGCATGCGCGCGAATATGTACGCGGGATGTGGCTGATGCTGCAGCAGGACGAACCGGAGGACTATGTCCTTGCGACCGGTGAAACGCACTCGGTCCGTGCCTTTGTCGACAAGGCCTTTGCCAAGGTGGGCATGCCGATTGATTGGCGTGGGACCGGAGTTGAGGAAAAGGGGTATGACAAGTCATCGGGTCGGTGTGTGGTGGAGATTGATCCGGCTTATTTCCGCCCGACTGAAGTTGACCTTCTTATCGGTGATCCAACGAAGGCGCATACGAAGCTTGGCTGGAAACATGAGACCAGTCTTGATCAGCTGGTTACGGAGATGGTCCGCGAGGACCTGAAAGTCATGGCACGAAATGTTCCGACGGTAAGTGTAACCAAAGGTTTTGCCTATGCCTAAGGTGATCTACAGCCTTGCCGGAAAAAGGGTCTATGTCGCGGGGCACCGCGGCATGGTTGGCTCTGCGATCGTGCGCCGTCTTGTTTCCGAGGACTGCGAGATTCTAACCGCCACCCGCGCCGAGGTCGACCTCAGACGGCAGGAGCAGGTAGAGGCCTGGATGAGCAAGAATCGTCCCGACGCTGTCTTCATGGCTGCTGCGCGGGTCGGCGGTATTCTCGCGAACGCTCACTATCCAGCCGATTTCCTTTACGACAACCTGATTCTTGAAGCGAACGTCATCCACGCAGCCCATAGAGCTCAGGTCGAGAAACTGATGTTTCTCGGCTCATCTTGCATCTATCCGAAGTTCGCCGATCAGCCGATCGTCGAGGATTCACTTCTGACGGGATCGCTTGAACCAACGAACGAGTGGTATGCGATCGCCAAAATTGCCGGATTAAAGCTCTGCCTTGCCTATCGCAAACAACACGGCAGGGATTTCATCTCGGCCATGCCTACCAATCTTTATGAACGACAATTTTGACCTCGGATCAAGCCATGTCATGCCGGCACTCATACGCAAGGCGCATGACGCCAAGGTCAACCAGCAGCAAGAGATGTGCATCTGGGGCACTGGCGCACCGCGCCGCGAATTTCTTCATGTTGACGATTGCGCCGACGCCTGCCTCCATCTCATGAAGACCTATTCCGCCGAAAGTCATGTGAACGTAGGTTCTGGCGAAGACATTACCATCCTCGAACTGACACGCCTCGTCTCGGAGGTCGTTGGCTTCGAAGGCAAGATCACGCACGACCTCGCCAAACCAGATGGCACGCCACGTAAACTCCTGAGCGTCGACAAGCTTCGCACTCTCGGCTGGTCTCCGAAGATCGGTCTGAAGGAGGGCATCGCCGACGCCTACCGCTCCTTCCTTGATGGGCATTATCTCGAACGCAGCAACACGAGTTTATCCGGCGACGTGATCGCTCAAAGCGACGTCAGTTGTGAGAGAGCTAAGGCTTCGGCGCTGCACTAACAGGTTTTTGTCTCCGACAGCGCCCATGCTCTCACGGTACGGTGATGCAACCCGTCGCCCCTGATGAATACAGCACGCTCCTGTTTTCCATCTGATGCACTCCGTTATCGCGCAACGACTGCTGACGTCTGCGCGGCAGCTTTGAGCCCCTCGGCACCGGAGCCCCTTTGCGCCAACGCAAAAAGCCCGGCTCGAGAGCCGGGCTTTCCTGATCGACCAAAGTCAGACCAGATTAGAACGAACGCTGCAGGCGGAAGTAGCCCGAGGTAGAGTCGTCAGCGTCTTCCGGATCGAGGTACTGAACCGAAGCCTTGGCGTAGAAGTTGTCGACGATCTGGTAATCAACCGTCAGACCAA